>NZ_CALJ01000072.1 GCF_000308315.1 Legionella tunisiensis | reverse complement strand
GCTTGAATTCAAGCCTGAACCCCATAGATTTTGCAATAAAATTTTCTGTATCTTAATTGCAAGTTAAGCGCTTGTTTGACAGCGATTTAAATAATCTTTTGATTACAAGGAGAGTTTATGTTTTTTCCATCGACACTGAAAAATGCAATAGCTGGATTATTAGTCTTACTTTTTTCCTATGGTATTCAAGCGGGGACAATTGGAGATACCGCTCATCATCCCCTGCAACAAGGAAAATGGAATTTATCAATTAGTGGGGGTATAGCTGATACCAAATTTACTGATCCATCCACGGTATTACGTTTTTCAGGTATTGATATAAATGGGAATTTAAACTTGTCGGGTGTACTTGGTGCTGGAAATGATTACTATTTTGATAAATTGTTTTCAACACATTATTTTTATGGTTTTGGTATTAATTATGCGTACACTAACAATCTTGAATGGGGTATAGAGTTTGAGGGGACCAGGGCAAATGGGCAGCGATATCGTCGTAACACTCCAATAGGTTTTTTGATCAAACCTATAGCAGCTATGAGTCTTATTCGGGTTACCTACAAAGCATCTACTATTTTGATAACCATTTAAAAATATTTGATTATTTTGTTCACCCCTTTGTTGGCGCTAAACTTGGTATCAGCTTCAGGCCTGAAATTATTGTTTCAAATGATTTGCTCGACGGCACTCTAGTGACTTTTGATGGTAGTTCAAGCGCTATTTTTTACAAAAGCAGTTCAAGCTTATCGGGCGGGATTTATACGGGTTTAATGATGAATGTTAAAGAAAATCTTGCTGCATTTGTTAAAATTGGAATTATGGTAAGTGATGGCTTGTTGGGGCATAATCTATTCAATAAAACAGTACCAATCCGCCCCATTCAAAAAGCTAGTGTCAGTAATTCTGGGTCAATAATATCCATACCAGTAATGATTGGAGTAAAAACATTTTTTGGTTAACGTGTGGGGGTTGTGGAGAACCCCTACGACTACTCAGCAAGATCACTTATTTTGGGGGTTCAAGATTGAAACGAAGTATTCCCCATGTTAATTATGATATTGTGAGAAATGCACCTAATGAAATAGCTTATGGGATTAAAATTGGCAAACAATTCTAATTTTTGACACATGTCTAGCGTTTTATAATGGAATATTTAATAAAATTCAAGGATTAAGTGCTCGATGAAAAAATCATATTAGTTATTTTTTAATCCTTAGTCAGAGTGGATGTCAAATAGCTGATAAAACGAATCCAGTGCCTGCTGCGCTGGAAGGCTCTGTACAAATGAAGGAGTTTCCTGGTGTTCGAACCGAATTCACCGACTCTTCCAACCCTCTAATCAAAAGGCAATCCCTTGAACGGATAAAACAATTAGCAAAAAATTACCCAGATACAATGTTCCACCAAAAAATTTTTTAGCCTGCTGATTATTTCTGGTGGAGGAGATTATGGTGCTTTTGGTGCAGGCATTCTTAATGGTTGGACAAAATCTGGAAAACGTCCTTCTTTTACGACAGTAACTGGAATAAGTACTGGAGCATTAATTGCTCCTTTAGCATTTGCTGGACCGAAATACGATAAGCCTCTAAAAGAGGTATATACCACGATCACTTCTAAAGATGTGATAACAGACAAACCAATCTTATGGACTCTTGTCACTGGTGGTGACTCGCTAAAAGGGGATAAGCCATTACAGAATTTGTTAGACCGTTACATTACACCTCAATTGCTGGATGATATCGCCAAGGGATTTTATCAAGGAAGACGTTTATATGTCGGTACTACCAATCTTTATTCTAGAAAATTAGTGGTATGGGATTTAACTCGTTTAGCTGCCAGTCAGAATCCCAAAAAATAATTCTATTTAAAAAAGTATTATTGGCTTCCGCAAGTATTCCAGCTGTGTTGCCTCCTGTCTATTTTGATGTTGTTTATCAAGGGAAATCCTATAATGAAATGCATGTCGATGGCTCAACAACCTTTGCTGTCTTTTAAGTCGCTTAGGCTCTGATATTCATACTGCACGGAACTATTTTAAATTAAAGCAGAAGCCTAATATAAAATATTTGTTATCCGGAATAATCAAAATCGTTTTCCTTATAAGATAATCAAACCAAAACTACTTTCCATTGGCCGACAAGCATTGGATAGTGTGCTCGTGGCGCAAGGGAGCGCGGATGTCATTTTCATTTATTTATGTTCCTTGCTACAAGGCGTAGATTTTAATCTAACTTATGTGCCTGCAAATTACGTCTCCAAATCCGATGAGATGTTTGATAAGCAGCGAATGAATGAGCTATTCCGGATTGGTTATAATAAAGCAGTTCGCGGCAATTTCTGGGAGAAAATTCCCCCTGATGTTATTGCATTACATAAAGATACAGATACTCTATCAGCGAATTAAAGATTAATAAGTAGTCAATTAACTGGGCTCGGATGATAGAATTCCCAGCTCATCTTGTTTACTCCTTATAAAGGGATGTAATCTTATAATCAAAAATTATAAGATTGACTTCTAAACAATTGCCGCCATCAAATTATTTATTCCGTTGTTTTAAAGCGAAATAAACAACTCCTAAAACAAGCCCATAAACCAAATGGCCCATCAAAGAAGGTAAATTTTGTTTAAACCCTTCCATAGTCCATTTAATAAACAGAGGTTCGCCTGAAGAAAGATAAGGGAGAATTGGTCATAGGGCCTGCTACCCACATTGCAAAACCGAATAACAACCCAAGAATGACTGCCAAAGACCAGGACTGAAGCAACCAATCCAGAATAAGGGCAAAAACCACACCACTGCCAATACTCATGATTGCATGAACTAAAAAACCACCAGCTTTGGTCGGCATATTAATCATACTTCCTAATGTTTCAAGCATCCCTCCCATTACTAAAAAAAGTAAACACAACACCTGCGATAATTCCAGCAATAGCTCCATGCCACATGCATCTTACAGTACACATATAAGCTCCTTGTAAATTATAAAAATCACCTACATCTTACTAATAAATTTCTTTGCTGGTAGGGTCTGAAGCCTTTTATCGTTCGTGAAAAAATATTTGTTTCGCATGGGCATGCGGCGACATATCATACAAAACAGCACCAACGTCATGTGGTAACGGCTTCATCCACGGAGACTTTTCTAAAGCAGCAGTAGCTTGTTGAAATCCCATGGCCATTCCTTCTGAGATAGCAATCGGTGAAAAGGCATAATCCTTAGAAGACAAATCAGTAGGTAGACCGTGACGGTGAAAACGAACCATAATCATGGTAGTTTTACAGCCTAATTTTCTTAACTCTATTGCCTTCGGATTTTTTTCATGTCATCAGAAAGCATGTCATATAGTTCAGAAATAGCATGGCGCATATCATGTGCTTCGCAAAATGATTGAATTACACGCTTATAATTACTGGCATAACTGATATCTTTATGCTTTAACAATACTTGATCCAGGTTAGAAGGTATATTACCTTCAGCATCGAACAGCTGAACCATGAAACACAAAGTACTCGTACGAGGTATATCATTCAATATCACTTCGAGAGGAGTATTATTGATTATTCCGCCATCCCAATAGAGAACGCCATCAATTTCTACCGCGGGGAAACCAGGAGGCAACGCACCGCTGGCCATAATGTGCTCAGGATAAATTTTATGAGTCTTCGTATCAAAAAGGACTTGTTCACCATTGTCTACCCTTGCGGCAGATAAAGTAAGACGAACCTTCCCACTGTTCAAAATATCAAAATCAATCAATTTTTCCAACGTCGCACGAAGATTAGCAGTATCATAAAAACTAATTTCCTTAGGGGATGCCTGAAACTGAAAATAGGGATTTACAAAACGAGGTTGAAAAAAGCCCGGCTGACCAAAAAGTAATGTGGCTTGTGCATGCCATTGATTATAAAAATTTCTCATATAATCATCAGTACCGAAAACATCAAACCATTCGCTTGGCTCGGATGTACTGATTATTCGCCAAAATTCTTTCAGTTTATCTAAACGGTTTTCTGGTTTGTTGCCGGCAACAATTGCTGCATTAATTGCACCAATGGATATACCGCTAACCCAATCGAAATGATAGCCGGCATTATGCAATGCCTCAAAAACACCAGCTTGAAAAGCGCCTAACGCTCCGCCACCCTGAAATAAAATGCGATTCTAGTCCAGAGTTTTCTTTTAGCCTTAGTAACCATCTAAATCCCTTAGCATAGTTATTAAATTTATAGTTTATCTAACCACTTGATGTAAAAAATAAATGCCCATTTTATTTTGCAACGTAAACTATATTTAATAATCTTAGCACAATACTTATATCAATCACTCCTAATCCGTAACAAGGTTATTAGCCAGCCGTTGCTCATTCACTACAGCAATCACCCGTTTGCAACTATTGTGGGCACTTTGTTTCACTACGTCCTTGGTTATCCAGTATGAGGTTCACCAAAAATTATTCATACATCTATGAAGTAAAGACATTAGAAGCAAATGAAGCAGAGCCTGGTGAAGTACTGGCCGTTGTCACCACCATGGGGTGGTTGTGTTGGTGAAATGTGGGCTCTAAAGGCTTATCCGGCATTTCAAGAACAAGAGGCGACATTTGATGCGTGTTGTAAACACTCCAAGATTTAAGAAAGATTTCCAGAACACATTATTTAATATTTCTTCCTTGGTTCATTTGGATAATTTAATATAAGCAGCCTAGGCATAAATAGCCTTGAATACTGGTTCGTGCATTGCGCCTATATCAAAAATATTATCTGAATAACCAAGCGCCTTAATTCTAAAAAATTGAACAAAAATAATTTTACCTCTTCCTTAATGTGCTGAATTTCCATCAGATTGTCCTGTTTGATAAAGGTCGCCTTATTATCCTGAAAAAACCGTTGGCTTCTACTACGAATGCCCTCCGTGCGCGACCTGATATCCTCTCCATAGCCACAATCAGGCAATTTTAATTACTAAGCCAATAGGTAACTGCAATCAAGCCAACATAGGAAAACTTTGCTTACGCTTATATTCCATCAAGCCTACCCTTGTTAATAAATCCTTAATATTATTCTTTTAAAATGAAGAAGTTTGTTAATGAGCACATTTAAGAATGTCGTCAAAAAAGCAGTTTCTTAAGAAAAAAAACATGACCCTTATCGCTTGAACGTTAGTGATTATAAAACGCTCGTTCCTTATTTTTTCAATAAATATCAAATTGATTTACCTTATGTAGTTAATGGCTCAACTACATTAGGTCGCCGAATGGCGGCGCAAAACTATTTAGATATACAAGCCGAAATTGAGGCCTGTCAAAATGAAGAGTTTGTATATGCACAACAAGTTATTGAGAATTGGTCACCTCCGGGTGTTTCATTAGGTGGAAAATATCGACTCAATCAAAAAATACTAAATACTCTGATTTTCAAAAATACTATCCAGAATTATATGCTGCGATTAAAGATGAATTTTTATACGCAGATGGTCGATTAAAGGAATTATCCGATGGCCGAAAACTAAAGCTAAATAATGTTATTAAAAGATTAAAGTGCCATAAAAAATTAGATGACTATCGACGAGAGAAACTTGATGCCTTATACAAGCGTAGAGACCAGGTATGCCTTAATAAACGTCAAGCCATAGAAGAAATACAATCCATCCAAGCTTCTCTGGCAGAGGGTGAAAGTGTAGTTTATTTTTTTACAAATAATCATTCCCAAGGCTCTGCTCATTTTGAAGTTTTATTGATAAAGCGCGATCAAACTCTTAAACCGGTTCACTGGTTCTTGCATGAAAGTAATATTTTTGATTCAGTAGATTTCGACAATATGTTTGTTACGGATTTATCTCCCTTTGTTACTTTTCAGTATGATGAGAGTATAGAGGCGCTCAGTGAAGATCCCATGAAACGACTACAACCCCAGGTTGATACTGATTCATGTGGCGTATTAGGGCTTCTGTATCTGAAAGAGTTATTGAAAAACAATAGCAAACAACTTGAACTATTTTCATTTACTGTGCCTGTCTATTCAGTTAATGCCCAGGAGAGCAGCGAGGAAATCAATCATAAACATTTGTTGTTTTTCCCATCGCCCCATGTATTACGTTATTCCCAATCGAGATTCTATAACAATATCCTCCTGGCAATGGTGCAAAGTACAAATGATGAAGAAGTTATTAAGTATAAAAATATCTCCTATAAAGTAAAACTTTACATTGTATTTTAAAAGAATCGATTATTATCGCGAGGCAAAACGATGATCCTGCGGTAACTCAGCTCGAAAAACTATGGGTAAACTTACCTGACTTTAGAGAAAAATGGCTAAAAATTTACCATGAAGTTGCCCAAGAACGTCAAAAAATGCAAGGTAAATCAACTAATCTATTTCTAGCCTACAAAGGCAACCGCATGAAAGAAATTGTAAATAATACCAATAAATCAACTAGCGCTGACGTTTCTTCACGGCGGCCTCGACAGAGGCCTGTAATACCTACGTCAGACATTGAGGTGACTTATAATCCGATATATGAATCCGCATTTTCAACACGCACAGCACACACTTATAGAGCCTTCTCTTTCTTTAAACCACTGGAACCAGCTTTGGTTGGCTACAATCCGTTCTATAAGAGTGCAGAAGAAGAAAAAAAGAACGAATAGAAAAAATTTATGGCTAATAATATGCATATGACGTCCGGTCTTTCCTTTTTCCACTAGTGTCCAGAGTCTTATGCATTTTTAAAGAGTCATAGCTAGTATGACTCCATACAGCGTAAACACTCCTTTACTATCCTCCTGATGATATTAATTTTTGAAACATACCATTAAAGTCTTGGTAGATTTTGATATTTAATAAAACCCTTGATTCCCATGCGGTAGCATTATCTACTCACCAGTGGGATAAGTTTCAGGTAAATCATCAGGACTTGATTGATTTTCCATTGATAAAGCAGTGAGTGCGCTGGTCTTATCCATGTGAATAATGCCATCAAATTGGTAAGGTAACTGGGAAAAATAATAATGACTCAGTCGCTCTGACTCCGGCACATAGATAACACCAATAGCCCTTTGTAATCTAGCATGTTTCAGCAGGTCTATTAGATGGCTTTTGTCACGTAAGTTTAAAAAGAAATTATTGGTTGATAACTTATGAAATAATGCCTCGTAGCTAGCTTCAAGAGCTGGCAGTACTGTTTTAATTTCAGCAGGATAATCCCAATCAGATGCGGCCATTACCGTACCAGTATAAGTAGAAAATCCTAAAAGATAAGCACTTGTATCATAGTGTTCGCGAACAATTTGGCCTAAATTCACTTCCCCTCTATCATTCATCTCTGTCGCTCTGGCATCACCAACATGAGAATTATGCGCCCAAACAATAACTTTAGCTGGCAAATTGCTTTTTGATTCAATGTGAGCAATTACATTGCTTAAGGTTTGAGCCATATGGTTATCGCGGAGATTCCAAGATATTGCTCGGGGTTCAAACATAGCCCGATAATATTCTTCAGCATTTTTTACTAAGCGTGCATTTTGATTGGCGTAAAATTCTGCTTCGCTCAGCAAGAACTTATCGGCGTTAACTTTTGAAAATGTCTGGTGCTGCATTTCTAATAATTGCTCTTTAACTTCCTTGATACATGAATGTTTCAAATGTTGATTGACAAAATAACCATACATTTGTGGATCCATGGCTGTATGATCAAAACAAGCATAACGATTTTTAGCTTGTTCTGCTAAGTCAGGCTGTTGTGATGCTAAAAACTCTATAATAGCCTGCATCGAATCGTGTAAACTATATAAATCTAATCCATAAATTCCAACCTTGGCTTTTACATCAAGATTATCATTGTACTGTCTCAACCAGTGTAAAAATGCAGGTATTGTTGTATTAGCCCACATCCAGGTTGGAAAACGGGTAAAACGATTCAGAGCGTTTCGCTCATTCCGGACGTCATTACTACCTAGAATATAGCGGTGCATTGAATAAACACTAGGCCAATCACCTTCTATAGCAATAGCCTTAAACCCTTTTTGTTCAATTAATAATTGACTTAAAGCAATACGAGTTTGATAAAACTCTTCTGTCCCATGAGTTGCCTCACCCATTAAAACAATTCGTGCCTCACCGATGCTGTCAATAATTTTATCAAAACCAGAAGAGGTCTTAGCGATTTCAATAGGATTAATTGCTTTGTTTAAAAGATCAACGAATCTATCATCAATTACCAGATTGGCCATGATTATTCCCTAACGATTTACCATCTCAACTAATCTAGTTTCAATTCATTATTTACATAATTTAAAAGATCAGCCTCAGAAAAATGAACTAAATCTTTTGATATTACATGAGCTATTAATTTTTCAACCTGTTTATTTAGATTCTTTAATAAGAGACCATGCATATGAGGAGAGGAGACCAAGATCAACTTTTCATAGGCATTTACGCTGTTGCCATGTTCAAGCATCTTAGTAATTTCTTTTGAAAATCTCTCAATTTGAATTTCTTTGGGATCTGATTCTTGACTATAGGTCCCATGTGCATGCGCTGAAGATTGGTATCGACCTGGTTTATCCGATGTAATATCGATATCCTTTAATTTATTTTCAGAATGTTCTATTTGTTTAACTAAGACTAAATTATTTTTTGAATATTCATATAGTCTACATATGGTTGAGTCGAACACTACAAGCCAAGTTAATTGCTGTGATTTCATAATATCTCCCTGTTAATACCTTCCAATCCAGCCAGATCGCTGAGGTGTTAATAAAAGTCTATTTCTAGCAATAAATACCTCTGTCATAGCGAAAGATTATCAGAAATTTCCCTATTTTATATAGACCATGTTTTAATGTTGCACAACCAGAATGTTATTTCATGATTTAGAAATGAACTATGCACATCACATCAATTTGTAGGTGAAGATATAGACAGTAATCAAAGGTCGTATCCTTACTACAATGAGAAAGAACTTGGCTGTAATTGCATATATTCTGACAATTGAACTCTCAATGCTGTAGATAAAGCATCATTAATTGTTTTTGATGGCTTATCAGTTGGTAACTGCGGATGAGTTGTTTTTATTTTATCTATCGCTTGAGTACAGGCCGTTAAATATTGGTTGACCAAAAACTCATAATCGTCCACAGTAAAATCAACTTCTGGATGAAAATATATTGGCCTTTTATGCAGCATTTTCTGATAGGTAACTGCCATGTGTTCTAAGGTTTGAATAGAAGAAGCCAAATTAATATTTCCAGGCATTTTAGTCGCTTCAACAAGATATTCCTCAAGAGACTGAGGGGAATGATCAGCATCAATAATAACTAATTTTCCGTTTGCAATTCCCCAATTACCCTCATTCATTACAAGATCTTGTATAAACGTTCCAGCAACAGCAAGCTTTGCTAAACCTTGCTCACCAACTTGGCCGACAACTTTTTGTCGTATCGCCTCTTCAATTTCCAACTCACCAGTAGTGACTCCCTTACGATGATTTAACTTCATCAACGTCCGTGTGGATTGGGTAACAATGCTTTTGAAACCAGTAAAATTCTCTATAAACTCCGAAGCAAGGTAATTTTCAGCGTCAACTACTTCACCACCTGATGAGATATACTGGCCATTTTTCTCATAAATAAGTTTAATATTTGGAATAGTTATACCAATGTTCTCTCGAACAAAATAAAGGTTATGCATACCTAAAAGAATATTAGAATACCTATCTCTTTTTTCTACCCCCTCTTCACTTACTTTAAGGAGATATTTTTTACCTTTAATTACACATATTTTACCTGCGCTTACTCCATTCATTTTTTGTTGGCACGCTCTAATATCGCCAGCCACATGATGAATTGCCAGTTCATGACTCATATCTGTTTGATTTAATTGCCAACCAGGGAATGATTGAGCAGGCAATGCAACGCTAGTCGCATTAGAGTATTGTGGAGAAAAAAATGTTTTTTGATTCCAAGGGACTACACCTGTTTGAGTATTCGTGTCTGTATTAACTTGTTTTTGTGGTTTAGCCTCTACAGTAGGTAATATTGCAAGCAATGCTAAAAAAATACTAGTTTTTGCAAGCTTGAGAATTTATTAAAATCTCTTCCCTGAGGAAGAAAAATAAATGACTCCGATTTTGGTAAGTATGAGAACTTATTAAAATCTTTTCCCAGAGGAAAAAAAGCAAATGAATCCAACTGTTTATTTCTTTTTTATTTACAGCAACGCGTTGTTTTTGATTAAATTTATGCTGTGTGTGATACGTTGAGCGATGAGGCGCTTTGCCCTTAAAATTACTTCTTTTTTCCCGCATTAATAGACCATAAAATAAGCAAATAGAGCCATATGCTATCAATTATAGCTTAATGAATTATTAAGACGTTCTTATTGAGCTGGATATTAATTTCTATGCCCCTGTGGTCCATACTTTACGCGAGGTCAAACCGCATTTCTTTTGCGGCGGTGGTTAAAAATTAATCTGACGCGGAGGGTTTCTTAGCCGTTTTACTGTCAAATACGCTCTTAAAATAAATAGAAATGTCGTTCTCGATTTGTACTACTAGTGCGTGAATAGCCTGTCTGATTGGCTCTGTAACCTCAAATTGAAATTTGAGGTTGTTAACTTCTATACCATACAAAATCAAATTTTTCGGTAATAAATTAAGTGTTTTTCCCATCTCTATCGTATTTGCCATTCCAAATTCATGCGTTGATTGTACTGAATTAATTGCTTGAATTTCTTCATTTTTAAGATAAAGCAGACTACCTGTTTTTGCGCCTGTTCTCACGGCATCAATTAAAAAACTGTTCTTGCATTTTGCATTAAATTGAGCAAATTAAGGCCAGGTCGATCACAGGACATAATTTGTAGTTGCCGTGCAGAATAGATATGAAGCGCTTTCTTCTGTTGTAATAAATGAACAACCTCCCATCCTAAACGGTCATCTCCAAACGGTGAGCCAATACCTAAAATCAGTAACTCACTCATCTCGATTCACATCTAACGTTAAGAAATGGGTAGAACAGGAAATACAAGGATCATAGTTTCTAATGAGTTTTTCACTATAACGTCTAAGCTCATCACTTGGCTTTTCAAGTCCAAACTGCTGTAGAGAATGGTATAAATCCTCTTCAATACACGCTTGATTTTGGCTGGTTGGTGGAACAATACGGGCAGATTTAACCAATCCTTGCTCATCAATTTCAAAACAATGCCACAACAAACCGCGTGGTGCTTCTGTACATCCATAACCTCGACCTGAAGTAATCTTAACTTCAGTATGAGAAGAATCGGGATAGCTATAATTTTCTAAAATACGAGAAGCCTCCAATAGACAAAAATAAATTTCAATTGCACGTGCTAAAATGCTGTGGTGGATATTTTTACTTGGCAAATGAACGCCTAATTGATTTAAAAAATTTTTATTTGTTCAGGTAAATGCTCATAATTGATGTTTAATCGTGCTAAAGGGCCGACTAAATAAGGTTTGCCTTGTAATAAGCAATGAAGTGCATTGGAATAAGGTACTTGATGTTCCTTAAAGTAATTATCAAACTCGCCTATAGTAATATTCAGCCCTTTATCTGAAACAATACATCCTTCATTCATTGGATATTCCTGAGGATGAAATAAAGCAACACAAGTGAAATCATGGAAAGTTGTTCCAAGAGGCAACGTGCTGATCCACTGAATAAGTTCTTCACAAGCGGCAAATGATGCCCTTATTTTTGTAGCACGGGCTGTATAAGTACTGGATCTGGAGCCTTATAAAAACCTCCAACTCTTGCACCCACTGGATGAACGGATCGGCCTCCCAATAGTCGCATTAATTCATTGCCCAATGCTTGTAAGCGCAAACCGCGACGCACTTCATGAGGGTAAATTTTCGCCATCTCGGTGACTGCTTTAAACCCTAAAATATCTGGCAACGCTAAAAGGTGGATATGCAGGCTATGACTTTCTATCCACTCCCCACAATAAAACAAACGCCGCATCTCGCGTACCCAGGGACTAGGTCGCATGTTAAAACAATTTTCAATAGCCTGAGTCGCACTCATTTGATAAGCAACAGGGCAAATACCACATATGCGAGCAACAATATCTAAAACCTCGCTATAATCACGTTGCTCTAAAAATTTCTCAAATAAACGAGGCGGTTCATAAATCTTAAGTTGCAAAGATTGAATTTTATTATTCTTAATGTTTATTTTAAGCGCCCCTTCTCCTTCCACACGAGCGAGAATAGGTACTTCAATTAATTTTTCTTTATTCTTTGACAATCTTAATCCCTTTAAAATAATTACCTGCCTGATTAAAGACGGTAGCTTGATTATTGATATGCAAAAATTGCTTAGCAATCTTATCGTAGCTACTGCCATTTTTCGCAAACCAAAGGCCTAATGAGTGCGTATTGGGATTTTCTGAAGGGCCATAACACGCATAGCAAGCACGTCCATATCCAGGACAAAGAGCGCCACAACCTGTTTGAGTAACGGGACCCATACACGGTTCTTTTTTAGCAACCAATACACAAACATGTCCTTTGCGCTTACACTCTAAACAGACCGCATCCCTCTTAACCCGTGGAGCAGCGCCAAATAATAATGAACGTACTGCACTCATGACCTGATAGGTATTAACCGGACAACCCCATAGCTCCAAATCTACTCGCACATGACTTGAAATTGCTGTAGAGGTACCCAGCGCTTCAATAGTTTTTGGTGACGCATAAATACTCGCCATCCATTCTTGATGATTCGCAGCATTTCGTAAAGCCTGGATACCTCCTGCTGTTGCACAGGCACCGATCGTAATAAGAAACGTTGAATTTTCACGAATCGTCTTTATACGCTCTACTTCTTCAGACGTTGAAATACTGCCTTCGATAAAAGCAATATCAATTCTTTCCTTAAAATCAAGAAGACCTGCCTCAGCAAAATGCACAAGATCAACTAATTCGGATAACATGAGCAACGCTTCTCCAGCATTTAAAAACGCTAACTGGCAACCATCACAAGAAGTAAATTTATAAACGGCTAAACGTGGCTTTTTCATTTCAAAACCCTGGTTCTGTAAACAAGGCCTTTATACAATCATAGTCAAAGACAGGACCGTCCTTACAAACAAATAAACCACCATATTGACAATGTCCACAATGACCTATCCCACATTCCATGTTGCGTTCCATACTAAGATAAATCGCTGTCTCTGAAACACCCTGATTAATCAATGCCAAAGCCGCAGCCCGCATCATTCCTTCAGGACCACACATCATTGCTACTGTATTGCTGGCATCTAACTGAAGTGAGGTAATCATATCCGTTACATAACCAACACTCCACGGCCATTTTGGACCAGCCCTATCTGCTGCAATATAAATTTCTGTCTGAGGCATTGCTTGCCATTTCTTATATTGCTTGCGAAAAATAAAATCATCACTATGTTTTACACCCTGAAAAATTTTTAGTGCGCCATAGTGCTCTCGTCTAGCTAAAATATAATTGATAACAGATACTGTCGGTGCACACCCCAGTCCTCCTGTTACAATTACAATATCTTTGCCTATAGCCTCCTTGACAGGCCAACCATTGCCAAATGGACCACGAACACCAACATAATCTCCCTTTTTTAATTGCTGCATTGCTTTTGTTACCCGCCCAACTGCACGAATAGTATGTCCTAGATAAGTTTGCTCTGCCGGATCAGAACTAATTGAAATAGCGATTTCACCTACCCCGTATAGGTAGAGCATGTTAAATTGTCCAGGATAGAAGGAAAAAGCCTGCTGTTGCGATTTTTCAGTCAATTGAAGATCGAGTGTAAAAATGGTAGCTGATTCTTGATGCCGTGCTTTAATCTTTGCAGTACGAGGTAAATAAGAATCCATTGTCATTTCGTTTCCCTCACATTGGATTCACCTGAAATAGCAGCTAATTCTTCGGTTATATCAATCCCGACTGGACACCAGGTTATACAACGGCCACAACCTACGCAGCCACTTGTATCAAACTGATCAAACCAACTACCTACCTTATGCGTCAACCATTGACGATAACGCTTTTTTGTATCATCACGAATTGGGTGGCCAGCTAAGTAACTATGGCCTTCAGAAAAACACGAATCCCATTCTCGCTCTAAAGTACTATTATCCCCATCAAGGCTAGGACTCGTTATTTCACTATGGCAAAAGCAAGTAGGACAAACAGACGTACAATTACCACAAGATAAACAGCGTTCAGCCACTTCCTCCCAACGTGAATGGCCTAAATTGGAGAATAGTAAATCTCGTAACTCCCGCTGGTTATCCAAAGGGATACGCTTCGTTTGCATGGCATCCGCATTATTAATTTCTTGCTCAGCCTTGTTGCACTGTTGTGCCGTTGCCAATGATAAATTTAGACCAGAAATTAAATGATGGCCACGCTCACTCCCCCCTTGAATGACGAAACCCCCATCTAATTCTGTCATTAAGATATCGAAAGGACTCCTGACGTTGGGTCCAGTCCCTGCCGAAACACAAAAGCAATTATCAGACGAATAACCACAGTTAACGGCAATAATAAATAAAGATTCTCGGCGTCTTCGGTAGCGGTCATCTTGATGAGGTTGAGATAAAAAACCTTATCTTGAATCGCCATTGCAACCAAGTCACAAGAACGAGCGCCAATAATAGCAATTGGCGATTCATTAGCGATATAAGGTTTAAATTCCAATTTTCCTGTACTGCTACGCTCAACGCGCCAAACAGTCTCGCTGGGTTTAAAGAGTAAAGGTTTAATCGCTTGCGGACCATTAGCCCATGAAAATGCGCGTTGCATAGGAAGGCTTTCAAGACGATATTCACCCGGGGCCTGATGAGCACGAATACCCCAGGGTAACTGTTTCGCTTCTGTAAGCCTGTCATAGACAATTGCTCCGTCACGAACTTGAGGCCCCACACAAGAGAAACCCAATCCCTGCAGTGCATCGATTAATTCCTGTAACTTTTCTTTTGGCAAAAAATAGTTACGATCATTATCCATAACAGCTTTATCCTTAGCGAGTTAGCAAATCCGCGGTAACTGTTCTCCACTTAACCAATCCATAATCCGTAGTCCTCCCAATTTTGTACGCAATTGTACAAAATACCTGGGATCTTCTACGACTTCCCCAATCATTGCTGCTTGTTTACCTAAGGGATGGCTTTGCATGGTTGCTATTAACTTATCGGCATCTTCTGCAGCACATATGGCTAAAAGTTTGCCCTCATTTGCAACATATAACGCATCTAAGCCCAGAAGTTCGCAAGCACTTGCTACCTCCGTACGAATAGGAATTTGGTCTTCATCGATAACAAAACCAACTCCAGATTGTACCGCCCATTCATTTAAGGTGGAGGCTACACCACCTCGCGTAGGATCACGAAGGCAATGAAGCGAAGGTACCGTATCAAGCATGTGGCTAACCAACTGATTCAAGGCGGCTGTATCCGATTTGATTGTTGTTGAAAACTCCAAATTATTGCGCTGAGATAAAACAGCAATGCCATGATCCCCCATATAACCGCTGAGAATGACTTTGTCACCTGGCTTTGCTCGATCGCCGGAAATATAAACGCCCTGAGGCACTACACCTAATCCCGTGGTACTAATAAATAGTCCGTCACCTTTACCACGTTCTACAACTTTAGTATCCCCAGCAATAATAGCTACATTAGCAGCAAGAGCAGCTTCTGCCATTGAGGTCACAATTTTTTTAAGTCAGCAAGAGGAAAGCCTTCCTCCAAAATAAAACTTGCGGATAAATACAAGGGTTTCGCGCCTGCCATAGCAATATCATTGATCGTTCCATGCACAGATAAAGAACCGATATTCCCACCTGGAAAAATAAGGGAGAAATAACATGAGCATCTGTACTCATTACCATTCGCCCAGACTCCACAGCAAAGCAGGCTTGATCATTTTTGTGCGAGTAAGGGATTATTGAATGCAGGCAAAAAATCTCGTTAATTAATTGCATCATTGCCCGTCCGCCACTACCATGGCTCAAGTCAATAAAACCATTTTTAATATTTAATTTTGGTCCAGGCACTCTTCTTTTGCTAATGGTTTCCATAAATTAACTCCTTCTTCCATAAGCGTAAACCGCAGCGCAGGCTCCTTCAGAGGAAACCATACAAGCACCTAAAGGATTTTGAGGCGTACATACTTTGGCAAATAATTTGCAATCGATAGGTTTTTTATACCTCGTAAAATAGCCCCACAATCACATTGCTTATGTTCAACACCTCGGAAATCAGGTAACAAAAAGCGCTTCTCCGCATCAAAGCATTCGAAAGCAGCTTTAATTTGTAAAGCACTTTCCGCGATATTACCCAGTCCACGCCACTCAAAATTGGAACGCAATTCAAACACCTCTCTTGTGATAGCTTGCGATTTTAAATTTCCTTCTCGAGTCACTGCACGGGTATATTGAATTTCAACATCACTTTGCCCTTTATTAATTTGCTCAATCAACATTAAAATGGAATGCAAAACATCAAGTGGTTCGAAGCCTGAAATAACAATGGGCTTTTTATAGGTCTTGCTTATCGGCTCATAAGCCTGACTGCCTGTCACAATACTTACATGTGCCGGTCCTATAAATCCATCCAAGGTATGAATAATCTCTTCATCGCCAGATGATTGCAAAAGACAATTCATTGCTGCAGGCGTTACTACATGGTTGCAAAATACTGTAAAATTAGACAGGTTTAATCGTTTGGCCTCTTTAATCGCATACGCTGTGGGCGGTGTCGTTGTTTCAAAGCCAATCGCGAAAAAAACAACTTCTCTCTCTGGATTACGTTGTGCCAAACTCAATGCATCATCCACTGAATAAACCATCCTGACATCAGCGCCTTTTGCTTTTGCTTGCAGTAGACTTTGCTGATTGGAACCTGGTACACGCAACATATCACCATAACTACAAAAAATAACGTTAGATAAAGTAGCTAGAGCAATAGCCTTATCAATGCGGTTTATAGGTAAAACGCAAACAGGGCAACCAGGACCGTGAATCATTTCTACATTATTGGGTAAAAGGCTTGGAAGACCATAACGATGTATAGTATGGGTATGCCCTCCACAAAACTCCATCAAGCGATACTGACGTGTAGGAGCTGCTTTATTAGCAATCTCTTTGGCTATCACTTTCGCAAAAGCGGCATTGCGAAACTCATTAATGTATTTCATTGTGCTTCCTGCATTTCAGCAAATAGCTTCAGTGTTTTTTTGCTTCTTCTTTATCCAGCTTCGTCAGAGCATATCCCACATGCAGAATAACATAATCACCTTCACTCACTTGCTCTAACAAAGCAACCGAAATTTCTTTTTCAATACCCCCTAAATTCACTAGTGCTCTTTGAGAATCCAGCAAGTGAATAACTTGAGCAGGAAGAGCTAAACACATATTAATTCTGCCTCCTTGTAATTACCAGCCAACCATGCCTGTCCCAACGAAATGCCACCGTCATTTACAGGCACTTGTTGCGGCAAATATACTTTTAGTCCACTCTGTTCTAATTGCTTTATTAACCCTTCTGCAAGCACTTGATTTAAAAAACATCCACCACTTAATAAGACTTGCTTGATAGATGTTCTTTTTACATGACTCCTAATCCAACCCACTAAACCCGCAATTAGAGTACCATGAAAAACATTGGCACCATGCCTGGGATCACTATCCAGTAACTGCATAAAAGTGGGTAACAAATTGAATTGATTGCTGGTAAAAGTCCAACCACCCTCAAAAACCTCAGGAGCAGTGACTAAACTTTCAAGCTGCATAGGCGCTTGCCCCTCATATTGCGAAATTGTATTGATACCCAATAAAGCACTGGCTGCATCAAAAAGACGACCACAACTGCTAGTGGTTGGTAAAAAATGGCTGTTCTTAAGCAAATTAACAAACTGGGAAACCTGAGGCTTATCGGCAAATCGATGAATTATCTCATCCTCTTTTTGCAAACAATGTAAAATCGCAGCAGCCATCCGCCAAGGTTCATGAATTGCTCTTTCTCCGCTGGGTTGAGGTATGGGATAAAAATGTCCCAATCGTTGAATTTGCGTATTTTCTAAAAGCAAGAGCTCGCCCCCCCAAGCCTTACCATCCCATCCATAACCATATCCATCTAACACAATGCCTAATGCAGGCTCCAGAATATGATACTCTGCAGCAACCGCTGCTAAATGAGCATGGTGATGCTGTACAGAAATCACAGGCAGATCGTAGTTACTAGCGAGACTGGTTGTATAAAAATCAGGATGTAAATCACAAGCAATACGTTCGACGCTAATGTCAAGAAATCGCGTCCAATGAGAGAGTGACTCATGAAAAAATCAATGGTTTCTTTATTGGTCAAACTTCCTATGTGTTGAGAAATAAACGCCTCATCTCCTCGTGTTATACAAAACGTATTCTTAAGATGGCCTCCTAAAGCCAGCGTTGAAGGGATAGAAAAAGGCAGTTGGACACTGACAGGTGAAAATCCTCGAGCACGTCGTATAAACCTGGGAACATTATTCGTATGACGGATCACCGAATCATCGACACGAGTAATCACTCGACGATTATAAGAGATCACTAAATCAGCAATCGCTATTAACTCATTATGCGCTTTTTCGTCCTGGATCATTAAAGGATGACCTGCAATATTGGCACTGGTTGCAACCAATACCCAGGAATGAAGTTCATCCAGCCACTTCAATTCATCAGGATAACCTGCCAGAGCGTGAAACAATAAATAATGCAGAGGAGAGGAAGGTAGCATAATCCCCAGGCAAGATAAGCCAGGGGCAATTATTTCCGGAAGAACTTCCTGCTTCTTTTTAATAATACAATAGGACGTGCCTGGCTTGTGAGACTCTCTTTTTCTTTATCACTTATCGCCACAAATTTCTCAGCACTGATGCAATTTAGCACCATTAATGCCAATGGTTTTGCGTCGCGGTATTTTCTTTGGCGTAATCGTTGAATAGTCTCATCATTTCTTGCATCACAGAGTAATTGGTAACCACCTACTCCTTTGAGAGCAATAATTTTTCCTTCAAATAGCGCTTGGGTAATGACTTGAATGGAAACAGAAAGTTCTGGACCACAGTTTTTACAGGCAGTAGGTTGGGCATGATAGCGGCGATTTTCAGGTGAGCAATAATCACGCTTACAGGACGAGCATAAAGTAAATTCACCCATCGACGTTTGGCAACGATCATACGGTAACTCTTTAGTAATCGAAAAGCGTGGACCACATTGTGTACAATTTAGAAAAGGATAATGATAATAGCGGCTGTCAGGATTAAAAAGCTCTTTCAAGCAATCAGAACAAGGGCTCATATCAGGCGATATCATACTCCGCGAGGCCCCTCTTTGTTGGCTTTCAATAATAAGAAAATGATTTTCGTTATCAATTACAGCGATATTTCTTGTTTCAATATCGTGAACCTTAGCGTAAGGGGGGTAACAAGCTTAAAAGTTGAGAAAGAAAAGAAGAAACAGACAAGCCTTGCACTTCAATCAGAACACCTAACGTGTTATTTTGCACCCATCCTGTTAGATTTAAATGCTGAGCAACTCGGTATACATGAGGACGAAAGCCGACTCCCTGAACTTGGCCTTTAATTAAAATCTGTACTCTTTCTCTATCTGCCATTCACTTGTATCGCTTCTAGCCACTCATACCATTTATCTAAACCTTCTCCGGTTGTTGCAGAAATCGATAAAACATTAATCTTTGGATTAATTTTTTACGTCTGTAATACACCGAGTGATTTCAAAATCAACATAAGGTAATAAATCCGTTTTTGTTAATAGTAATAAATCGGCTTTGCGAAACATTTCCGGGTATTTTAAAGGTTTATTATCTCCTTCTGTTACAGAAAGAATCACCACTTTATAAGCCTCACCTAAATCAAATAAAGCAGGGCAGACAAGATTACCCACATTTTCAATAAAAAGAAGAGAGTGATTTTTTAATAATAGATTTTCAACAGCGTGACCAACCATATGAGCATCTAAATGACAGACTTTTCCTGTATTAATTTGAATCGCTTCGCCGCCACTTGCCTTGATTTTTTCAGCATCATAATTTGTTTGTTGGTCACCGACGATTACGGCTATATCTAAGCGATGTTTTAAGTCGGCAATAGTTTTGGCAAGTAATGTTGTTTTACCTGAACCAGGACTTGACATCAAATTGACAGCAATAATTTTATTTTTTAAAAAAGTACGGCGATTGATTTCGACAAACTCATTGTTTTTGCCAGTATTTCTTGTTCAATTGTAACTAGTTTGTCTGAATCATGGTGATGGGTATGTAAGAAATTGGCATCTTCATGATGCTTATGATGGTCTCTTTCTGAACCTGAACAGCCGCAAAGTCCACACATTATTCGACCTCCATCGATTTAACACGCATCTCCTCACCTTGGATTATTCTTAAAGAATATTGCCCGCACCTATTACAGCCATCATAATAGTTTTTAAGCATAACAGTTTCGTGACAAAAGTCACAGATTGCTTGCCCCTTGATCTCAATAATCTCCAGACTCGCATTGTCTGCAATGCTTCCTCTTGCCACAATATTAAAACTAAACCGTAAAGACTCTTGATCAATGCCGCATAACGCTCCAACCTCTAGATAAATTTTTTAACCAATTGGCAATTGATTTCAGATGCACGTGCCTTAACGATATCAAGAATGGAGCGAGAGAGTGTTAGTTCATGCATATAAATTAATTATTGGGTATAGACATAACAGCTTAGATCTTAAAAATAACTTGTCTCTAAAAAGGATCAAAGTCATTAATACAATAACTAATTCCACTATACTAATCATCCTTTTTGTATTTGGATTAGGATTGCGTCATGGTCTGGATTTGGATCATTTGGCAACCATTGATTCCATTACAAGAGCGACTAGATCAAATAACAAACTTTCAAAACGTGCGGGTTTCTTATTTTCCTTAGGGCATGGACTCGTTGTCATTATTTTAAGCGTGATTATCAGTCATGGCTTTATTCGATCAAAATTCCCAGCATGGCTCGAGCCTTTAGGAAGCTTTATATCCATATTTTTCTTATTAGTTTTTGGATTTATCACTCTTTATAATAGTTTACTCCACAAAAAAATTATACCCGGCAACCAGTATAGGAGGTTTTTTTGCCCTCACTCTGAAACAATATAATGCATTCTGGATTACATTAACTGGAGCTCTTTTTGCTTTTTCCTTTGATACCTTTAGTCAAGTCGCCTTATTTTCTATTTCAATGTCTTCTTCAAGTAACTGGTCTTTTGCAGCCATGCTTGGCCTGGTTTTTATGTTAGGGATGATGGCAACGGATGGCTTAAATGGATTGATGGTATCCCTCCTCATTCAACGAGCCGATAAATTTTCTTTTTAATTTCACGGCTTTTGGGGTTTTTAATTGCTTGTTTCAGCCTTATTTTAGGCTTGTTAGGTCTCTATACGGAATTAAGTAAGCTCAGCTAGTCTCATCAAATGCAGGATAATTATTGGCCGTCCTTACTAATATAGTTATCGGTATCTCTTAATTCTTATAACGTGCTCGGGAATTGCAATTATAATTACTTATAGTTGTAAACATGCGAGATTAGGAGTTAACTATTAAAACTCATATTTCTGCTACTCAATCTACTTTTAAATGGCAATCCTACATTGCCTTTATTTCCTTATTTGCAATCTGCCTGCATTTTTTATGCGTGCATTCAGCATATGGTCAGCAGAAATACCTTTGCTACTCATTATTTTCACTGGCGGGATACCTTTATTTCTTCAGATTCTATCTAAACTATGCCAAGGTAATCTAGGCGCTGATTCGCTCGCCGCTATTGCTTTGGTAACGAGTATTATCTTACACGAATATTTGGCAGCTGCATTCATTATTCTTATGCTTGCCAGTGGTCAAACGTTGGAAACCTACGCCCGACGCAAAGCAGCCTCCGCACTATTAGCCTTGGTTGCACGCATGCCTTCCACCGCACACCGGCAAACCAATAATCACCTTGAGGATATCCCTCTATCATCTATTTACATTGACGATAAAATTGTTATTTTCCCTCACGAAACCTGCCCTGTTGACGGAATAGTCATCAATGGACAGGGGACTATGGACGAATCCTATTTAACTGGAGAACCCTATCTAATCTCCAAAACACCAGGTACTTATGTTTTATCCGGTGCCATTAATGGAGATTGCGCACTGACAGTACAAACGACTGAACTGCCATCAGACTCACGTTATGCAGCAATCGTTAAAGTATTAGAGGAGGCCGAACAAAAGCGTCCTGCAATTAGACGATTGGGCGATCAAGTAGGCGCTTTTTTGCTCCCTTCGCCCTTTTGTTTGCATTTTTTGTCTGGTACATGAGCGGGGATGCCTTACGGTTTCTTTCTGTGCTGGTTATTGCTACGCCTTGCCCCTTATTAATCGCAATACCCATCGTATTAGTCAGCGCCATTTCAAAAGCCGCTAAACAAGCAATCATTATCAAAGACCCTATTATTTTAGAGCAATTGCCGCTCTGCAAAACGGCTATTTTTGATAAACAGGCACCCTTACCTATGGCAAGCCCTCATTAACCGAAATTATTACTGCTGGCAATTATAAAAAGAGGACATATTACAATATGCCGCTAGCCTGGAGCAGTATTCCAAGCATCCTCTCTCAACCGCTATTCTAAATGCAGCAAAAGAGCAAGCAATCATTCTTCTTCACGCAACAGACGTCTCAGAGAAACCAGGACAAGGCTTACAAGGAAGGATCAATGAGCATACCATTACTATTACGAGTAGAAAAAACTTTTGGAATCTGGTTCCTCCAGTGACAACCTGCCACCCGTTTTACCTGGATTAGAATGCATAATACTGGTTGATGAGCAGTATGCTGCCTCGCTTCATTTTCGTGACGCCCCACGGCTCGATAGCAAGCCTTTCATCAGTCATTTAGGCCCATCTCATCATTTAAAAAAGTGATGCTTGTTTCAGGTGATCGCCAATCAGAAGTAAATTACTTGGCTAATTTGCTAGATCTGACTGAAATCTATGCATCTCAAAGCCCAGAACAAAAGCTTGCCATTGTACGACAAGAAAGAAAGAATGCACCTACAGTTTTTATGGGAGACGGCATTAATGATGCTCCAGCGCTCACTGCTGCCACTGTTGGTATAGCCTTTGGGCAACATAGTGCTATTACTTCTGAGGCAGCCGGAGCTATTATCATGGAGAATACATTAAGCAAAGTCGACGAACTGATTCATTTAAGTATAAATACGCGTCGGATTGCCGCACAAAGTGCTATTGGTGGAATGATACTGAGCCTCATAGGAATGGCATTCGCTGCAGCAGGTTTTATTACTCCTGTCATAGGGGCTGTCCTTCAAGAACTAATTGATATTATTGCCATCCTTAATGCGTTAAAATTAACGGCAGGAAAACAAATTACAATTGATCTGCCAAGCTATACGATAAATAAAAATTTTTAATATACTGTATTGACAACTCCTGTTGAAATTAAATTTTTAAATAGATTTTAATACAAGGAATGAATGATGCCTGAATATAATATTCGACTCTTATGGGAACGCGGAGCAGAAGATTTTAACTATCAAACCTATAGTCGTAAACATACCGTATTTTTTATGGTGGACCAAAACTAGAAGTTAATTCGTCGCCCCATTTTATGCGTAACCCCCAATTTCATAGCCCGGAAGAGTTACTGACAGCTTCTCTCTCGAGTTGTTTTCTACTTACTTTTTTATCTCTTTGTGCAAAGGAAGGATATACCGTCGATAGCTATTCTGATCGAGCTACTTGCGCCATTGATGAAATTAATCATACCGTTTCAGATATTGTTCTTTCTCCAGTCGTGTCTTTTAAAGAAGAAAGTAAACCCGACAAGAAAACCATGGAGAAACTTTTTGAAACAGCCCATGGCCTTTGTTTTATTGCAAACTCTCTAAAATCAAGCATTACAGTAAAAGCCAAATTTGCAGATGAAGAATAGATAACATTAAGTGGCTCTATCTCAGGATCCAATCATGCAAAAGGACTTAAAAAAATATTAGTGCTCCAGCCTTCTCAAGCGTTACAAGACTTGCAAGGCTCTTTACAAGGATTGACTTCAGTTGAGGCTAAAAAACGTCTAAAAAAGTATGGAGCCAATAAAATTTCTACCCAACATCGCTCACACATTTTAGAAGCTCTTTCCCACTCAACGAATCCTTTAGTCATTATATTGATCATTGCTGCCTTGATTTCTTTTTTCACAGGTAGTCCAATTAACGCCGTTATTATTCTTATTGTTGTCAGTATCAGCATTTGCCTCGATTTTTTCAAACGCATCGTTCCCTGGTAGCAGCAGAAAAATTGCAATAGCACGTGGCAATAAAGACTACGGTATTACGCAACGGCAGTGAGTGTAATTTGCCTTGTAGCGAATTAGTTCCTGGTGATGTGATATGCTTAGCCGCCGGTGATATCGTCCCCACCAATTGTTTATTACTACACTCTAAAGATTTGCACGTACAACAAGCAGCTCTTACGGGAGAATCATTACCTGTAGAAAAAGAATCAACAGTGATTTCGACGATACCTCAAAATCCTGTCTAATCTTTTTTAAACGAATCCAATTGAACCGTCGTTAAAAAAGTATTTATTGCTTCATGAAACGCAGCATAAGTATTTTCTAACCGCTTAGTCTGTTGTATTTTTGCTTTAACTGCCTCATGAAAAGCAGTAAGTGTCTGACTCAGTTGAGGCAAACTAAAATAGACGATACCACCATTAA
The DNA here is from genome assembly GCF_000308315.1 of Legionella tunisiensis. Classification (GTDB taxonomy): domain Bacteria; phylum Pseudomonadota; class Gammaproteobacteria; order Legionellales; family Legionellaceae; genus Tatlockia; species Tatlockia tunisiensis. The sequence goes on along the minus strand of NZ_CALJ01000072.1, from coordinate 10,964 downwards.
GGCGGTGTAACTCAGCCCGTAAAGCATCTTCATTATTGGTGGCATAAAACTCTGCTATTTTTCTTGTGAGAATTTAAGATCAATAGCCAGCGATGCCAGCAGTTCGCGGACGAAGGTTTCATCACCATTGAACTGTTCAAGACATTGAGTCCAGTCTATGACAGGGATAATTTTTTGAATGCCCGTTTTTTCAGATTGCGGTTTCTCAATTGAAGCCTCGTGTTGCCTTGGATTAAACACATAGTGCTGCATCAACAATTCCAGTTTAGATTCAGTAAGTGGCTTTTCAAAAACGTCATTCATCCCAGCAGCCAATGCTTCTTCTCTTTTATCCCAATTACTGGCGTGTCCAGTGAGTGCAATGATCGGGACTTTCGCCTGGTTAGGTGAATGAAATGCTCGAATCTGCCTTGTTGCTTCAATGCCATCAATATCAGGCAGACCTATATCCATCAGAATAAAATCATAAAGGTTGTGTTGTGCCATATTAACAGCTTCTTTGCCAGTTTCTGCTCTATCGCAGACGCAATGCCTGTAAAGTTTAATAATCGTTGCTTGTGCCCCCTTAGCGGCAATAATGTTATCTTCCACAATTAAAATCCGTATGGTAGCTTGCGTATTGACTGATGTTTTGGCTGTATTTTTTGAGCTGCCTGAATAGACGTATTTTTCTTTTTTCTGGCGTGCGATAAGATATTTTTTCGCGATCCGAATGATCAGACACTATCAGCGGTAATTTAATCGTAAAGCAACTCCCTTTACCCACTTCACTTTCTAAATCAATCGTTGCTTGCATCGCATCAATATAGCGCTTTACGGTATAAAGCCCGAGCCCAGCACCTTTATAAAGTCCCTGATAAGAAGGTGTGAGACGAGAAAAATTCTCGAATATCGTCTCAAATTTATCCTGTGGAATACCAATACCACTATCTTCTACAACAAATTCTAACTCAACAGGCTGACCAATCACAAAGCCTGTTTGAGTGGAGTTGAGCCGTTGTATCTTGATTTTGACAAACCCTTTTTCCGTGAATTTTAAAGCATTACTCAGTAAATTAAGCAAAGTGCGATCAAGATAATGACGAAACCCCGTAACATAAGAAGGAATTTCATCCATGTCGCAAACCAACGTTAATTTTTATGACGGCTACGGGGCGCATCAGTTCAATGTTATGTTCTACCAGTTCCTGCAACTAAACGACTCAGCCTGCTCAGACACTTTGCCTGATTCTAAACTCATGGTTTCCAGAATTTCATTCAATAATTGCAACAACTCATCCGCTGAGCCAAGTATTAATTGGCCATCTTCTCGAACCACTTCAATCAGCTCATTCAATAGCGATAAACAATTGTCCAGCATTTCTGTGCTATATGCTGACTTTCCTTGTTGCAAGGCTATACAGGTTTCATCAGCAAAGTTGATTAATCCACTGATTATGCCCAAAATACCGCTTAACGGTGTCCGAATATCATGAGACATGTTCGCTATGAATTCGGATTTGGCTTTATTGCCTGCCTCTGCCGCTATCATGGCTCTTCGAAGATCTTCTTCCATTTTTTCCGTTCGGTAATGTCCTTGGCTATGCCAGCTAACCCCATTACCTTTCCATCATTATCATGAATGAGCACTTTAATTGTTTCGAAAACTGCAGTTCTTCCATCGGGAAGTAGAATTGTTTCCTCAATCGGATTGTTTTCATCAATAAAAAGCTGACCGGACATGATCTGCTTATCAATAGACCAAAGTTTATTTGCCGCCTTCTCATCTAAAAGATCAAAATCTGTCTTTCCAATAACTTCGTCAGGTGTTGATAGTCCGATTATTTTAGCTTGAGCCTCATTGCAAGTTAAATAAGCACCATTGAGATCTTTACAGAAAACAAGACCAGGCAATTTTGTGATAATTTTCTCTAGGAACTCAACTTTTTTTTGACTACTTACATTCCTGCAATCATTACTCACTTTCTCATTACTCACATAATTTAAACACCTGGCTACTAATCCTGAAAGTTAAGAGCAACCACAACATTAGCCCGTAAGAAAATTGATTCTCGTTCTAGCTAGTTAATTTTAATAGATCGATGTCATCTCATGCTGAGAGTGAGAGACAAGATGAAATCGACTTAACTCATCTTCTTGAAGTGTTAATTCGGCTATGCGTCGACATACCGTATTTAAAACATCCCATCCTTGTTGTTGCACAATTAATAAGTGCTTATAGTCTACTTCTCTTAGTCCTTCCAACAAACAAACCCCCATCATTTCGTGTTCCTCATCTACTTCTGAATGAATCTTAAAATAATCAGTCTCTCCATACTTTTCCATAACGTTATGAGCCTCTCTAAAAAAGAGATGAGCGCTCGCTTCCAAAACGAGATGAACTAAAAGCGTCTTGTCAATATTATCCAGAGTTAGCATCTTCCAAGAAAACCAGCAAGAACAAGCATCTAATACTGCATCCCATTTTGGAGGATTATTTCCACGGTCATTCATAAGCGAAATATCATGACCGAATTCTTCGATTAAATGCTTTTGGGCAATTTTCAAAAAAAAGTATTTTCAGTGAGCACATTTCTTAGCATAACTGTTTTTTGAAAATAGTTTGAAAACACTTGTATACAATCTAATAGTAATCTTCGTCTTTCTGGGCTATGTATTTTATGACTCTTTATTAGAATCATGAGTTCGTTATTTTCATATTGTTTAATAAATTTTTCATTTTGCTTTAGTAAAAATTCCAAGTTAATAAGATCAACTGACATTACTGATACTCCTTATGTGTTGAGGTTTGGGAGGCGCTTTACGGATTTCTATAGTCGACAAATAATGCAATGAGTAAAATCATGCTTTTTCCTGTAAATCAAAAATCACTGCTAACTTAGGGGATTATTACTCATATAGCACAAGCATTCAGTATTGAATTTTCCTGTGGCTATTAAGTGATAATCTTATTACTCCAAAAGAATTAGTTGCTTTAATTGTTTACAAAATATATGCCACCTGATAAATCTGTAAAGCGACTCCCAAACCCGTCTTAGATTAAATAATACAAAATTTACTTGGCTAAGCTGGTGTTATCATTTTCTCAATCTCGATTGGAGAAGTAACCCATGGAAATAATGTTTTAGGATTATTAAATCCATTTGCTATCGTGTCAGCTAACATCGGCATACGACTTGCTGCAGCTAATAAATCAATCAAGTGTGGATCTGGAGATTGTAATAGCAGGTTAGACAATGCTGTACTCCATTTAGCATCTGCCCAAAAATTATTAAATACACCTTGCATCCATAGTTCATTGAATGGTTTCTCTTGATTGGTTATGATACTATCCATATAAATTCTAGCGCATTTGCTAGCATTATTAGCACCTTGACCCGCTATGGGATCATTTAAAACAATAGCATCTCCCATCCCTAATACTGCCCGACCAGAAGATAACTGATGAATAGGATGGCGGACTTCCGGTATATAAGCACCCATTAAGGTCGCATTTGAGTCAGTTAACTTTATATGAGCACAACGTTCTGCTTCCCAGGGAATGAATTTCTCCAAAATATCCAAAGCTCGATTTAATTGTTGTTCGGGAGACTGAACATCCTTCCAACAATCAAATGGGCCTCCAGGCAAACCCTCAAACAACATCATTTCACACGTGCCATTCAGAGTTAACCCTGGCACTGTAAAGTATTCTCCTACGCCCGGGATAATTGCAATCCGAACGCCAGGGTTGGCAGGAATCGGAGCCATACCATTAACATAGAGACAAGACAAAATTCTCGGTGGTTTTGTATGGATTGAGCGTTCATTGTCCCGTTTAAAAAGTTTAGACAGCTTACCCTTCCCACTCGCTATGACTGTGAGGTCATGAGAATAAGTTAGTTCCTCTAACGTCTCTTCTGTGGCTGTTTGAATAACGATTTCTCCGCCGAGTTTACCTACTTTTTTCAACCAGCGAGAAAACTTTAATCGCTGATCAACAGCTTGAAAAGGTCTCTTAACTAATCCTTTCCATTGAATTCCTATTTCGGTAGTACCGGGTTTTGCCATAGTAAATGTAACTGAGGTATTTTGAGGTGCATCATTTTCCCAAAAATCAATGTCCAAATCTCTCTCATGCTGAAGGGCATTATCAAACATGACTTGGTTGGATAAAATTTTTCCATTTTCATAATCACCGTGTTCGGTAACCAAAGTTACTTTGTAATGATTGGCTAACAAACCAAGTGCTAATTGAAGGCCAGATTGACCTGCTCCAACTATTGCAATTTTACGAGTCATAAAATATGGTTCCTTTTTATAGCACTTGGTTATGTATTATAAGTGAGCATATACAAACGTTTATAGAGCTATTAATGTTCTATATGAAAAATAATTATACCATGAAATATAAAAAACTCTATTGCCTGAAAAAATGAATAATGAATCACTCATGAAGTATTGCGCAAACGAATAGGTACAGCTAATAGATCATCTACAGAATTAATTCTTTAATTTACTATTTTGCAGCTTTTTCTATAACTGTCTTATGTTTAGGATTTACAGGAAAAATTGACCCTGAAAAATCAGCAAGTAAATTACTAAAAATTTTAGCTCTAACGGATAATGGCCTATCACTGCAACCGATCATTAACTAAACATATTGAATTAAAAATTATCTTTCATGAGATTCCTTCATGTTTACTTTTGAATTAGGTAATTCATAAACGATGAATCCCAATCATGGTTCTAAAATTTCAAGCCTTATTTTTTGCCTCTTTTTCATACTCTTATTTTTATTTAAGTGAGCTCCACTCTGTCCAAGTAATTTGGGAGCTCACAATGCCAACCTAATTCAGTTTCAATATGCTGTTTTAACGCCATAGAAGCCTGTGGCTCTCCATGCGTTAAAAATATTTTTTGTGGAGATCTTTTAAAATGCCTTAACCAATTTAAAATTTCCTCATAATCCGCATGCGCTGAAGCATTATTAAGTACAGCTATTTGAGCATTGACCGGAATCATCTGCCCATGGATTTTGATTGTTTGTGCGTGATGTAATAGTTTCTCGCCACGAGTACCTGCGGCTTGAAAGCCAGTCATTAATATTGTATTTCGATAATCAGGGGCAATGGCTTTTAAATGATGAAGTACACGACCACCGGTCATCATACCACTTGCTGAAATAATAATTTTAGGCATGGCATGATGGTTCAAAGCGATCGATTCTTCTACTGTTCTAACATAAGTTGCAATACGACAAACATTAAGACATTCCTCTCGAGTAAGCTGATGCTCATCCCTGTTATCAAGCAATATCTCGGTAGCATCAATTGCCATTGGACTATCAAGAAAAATCGGCAAATCTGGAATCTGTTTTTCTTTTTAAGCTGGTATAAATAATACAATATATTTTGGGCGCGCCCTACTGCAAATGCAGGAATAAGAATTGACCCTCCCCGTCTAATGGTTGTGTTTACAATAGCTGCGATGTCTTCTTCTGGATTAGTTTTATCATGCAACCGATTTCCATAAGTCGACTCAAGAATTAAATAATTAGCCGTTGTTATAATTTCTGTAGGTTTCATAATAGGATCATGTAGACGGCCAATATCACCACTGAATAACACCTTGATAGCTTGATTTTCTACTTGAATAAAAGAGGAGCCAAGAATATGGCCTGCGCGATGCCAACTAAAATCACAATCCGTTAACAAAGGATAAGGTTTATTATAATCGACTATTTCAAATTGCTTTAACGACTCAAGTGCATCTTTTTGTGTATATAAAGGTAGTGCGGGATGATGTTTACTATAACCATATTTATTCGCACGCTTGGCATCTTCTTCTTGTAAATACCCGCTATCAGGCAACAAGATAGCACATAATTCCCTTGTAGCTTTTGTAGCATAGATAGGCCCTGTAAATCCGTTCTTAACTAGAAGTGGTAAGTAACCACTATGATCGATATGAGCGTGGGTGATAACCACAGCATCTAATGAAGACGGTTGAAAAGGTAAAGGATTCCAATTTCTTAACCGAAGATCTTTTAGCCCTTGAAACAAACCACAATCGACAAGTATTTTTTATTATCTAGCTCAAGTAAATATTTTGAACCAGTCACAGTCCCTGTGGCACCTAAGAAAGTAAGCTGCATTTGCCAACCCTTTGTTTTCAATTATTAAATTATAGTTTATGCATATAATGCTTTTATTTAATTTTCAGATATTTTTACAGGTAATATCTATTTCGCAAAATGATAAAAAATTGAGGGTGGCGATGACGGTAACATTAATATTTAGCGATTGACAGCTATTTTTAAGCGGTGAGATTGTGTAATTTATAACCCCTGATCTGAATTAAGGAAAACCATTTTTGGACAATCACTCAACTAAGCTCAAATTAGTGAGATTAGGAATCGATACACTGCAAGAATTTATTATTTTCCTGCATGCGGATTGTTTTATTTGTAAATCACAAGGATTTGATGCCTTAACTCAAGTTGTGGTTTCGTTTAACAATCGCTCGCTAATCGCAATGGTGTATATTGTTCAATCCGATATATTAAAAAGCTGTGAAGCCAGTTTGTCGGAAAGCGCTTGGCAACGGTTAGGTGTCAAAGAAGGTGATGAGATAGATTTATCGCATCTTAGACCAGTTAGTTCGTTAAGTTATGTGCGCTCTAAAATACATGGAAATGAACTGTCTGCATCTGAATTTGATGCCATCATTCATGATATTGTCGCTGGAAAATATTCGAATATTCATTTGGCCAGTTTCATTACGTCCTGCTCACACAATAATTTAAGTATTCAAGAAATTATTTATTTAGCCCAAGCGATGGTGAAAACAGGGGAACAATTGAATTGGGATTCTCCTATCATTGTTGATAAGCATAGTGTTGGAGGAATTCCTGGTAATAGAACAACGCCTATAGTAGTTGCCATTGTAGCCTCAGCAGGCCTCATTATACCCAAGTCCTCGTCACGAGCTATTACGTCCCCAGCCGGTACCGCCGATACAGTTGAAACCATGACATCTGTGAATTTGACAGCAAAGAAATAAAGGATGTGGTGGCTCAGGAAGGCGGGTGCATGGTATGGGGCGGGTCGCTGGGTTTAAGTCCTGCAGATGATATCATTATTAAAGTTGAACGCATGTTAGATCTTGATCCAGAAGGACAGATGATTGCATCCGTGCTTTCAAAAAAGCGGCTATCGGTGCCACACATATTCTTATTGATATACCTGTGGGCCCTACAGCAAAAATCCGTTCGGAAGCCGCTTTTTACAACTTAAAATTATTTTCCATTGTAGGTAAGGCCATTGGTCTTCATATTTTTGTAATAAAGACAGATGGGAGCCAACCTCTGGGCGTGGGCATTGGCCCCGCCTTAGAAGCCAAAGATATCCTGGCTGTTTTACAAAATAAGACGGATGCACCAATTGATTTAAAAAATAAAGCCATTGCACTGGCTGCAACGATCTTGGCGTTCGGAAAAAAAATATCTTATAGTCAAGGGGAAAAACTGGCAAAACAGCTATTAGAAAACGGTTCTGCGCTAAAAAATTTTTAGCTATTTGTAACGCCCAAGGGGGCTTTAAAGAGCCCTCTACAGCTTCTCTCACACATGACATTGTTGCTGTACATGCTGGAGTGGTGTCAGAAATTGATAATAGAAACCTGGCCAAAGTAGCCAAATTAGCTGGTGCTCCCTTTGATCCAGCGGCCGGCCTTGAGTTTTTTGCAAAAATAGGAACCCATGTAGAACCTGGTCAAGTATTGTATCGAATCCATGCCGAATCAACAGGAGCCTTAAACTATTCACTTTCTTATGCCCAATCAATTCCATCTATTATTAAAATAAGTAAGAACAATTGACAATCCGGTGGCAAAACGTATTATTTGGTATAGAAGAGTGGTTCATAGTTTACTAGGTAAACTCCATTACTAGCTATTATGAAAAAATTATCTCAATAGGAAAAATAATAATTATCTAGGAGTAGCTATGGCAAACTCAGAATTAAGTAAAGATAAAATGTCGATAGATATCATGGATGCCATCTACAAACGACACGCGGTCCGTAATTATCTACCCAAAAAAGTTGATTCAAACATCATTCATAAATTATTGGATGCGGCTGTACATGCCCCTACTGCTCTTCATGAAGAACCAAGAGCATTTGTGGTAATTCAGGATAAGGATATCTTGGATCGTTTGTCAGAGAGTGCGAAAGCTTTATTGGTTGCCGAAGCCAAGAATAGCGAATCACAACAAATCAAGCATATTCTTGATGTGGCAACACAAAAAGAATTCAGCGTATTTTATAATGCAAGTACTTTAATCGTTATATACGGAACCTTTGAAGGCCCTTTTACTACAGCCGACTGCTGGTTAGCTGCCGAAAATTTAATGCTTTCTGCTCTTGCATATGGTCTTGCCTCATGTGTCATTGGTTTTGCTGTTTCAGCCTTAAATTCGCCTGAATGGAAAGCCGAATTAGAAATTCCGGAGGGGATGACAGCTATCGCTCCAATGATCATAGGTTGGCCAGCAGAAAATACGTTGCCCTCATCTCATAAACCAACAACAATTCTCACGTGGAAATAATACAGATATATTCCCGATCGGTAATATCTATTCTTTAAATCGCAAAGACCATCGATTTATTCCCGTTCGGGAATATTTTCTGGTTTTTCTTTAAATAAGGTGTAAAGTTACCGTACGGGAACATATAAGAAGAAACGATGATTCAATCCGCTGATAAGATAGGGGCGTTTATTCGGAAGGTTCGTAAGAAGCTTGGTGTTACTCAGAGAGATTTGGCTTTAACGGCAGGAACCGGATTGCGCTTTATTATTGAATTAGAAAATGGGAAACCCACCTGCCAAATTGGAAAAATATTGCAAGTGCTGCAAGTACTCGGAATTCAACTCCACCTATCCCATGCGGAGTTAGAAAATGAACAACCATAAACTGGATGTCTATCTCCATCAAGAGATAGCAGGTCAATTAAGTATTGATACGCATGGTGATATGAGTTTTGTTTATACTGAATCTTATCTGGAAAACCAGAAAAATATTCCCCTATCACGCTCACTTCCTTTACAAAATACCCCTTATTCAGGAAGACAATGCCGTCCTTTTTTAGCGGGCTTTTACCTGAAGCTCATTTGCGTACATCGATTGCCCGCCAACTAGGTATTAGTGAAAAAATGATTTTGCTCTCTTAGCCGCTATTGGTGGTGAGTGTGCCGGAGCCGTAATTCTCTTACCTCAAAACACACCACTCACAGAGCTAAAACCAGATTATAAAATTCTCCAGAAACAGGCCGTACTAGACATTCTGCAAACCATGCATCAAAGACCGATGATAGCTGGTGAAGATGGAATTCGTTTATCGTTGGCTGGCGCACAAGATAAACTTCCAGTTGCCGTCATCGAGGGTAATATTGCTATACCTCTGAATGGCGCTCCCAGCACTCATATTTTAAAACCAATCAATCATTACTTTCCTTCTTTAATTGAAAATGAGTGCTTCTGTCTGAACCTGGCAAAAAAATTGGCTTAAATGCTGTGGATGCCTCAATCCATCATGTGGATGATACGCTTTATCTATTAGTTAAACGCTATGATCGAGTTGAAACAGAAAAAGGGATCCGACGCCTCCATCAAGAAGATTTTTGTCAGGCAATAGGCATTAGTCCAGACATGAAATATCAGCGAGAAGGAGGTCCCCAAATTAGCGATTGTTTTAAGCTCATACGGGAAATATCAAGCCTCCCTATCATGGATATCAAAGAATTATTGCAAGGCATTCTATTTAATTTGATTATCGGCAACAATGATGCTCATGGTAAAAATTTCTCTTTGCTTTATCAGGGACAACAAACTCGCCTGGCTCCTTTCTACGATATGATTTCGACTGTCTACTACCCTACTCTTGCTACTAAAATGGCCATGAAAATTGGCAGTAAATATGATTTTGATGCTTTATTTCCACGACACATTGTACAGATGGCAGAAGAAGCGCAGTTATCTGGCGCCTTAGCGTGTAAAGAAGTGCTTTATCTCATCAGCAAAATTCAAAAAATATAATGGATAGCCCATTTACTTCCACCCTATTGCAGCGCGCTGATAAATTACTGCAAAGATTCCAGAAAACGTCAGAAGGATAATTATTTTAAATCAGACTATTATTTAGTAAAAAAGAACCAAAGCCTTTGATATACTTGGTTACTTTATGACTACGCATTAAACAGGTAGACAATTAACTGGTGGTCCTTAATCGTCTTCATTAGTTTTTTGAGCTGACTATAGATCAGGCCGCTACCATGGGAGCCCGACCATAGCTGCTTAGCATTTACATACTGTGTTGAGTTGCTCGTCTGTTTTGCTCTGACTCGTCTTTTCCAAGTTCTTTTAAATTAAACCAATGGTTAAGAACATCCACAGCATTTGCAGCCCCTGGAATTGTAGAGGGGAGAGAAGTGATTGTCTTAAATAAAGCATCGAATCCTCGATAAGTATTTAACGCTACAACAACTGTTTTAACAGCCTCAGGAACTTGTTTACACATTAACGTTACGGCAGTCAGTGCATGGATCGAAATATCTATTGCATATTCCGAGGGATCTGCTTCAGGATCATTCCACAATGAATATAAAACCGCTAAACCCGTAAGACCGTTATAAATAATACAAAAATTGGTAAAAGTCATGTGTGGCTTTAAATCCTTAAAAAATCCCAGCATTATTTCCTTCCTTAGAAAATTAATTTCTCAACCAAAATTATCATTATTTTTAACAAATAACAGCAAATGTAGATCAGACCAAAGCCTATCATTTCTTTCTGTACCATTTTCTTCCGGTACAAAGATAGTAACTGTATCTTGATTTGTAAGACATTTCTTACAACATTTACTTAATATATCTTAATGACGAGTATAAACGATTAAGTCATAATGGCATTATTGGAAGTTGCA
>NZ_CALJ01000073.1 GCF_000308315.1 Legionella tunisiensis | reverse complement strand
GGAGCACCCATTTCTCTTACAATGCCATTAACAAGCAAGAGATGACTTCGATATATTTCCTCCATTTTTGAAGGCTTATTACCAGAAGGTATTATGCTTGAAGCGCTATTACGAAAATATAAAATCGATAGAAATGATTACTTTGGTCAATTGATACTCGTTGGACGTGATGTGGTGGGCGCAGTCACTATTGAGGGACTAGGATGAAACACTGCCCTATTACCTATGAAATCATAAGTAATCAAGAAAACTATTCGCAACGTGGGTTACGATTGCTTTCACCTCAATTAAAAAACTTAGTCCATTAGAATTAAGTGCTGATGAGCAAAAACAAGAATTCCTGCAAGTAATACCTGTATGGCGTCAAATGATTGGTTTCAGCTATTTGTCTCAACAGATGCAGGAAAAATATCTCCATTTGTTAGATGAACGGTGTGAACGATTAGATTTTTAATTAAGAAGCAAATGTAATTGACCTATATTAAGTAACGCTAGAAGGGGTAGAATCGGATTTAGCCTGCCAACTCTATGAATCAAGATAATACTATGGGATAATTATTACCCAATATCAATAATATTTGTATACTTGAATGAAAATAAAAGCAATTTCTTTAATAATCTCTGTTTTTTCCTGTCGCTTTATTCGCTGGTGCTGCAAGTTGTCCTTTATCAAGCGGAATCAATGTACACACTTCAAAGCGAATTTTAAATATTTGTAAACACGGCACTGTAATTAAGACTTTTAAAGTGGCTCTCGGGTACAAAGGCGTCGGTAAAAAACGAGCAGGCGATAATAAAACGCCTATTGGTTTATATGGATTAGCCCATCCAAGAAAATCCAATCAATTTAAAGTCTTTATTCCAATTCTCTATCCGACTTCAAAACAACTCGCTTCAGGATATACAGGGAGAGATGTAGGGATCCATGGGCCGACTCAGTCATCTAGTTTGTTTGGTTGGTTAAATCACTTACCATACTCAACGCGTGGATGCATTGCTGTTGGCAAGAATAACTATATCGAGTATGTAGCTAATTGGGTAAGAGCTAATCCTGGAACCAAAGTTTTAATTATTTAAATTTAGATGAAATTTGATACCGCATACTTCACGCCCTA
>NZ_CALJ01000074.1 GCF_000308315.1 Legionella tunisiensis | reverse complement strand
ATAATAATAATAATAATAAAACACATACTCTACATGGTTATTGCTCTCTCTTTAACAACAACGCTTTGGGCCGGATCTATTCAACCCGTTTCTTATGCCAATGCATTGAAGCGCGCTTTAAGTCATAATCCGTCAATACAAAGTTCTAGAGCCTCGATTGAAGCAGCTTGTGGCGCTTTAACTCAAGCCAACAGCATGAATTGGCCTCGTGCTGAATTGGAGATTAATGGGGCACGCAGTAATAATCCATTATCAGTGTTCGGCTATAAATTAAGTCAGGGTAATGCTTCCTTTGCCTCTTTCGGGGCAGAAGAATTCACTGGCATAAATTCATTATATACAAGACCGCACTCTCTCAATCATCCAGGTTATTACAGTAATTTGGATACCGCATTTAAATTGACTGTGCCTATATATTCCGGAGGGAAAATAAAAGCCCAGCAAGAAAACATGCGTGCATTATTGTTGTCCGCACAACATGGTAATCAGCAAGCACGAAACCAATTGGCCTATCAACTTTACATGTCTTATGAAGGATTTTTAACGGCTAATCAATTGATTCATGTTGCCGAGAAACAAGTCTCTCGAGCCAGAGAGTTTTTAACAACTACCAAGGCATTAAAAAACTGTCAATTACTTTAGATAGCGATGTGTTGATGGCCGAAGCTTATTTAAATAGCTCCTCGCTAGGTTTATCAAATGCGCGCTTGCAAGCAGGAAACGAATTGGATAATTTTAGAACTCTGATGGGAGAGCCTAATAGCAATCTTATTCCGGGTAAGCACACGCCTCTACGAAAAAAAGCGGCGGACTAACCCCTCTCATATCACAAGCCCTGGAAGAAAATGCGTCGCTTAAAGCGCTTCAGTCTCAGGCACAAGCTGAAAAAGCAAATGTTCTTGCTTCCCAATCGTTGTATAAGCCACAAGTGAATCTTCAGCTAAGGCATGACTGGAATGGCAATACAATAGGCTCAGGATTGCCTTCAGAGACTATAGTTTTGGGTGCTAATTGGACATTGTTTAGCGCGGGAGAACGGGCGGGGGCTGTTCAAACAGCGATGGCCAATGCAAAGAAAGCGCAATTTGAATTGGATGCACAACGCAACCAACTTAAGCTACTTCTTAAACAATTAACGCGCAATGAGACACAGTTTCATTATGAGTTGCAATTAAGCCGTCTAATGATTCAGAAAGAAGAAGCGGTTATTAAAAGATTAAAGCAACGATTTAGCCGGGGATTAGTGCCGCTTAGTGCTTTATTAGAAAGTCAAATGAAATTGACCCAAAACACAGCTCAGGAGCTACAAACACTGCATCAATTAAGACTCAATCAAGCACATATTTTGATGCTGACTAATCAATTAATTTCCAAGGCAATGACCTAATTCTGATTAATCGATACCGCTTAGGGAGAGACTATTGTGAATGACGTTCCTTATTCAAAGGATAAATTAAACAAAGCAGGGGAATTAACAAGAACGTTTATTCAATCAAAGTTTACTCTTCTTTTAATCATTATTATTTTGCTATTTGGCGCTCTGGCATTAGAGCGCACGCCACGAACCTATAATCCTGAGATTATTGTCCCAGTGGTAACCATTTCTGTGAGTAGACCAGGGAGCGATACCCAAGAAATGCTCAATCAAATTGTTCGCCCTTTAGAGGGGTTAATGGCGTCTATACCTGGGGTAGAACATACCTATGGAATGGCAATTGATGATAGCGCTTTAGTAACAGTTCGTTTTAAAGTGAATGAAAATGAAGAAAGCAGTCTGGTTAAGGTTTATAACCAGATTAACAGTAATATGGACAAAATGCCCCCTGGCACTTTAATGCCTTTAATTCGTTCAGTTAGCTTATATGACGTTCCACTGGTGACAATAACCTTGCATGCTAAAGGGGAAAATCCGACTGAACTTCGAGTATTGGCTAATAACGTGTTGGAGCAGTTACGCACAGTGCCTCAAGTAGGTAAAAGTTGGATTATGGGTGCATCTCCCAGTGCCCTTCGAGTGTGGCTTAATCCTAAAAAATGGCGGAACATGCCATTTCAATCACCAATATTCAACAAGCACTCTCAGTCAATAACATCAGTATTAATGCGGGCACTCTTGAGCGTCAATTAAGTGAAACGCCTTTACGTATTGAAGGCTCACTCATTTCTAATGATGATTTAGCAAACATCATCATAGGCACTGATAATGCAAAACCCGTTCTATTAAAAGAAATTGCAGATATCGAACGAGGTCCGGAACATGAATCCATTGCATCTTATTTTGCTTATGGACTTAACACAAAACAAAACAACCACGAATTGGAACCTGCTGTAACGATTGCTTTAGCACGTCAAAAAGGCAGCAATGGAGTAGATGTAGCTACAGCTATCCTCAATAAACTAGAACAGATACAAAACAGTAAAATGATTCCTGAGACGATTAGCGTCTCAATAACCCGCAATTATGGGGATGAGGCTAATGATGCGGTCAATACCTTAGTCGAGCATTTAGGTATTGCAATTGCCAGCGTGGTTGTCTTACTGATGCTTTTTTTAGGTTGGCGAGAAGCATCCATCGTGATTTTTTCCATCCCACTTATTTTATGTTTAGTCCTTGGTATTGGTTGGTTGTCAGGACAAACGATTAATCGCATTACCTTATTTGCCCTGATTCTCTCATTAGGCTTATTAGTTGATGACAGTATTGTTGTGATTGAAAACATTCATCGTCATGTCATGAAAGGAATACAACATAACTTCACTCGTTTAGTGATTTATGCAGCGAATGAAATTGGCAAGCCAACAATTATTGCCACCTTTACGGTGATACTGGCTTTGTTCCCTATGGCTTTTGTTGGTGGAATGATGGGGCCTTTTATGGCGCCTATTCCTTTTAACGCGCCTTTGGCTATGATTATCTCGCTTTTCATCGCCTACAGTGTAGTGCCTTATCTTGCATACCGTTGGCTTAGAAAAAAGCACGCCGCCAACTTAGTCAAGGGCATCAGCAGCATACTACCCTATTGCAGCGTTTATACCTTAACTTATTTAAAGGATTGCTCTCTTCTTCTAAAAAACGCCACTTATTTTATCTAATAATTGTTATTCTCTTAGGTGGAGTTTTATTACAACCTTTATGGCAATTTATCCGTCCTTCTGGCACTAATGGACCATTAAGTCCTTTAGGCGTGGAAATCAAAATGTTACCCGATGACAATGTGAATACCTTTCTAGTATCCGTTGATGCAGGGCCAAATGCCACTTTAGAAAAAACAACTGCATTAGTAAAAGCGATAAGTCAAATAGTTCAAAAAAATCCTTACGTCCTGGATTATGAACTGTATTTAGGAGAGGCTGCACCCGAAGATTTTGCAGCGATGGTGCGGGGAGATAACCTCCTCCAGGGAAGTCAGTATAGCCAGATTCGTATTAATTTGATTAATAAACATCATCGCAATATAGGTTCGCATGCGATTGCAGAGGAAGTCTATCGACGTCTTATGCCTATTAAAAAACAATATCCCGAAAGTGCAATTAAACTCTTTGAAAGCCCACCAGGCCCACCAGTTCGTTCGCAAATGGAGGCCGGCTTATATGGTCCCAATTATAATAAATCAAGAATATTGGCTGATGAAATTACTCAATCCGTATATCCTAAAATTTATGGCATGATTAATATTGATAATTCCGTCACCGCAGACGCTAATCAATATCGCATTGAAATTAACCACAACGCAACAATGCGCGCGGGGTTAACACCACAAACAGTAGCCCAAGAGGTTGCTGCATTTTTCAAAGGTGTCAATGTAGGCAATGGGCATGAAGCCAATGCAAAAGAGCCGGAGCATATTATCTTACGATTGCCTCGTGCAGCACGAGGAGATGTTCATGTGCTAAATCAGCTCTATCTTAAAAATCAACAACAGCAACTGATTCCCTTAGCGCAAATTGCTACATTAAAATACGCTAAAGAGCAAAAACCTATTTTCACTAAAGATCAAACGCCTATTGTTTATGTAACGGGTGAAGTATTA
This sequence comes from Legionella tunisiensis, assembly GCF_000308315.1. Classification (GTDB taxonomy): domain Bacteria; phylum Pseudomonadota; class Gammaproteobacteria; order Legionellales; family Legionellaceae; genus Tatlockia; species Tatlockia tunisiensis. Next base: position 2,315 of record NZ_CALJ01000074.1, on the reverse strand, counting down.
GGTTCCAGCCCAGCTTATGCTGTTGCTTCAGCGACCCAAATGCTGGAAAAACCACCATTCTCTCTTGAGGTAGGCAATTTGGGATTTCATGAAGCACAACCCCAAAACCTGACTAAGAACCAATTATTCTGGCTCGGAGAAATGCGTTTAACGCTTGATGTATTTCGCGATCTTGGCTCTGCATTTATCGTGGCGATTGTTCTGATTTATATTTTATTGACTGCCTTTTACCAGTCGTTTTTATACCGCTCATTATTATGGGCGCCATCCCTCTGACCATTATTGGCGTCTTTCCAGGCCATTGGCTTATGCACCAACCGTTTACAGCGACCTCCATGATCGGTGTCATTGCTTTAGCAGGAATTGTTGTGCGTAATTCGCTATTACTCATTGATTTTATTTTAGAGCATCAACATAGAGGCTATTCGATTGAGCAAGCAGTGATTGAATCGGGAGTCGAACGGCTATTGCCGATTATTCTGACTGCTTTAGCAGTTATTTTAGGTTCTGCCGTGATGTTATCTGATCCTGTATTTGGGGGACTTGCTATATCGTTAATGTTTGGTTCCTTTGCTTCAACTGTGCTTACGCTCTTTTTAATTCCTTTAATTTATTTAAGCTGGTGGAAAAGAACACATAAGACGAGTTAATGGTATCAACTGGAGAAAAAAATGACTATTGAACGCATTATTCGAATTGTTGCAGGATTATTTATCTTGATTTCACTTGGCCTTGGCGTTCCAGCTAGCCCTGTGTACATTAGTTCAAAATTTTTATGGTTTACTGCTTTTGTCGGTGCAAATTTATTGCAAAGCGGGTTTACTCAATTTTGCCCACTTGAGATGATTTTAAAAAATTCATTAAGAAGCCTGATTGAAACAACTCAACATAGTTAGCAAAGGAAAATTGAGACCATGAATGACATAATGCATATTATTTGCCCTCACTGCCACACTACTAACCGATTACTCTCAACACGTTTGACGGAGCATCCAAAATGCGGAAAATGTCAAAAGTTACTTTTTGATGGAAAACCAATCCCATTAGACCAGACACTTTTTGAACGTTACATTAATAATAATGATATCCCCATTTTAGTCGATTTCTGGGCTGAATGGTGTGGCCCATGCAAGATAATGGCCCCCCATTTCGAATCTGCTGCAAATCTTCTCGAGCCTAACATTCGTTTGATCAAAGTTAACACAGAAATTCAACAGGCTTTAGCTGCACGTTATACCATTCAAAGCATTCCAACGTTAATGATTCTGTTTCACGGAAAGGAAGTTGCAAGAAGCGCTGGGGTCATGAGTACGCAAGATATAGTTCGATGGGCAAAACAATATCTCGACTGACTTAAAAGCCTAGTCATAATCAGATTATAACCCGTAATGGTCTTAAGGATTTTTTATCTATTCCTTGCCAGTCAAAATAATCATCCTGGCCATTTTCTACCCAGAATAAAATCATTCTTCAATTTTTTGAGCAATTTTCAACGCCCCGATAACAGTTTGACAAAAACCATTAGAGCAAGATCAATATGGTGCCATTAATTTTGAGACTGAGTCTCAACCAGGAATTGCTTTTGCAACAGCATTAAAGAATCCTGAGGGCATGGCTGAAATCACATCACGTAGCTGGGCAGCTAATAGTATCCTGGGGTTAGTCAACAGATCTCAAGCTGAATATGCGACTGAAAAGGCGCACATGTATGACTTATTTACAAAACATAAGCCAGAATGGGTAAACCGTATCCTCTTTGTCGATGACGCCGATGACAATATCAGTGCTGTTGAAAAAGCGAATGAGAAATCCAAATGTCAACTATTAGCCGTTTTAAATAGAGATAAACAAAAAATGCGAGCTTTCTGCCTCGTTTTATCGAGAATCGTTAGCTTCGCTGATAAGCAACAATAGTTTAAAAACGTTATTATCGGACTATTATGATGCAAGACAAAAGAATAGCCAACAATCCTCATTTAGCTGGACTAAATTTTTCCACAACACCGTATCTCCAGCTCAAGAGGAAGCTGCAATTGATGCTGTAAAAAGGCTCTGGACAATGAAGGAACCGATCTGCTATCCCATTAGCAACCCTACGTCAGGGGGAACTTGGAAATACGATAAGACGCTTTGTAAAAAGCGGTGCAGCGAATGCACTATGCGGCAAGAAAATCTCTACTGTGAGTGAGTTTGTTAATGCCTTTCATATTCAGGTAAATAGCCAAAATACCTTCGTTTTAGAAATTTAAGTATAACCCCTTATCATGCGCTTAATCAGTAAAACCCTGCAAAATTGGCTTGTGGGGCTTGCCTCC
>NZ_CALJ01000075.1:9-2479 GCF_000308315.1 Legionella tunisiensis | reverse complement strand
TAAAGTCCTTTATTTTTTAATAATTCCTCGTGTTTTCCTGACTCAATAATTTTACCATTTTCAAGAACAAAGATAGTGTCTGCATGAGCGATAGATTTGAGACGATGTGTTACTGAAATGATCGTGTGAGCATTCGTATTGTGTCGGGATAATCGCGCAATCATGTCGTCAATTGCTGCACCATTAATAGGGTCAAGGGCAGATGTTGCTTCGTCTAAACATAGAATTCTAGGGTGATTAATCAATGCTCGGGCAATGGTGATACGCTGTACTTGTCCGCCAGAAATTCCGGTTTCATTTTTATGAATCACCGTATCATACTGATGTGAAAACTTTAGGATATCTTGATGGATTTCCGCTTTTTGGGCAGCGATAATAATTTCATCATCCAGCGCATTAAGTTTCCCCATCCGGATATTTTCCATGACACTTAATTCAAATAATTTTGGTTGCTGAGTCACGACACCAATTTGTGAGAGCAGTGACGAAGTAGAAATCAATTGTAAATCGTTGTCATCAAAAGTTATTTTTCCGGATGTTGGACTTGCGTCCTTCAACAATAACTTAATTAAGGTGCTTTTTCCTGAACCACTGGGGCCTACAAAAGCAACAAACTCACCCGCATGAATCTTTATATTCACCCCGGACAATATGTTTCTGTCTCCTATCTTAAATTCAATATTTTGATAGGAAATTTCGCGAGAAAAGGCTAATGGAATCTTCGTTTCCATAGTTCGTATTGACGTTTCTGGGCCAATTAACTCTTCAATATTTTTCAGGCTGGCTTCCGCGCGGTTCAATTGCGGGTAAAGATTTGCTAAACCACTAATAGAGGCATTAACGCTGCCTAATAAGATAATGAATCCAATTAATTCACCCACGCTAAGCTTATTAATGATCACTAAATAAGCGCCGATCGCGAACACTAAAAAACGAGTTAGATTTACCCCTAAATAAGTGGTTCTACTTGCTAATCCTGATCTCAAACTATAATTGTAACTAATCTTTTCATTCTCGATTAGTTTTTCATTAAATTGATTTCTTTTAAACTGTTTTAATCTAAATAACCTTATAATATCAGACATTAATATTCTTTCTTGTATACTTGAAAGAATACCATTTTCGCTTTGTTTTTTGAGAGTCAGAAGATTTGTTGTTAATTTTGAAAAAGAACGAGGCAACAACAGGGTTATAGGCATTATAATCACGATCAGGAGAGTTAATTTCCAGTTGAAGTACACCAATATACTTAATCCTATGATGATCATCGCGGAATAAAGAATAGAAAATGGCAATATATAAAAAATGACGTTTTCTAAAAATGCAATGTCTGTAGAGAATCTTGATAACACATCGCTTTCATTTTTTTCATCAAAAGAATGTTGTTCTATTTTTTGGTATATTTTAAAACGGAGAAGATTAGCTACTTTAGCTCCCAGTATAGAAGAGGTTCTAGATTGAACAAAATTTGCAATAATCAACATTATAAAAGTGGCGCCCAATATGGCCAGCGCAACAACGAGTAGATGAACATTTTTTGAGGTAAGATGCTGTCAAATAGCCATTTAAAAATAATCGGAACGGCGCATTCGTAAATAATTCCAATAGCAATTCCAAATAACAACAAAAAAATAGCACCGGATATTGTTTTTGATATGAAAATAAAGATTTGAAAAACGAGAGTAAGCCAGAGGGTAATTTGTTGCCCGGCGACTCTGCCCCCATTGGTTAATTGATAGTTTTGACTCGGGACGTTCCGCCCTTCCTTTTTAGGATATTTATTAGGCATAAAATGAGAGTCAAAATGAATTTCAATGAGAAGAAACAATACCAGAAGCTTTAAAGCAATACCATTTTTGTTCAATGATTGGGCTACGTAACAAAGCCTATCAGTTATATTCATTAAATCGATCCTGCGCTTTGAAGCACCTAATTCTCTCAAATTAAATTTCTCACAACCATTTAAATATTAGATAATTCTAATATAATAAGTGTTATGAATACATTGACTAACTCTCGCCTTGAGGTCATGAAAAATAATGCTTCCAAGGCAGCACACATGCTCAAACTTCTGGCGAACCCAAAGAGGCTGCTTATTTTATGCCATTTGTTGCAAAATGAATGTACGGTTAGCGAACTTCAGAATTTGGTTGGACTATCTCAATCTGCTTTATCTCAGCATCTTGCGAAAATGAGAAAAAATGGCTTTTTAGCCATTACAAAACAAGGAACTCAGGTTTACTATCACATCAATAAAACTGAAGTAGAGGCGATTTTGTCAACCTTATATTTAATTTATTGCAAGGATTAATTTTTAACTTTTACATTAGAAATAACTAATATTAAAGATAAGGATAGGTAATGTTACGAAGCGGTATAATAATAATAATAATAATAAAACAACAATACTACTACATAGTTATTGTCTCTCTCTCTGAGACTCGTCCAACGGACACACAGGGGATAAACG
>NZ_CALJ01000076.1 GCF_000308315.1 Legionella tunisiensis | reverse complement strand
TTTGTAACCACTCAACCACTACAGTGGTTTCCATCAATAATAATTATAATAAAATCAATTTGTTATTTTTAAATTGATGGACTCTGCTGTTGGGCATAAATTCTCCTACCCATAAGTTGATAAAGAAATATTATCTTTCATCAGCCTGCCTAATAGCAATGTCGATACAAAAGGAATATTAGATGCTTTCAGCATAGCCTTAGCAATGGTGACCTGGACATTATTTTTAGGCGCAAAGAGATAGAGGTTGCCCAATGCGGTTTTTGTTTTTCATTAAAAATGACTTTAGCTTATCTTCGTATTTTTGAAATGCCAATTCATAGTTACCATTTGCTTTATATAATTCACCCGCCAATACATAAGCCTCTATCATAGCTAATCCGCTTCCTTCGCCAGCAAGCAACGATGCACAAGCCGCTGCATCACCTATCAAGGCAACTCTATTTTTACTCCATTTATCCATATGAATCTGGCTCACCCGATCAAAATAAAAATCATCGGTATTATCCAAATTGGAAAGTGCTTTATTAACCTCTGGCCAACCCATATCACCATATATAGAGGCAAGTATTGTTTTGATATCGTTTTCATTTTGATGATCTGACTTTAGAAGCTCAGAACGAAATGTAAACAGAAATAATGTTTTATTATCTCGCAATGAAACTCTGGCTGCTTGTTTTGTAGGAACTGGACAAATCATATAAGTTAATTCATCTCTCGGCTCATAATTTGATAGTGTAAAAGCCACAACATAAGCGCCAATATCTTTTTCATAATGCTCAGATGATCCAAAAACATTGGAACGGATTTGAGAATGTAGCCCATCCGCACCAATCACAAGATCGAATTTTTCTTTCTGACCATTAGATATGCTTACTACAGCTGCATCATGGTGTTGCTCAACAGCAAGAATATGTTCACCAAACCTTATCTCTACGCCTGTATTTTTACAAGCATGATAAAGTGTTGCGGCCAAGTCGCTACGCCTAATGGTAAGAAAACGATTGTTAACAGCTTTTGTTAAAGCCATCGTGTTGATATTAGAATTTTTTGTGCCATTTCTATTTAAAATACATAAATTTTCAATGAGATAACCCTGTTCTTTTAATTCAGGCAATAGTCCCATTTTTTCAGCAATATCATAACCGGCACCCCAAAAATCTATCACGTACCCCCCTTTACGCAATGTAGGTGCTTTCTCAAATATAACTGGTTCATAGCCATATCTTTTCAGCCACCATGCCAATGTTGGCCCAGCGATTCCAGCTCCATTGATGGCTACCCTCATAATAATCCCTCTTTTTTAGAAAATTAGTAACCATTTGTATGAAATCATTGGTTATCTTTTTGCGATTTGCCTTAGGGATGTACTTTTTTATCTCATTGTAATCTCGTTTTTTGCACTCGTTAGGAGAATTTATCTTAAAGGTTTTGAAATAAAAACTTTTAGTATATTAACGAACATCATGATTCCCCAGATATAAGTAAATAGGGAATAAAATAAAAAATACAGTGCCCACATATAAATAATGTGAGCAGACATAAGATAGGGCGAAATGAGCATTAATAACAGTTGTTCAATAGCAAAGATCGCTGTAAGTAACCAAAGGCTGATAAAAAAGGCATTATTATATCTAAAAAAATAATGGGCTTTTGAATAAAAAACCAAAATTAAATTAAAAAGGCAAAACAACACAATAAAAAAGAGTGCTTTATTAACTAATTGTGGTTGATATTGCATTAGGGATAAAAATAATTCTAGAAATAATATCAACTGTAGCAGGAATAGCAAACCGCTATTCTTTATGGCGGCGCCTACGCTGCTTTTGCAGAAAAGAACCGATAATATCATATTCACTATATAGGCCTTATGATTACAGTAAAGTTTAGCGGCTGTGTATACATTAAATGGCAATATTTTGTTATGAATGGAAAATCTACAGTAAGATAGGGTATAAAAGGACCTGAATTGTTTGACTTCCAGTCATTGATATACCCTAATTTCTTATCGAAGCGTATTTTAAAATAATCAATATAATCGCAACTGCAACCATTAGCGCCACAATGTGGTATCTTTGATTTAATCAACTCGGTGAACAAGGCATGTATTGGTTGCTTTTCACTCAGCCACGACGGTATAAATTCACATCCTAAATGATTGCTTGTAGAAATATCAGTTTTCTCAATGGCTTTCGGTATTCCTTGATGTACCTTTACTGTATATATACAGTCACTATTATATTCTAATGTATAACTATCCAATTGTTGCGACTGCCATTTTCGAAAAAAAGCTCATAAGTATTTATCATATGGCTATGCATATATATTGAATAAAGAAAAAAGCAGTACCCGTGGATAAGAGTGTTATAAAAAAATAATAATTAGTTGCTGCTGCTTCCTCACCAGGAACCTCTCCATTTTCTTATTAATTTAGCAGTTTTTTGCTTTCTTGCAAAAAACAACAGATTGGTTCAAGGCTTGAATTTTGTATTCAACGATCAAAACACAAGCCTTGAACCCAACGAGGCATGGTTATCGGATAGCTCGCTTGATTGGATGATGAATGCTGCGATGAATTTGCTTGACGACAATTCACTCACTTACTTCTGAAAAAAATGGGGACTTTGGCATCTTGGAAAATTTTTTGTGGAACAATCAGTTAAACACGACCAAACCGTATTATATTATGTTTTCTTTGCTGCTAATTCTCTCGGATGATTTTGAGAGAATTAACCTTTTGATGTTCTCTGGTAGTCGCTTGAGGATTCTTTGAAATTGCTGCTGGTATAATGTTAAAAATATACACACTCCGCATGTCTTTATTGTTGCGGTGCGAGGCACATCGTGTAACAAAGCAATTTCACCAAAAAATCACCATCGGTTAATTTGGCTATACTTTTTCCTTATTTGTCTCATCCTGAACAATAACCTCAACGATGCCTGCTACGATAATATAAAGTTTTATCCCCCAGATCTCCCTCATTGAAAATAATCTTATTGGCTTCCGTGTGCTCAAGAACAAATTCCTCGGATAGAAGTTTAAGATTTTCGTCATCTAAAGACTCAAAAAGTGGAATTAATTTTAACCATTGCGGATCAATAGATACTTGATGACCGCTCGGGGATAATGTTACGCCTTGCTGCTTCGTTCGTATAACTTCGTATAATGTATGCTATACGAAGTTATTAC
>NZ_CALJ01000077.1 GCF_000308315.1 Legionella tunisiensis | reverse complement strand
TACTACAGTTAATTTAACTACGTCACCTAATGATATAGTGAGAAATTCGATAAAATCATTCAAGACATCACTGTCAATAGCTTGTTCAAAACTGGGCTTTTCTGCCTTTTCGTATCCTCGAGCATTCAATTGATCACTTTTTCTTTTATTTTTGTAAATTAACTTCAAATAGAGCGAGTGGGCTGAGTTCTTTTAGTTTTTCGTCAGTTAGTTATTTTTGTGTAAAATTAGAAGATTGTCTTATCAGATAAACTATATTGACTTTGGGGTACAACGGGTCTGGGCCTGTTTTAAATAACTCAGATGCTTTTGCAAATGACGTATCAAGATTTGCGTGACTATCCCTGGAGATTCCTTGCCATTTTTTAAGCTCTCACCATCCCCAATATGGCTATGAACAAATTTAACTTTCAACCCCTCGTGGGTTCTGTTTTTAATGCATCGCCTACAGCACGATTCCATCCAAGCGCTTTAATGGCTTACTCATAGGAATTGGCAACACAGAACTGCCATGCCCTTCTTCTCTAAGCATTGCTGTCAATTCTTTATTTGTAAATTTAGTTCGAACCGTTTCATTAATAGCATCAATTATACTGAACAATTCCTTTGGTGTTGCATCTTTATAAGGAATCTTAAATTTATTGGCCAATGCTTCGACTGTTTCAAGTCCAATCGGTGCATGAGAGAATAGAGTAATCTGGCCTTCTTCACTTAAGGTATAACCAATAGCTTTAACGATAGATTTGTAACAGAAATCAACTATATGACGTACATCATCTTCCTGAACCAACCCTTTCTTTATCAGGACACTCATGTTGGCTAAAGAGGCTCCTTGCCCTCTTCCCAGATTATATTGTCCTGTAAAAGAAACTCTTTCGTAATCCTTAATAAATTCCATACTATGGTTGGATATCATGACATCCATATCCACATTAGCTTCACGTAGTTTTTTTAGCACCAAGAGGGTAAAATAATCATTATTTCCTCTATCTGCCAATTCATCACCAATAAGAGTGATAGCACGTTGATCGTTTACTCCAGCCTTGGCAATAATTGATTCAAATGTTTCGATTTGTTCTTTTGTAAGATTGCCAACTGGCGTTTTATAAATATCGCGTATCTGCTCGTATTGGTCCTTATCTAATGTCAGGACACCTTCTTCAATTAACGTATAAATTAACTTCAGAGCGTTTCCGTGAATATCTCCTATACTGACATGCGTGTGGTTGTGTTCTAGAACGGCAGGAAAGATATCAAGGTTTGCATCTCGCTTTTGTATAGGCATAAAATCATCACTTTCTAAACACAATTAATTACATGACTAAAAAATCATCTATATGTCAAAATATGGATCATCATGTTTATTACATGACATTCCACGTATTAGCTCTCATGCCCATGGTTTTTAATAACCATATGAAATAAAATAAAATTTTACTAAAGTGACTAGTATAAAAGATGTCAGAGATAGGACCGTGTGTTTGAATGAAAGAATTGATTTGTCTGTCAATTCTTGGAAACGTAATAGGGGGCGAATTCATTTAGCTCGTTTTAGGCGCTGGATGCAGGCTTGAATTTTGAACTTCAATTTAATGACTAACGTAAAACTCAAGCCTGATTCCATAGATTTCTTCTGTAAAAGTTATCCCTAAGGTGAGCAAGATAATAAGGCTACGGGAACCTTATTATCTTGTTTTTAGTGATCAATATTAGGATTTAACTATTATAGATAAGGCTAGCAGCAAGGCAAACTGCTCCAGTCACTACAAATCCAATTTCTTTCTTATGATTCCATAACTGAGTAAAAAATGAAGGTTGATAGGTTGGTTCATTTCTACTTTCCTCTCCCTGAACAGGAATTTCAGAAATAGTGGCTCTTTGAACTCCCATCTCTTCTTCAGGACGGGAAATTTTGTGGGCAAAGAAAGGACATTTGCTAATTGCTTGAGTTGATATTCTGGTTCTTGCTTTTTCGTTATCAACAGGTTTTACTTCAGCTCTCACAATAGTGTCCATAGGAATTCGCAACGATTCTGCCAATTGTGGATCCAAATGGGCAATTAAAGGTTGAAGCCCCGCATTAATTCCCCTCGACCCTTCTGATTGAGCACTGGTTAATGAGTATTCTTGTAATTTTAAACCTATTCCGTACAAAATTTTTAACCCATGAGATAATTGCTCAGCTTCTTGCGTAGTTAAATGAGACATAGCCTCTTCGGTGCTAACTCCAGGTTTTTGCAAGATGACAAATTAACGCCGGTAGTTTATTCAAACCCAATTCTTGGCGTAAAATCTGTAACACAGAGCCACAATAATCAAACTGAGTGCCAGTAATGACCTTATCATCACTTTTAGGAAAATTCTCTGTGGTAATAGCTAATTCTTCGATTATTCTTTGCGCAGATTCATGATCCAAAACACTCGATAAAAGATCATATAACTCACTCTTCCCATTTTGAGAAAATGCTTCAGGCAATAATTGTTCCACCATCATTTCTTCTGCGACTAACAAGGCAGTAGACAACACAGTTGCGACATGGCTGCCAGTGTTAAAAGAAGGGCTAACTAAATAACCATTGACTTTAGCGTCAATAAAATCACTATGGCTCTGAATGATTGCACTATCATCAAAGGATCGAAAGATAGGCTGGTCTGCACTGTCTTTCATATCAAAGGCATAGGCAACTGCCTTTAAATTGTTATAAGTCACCTCAAAATTATTCGTAAACCTTATAGGTAATACTGTTCGCTTACTTCGCGGCTGACTCACGTGCAATGGTTGCACCATTTCATCCTGCAAAGCACCTACCAGAAAATCATCCACACAGGAAGGATCTTCTTTTATGGCTTTTTGCATACGATTATAAGCGACGGATAAAGAATTACTTAGCAATGGACGTGGATCAAAATTGTATTTTTGTAAGTAATCAAAAATGACATACATAGCATTAAAAGCCTGGTTTTGAATAAACAAACCTAAACCACTGCTATTAACAAGGTTACCCGCTTGTAAAATTTTTTGTTGTGCGGGGCGTTTTTCATAAAATCCCCCTTCTGAAATTGCTGTCACGCGAATGATGTCTTCTGTTATTTCTTGTGGCAATACTTCTCCTGTTTCGGCATGGATAATCCAACCTAAAGGAGCGAATTTTTCATGTTTAGATGTAGAAATAGCAAGTCCGTTAGACTCTTGGGTATATTTCTGCTTGTCATCCATATAAAATCCAAGCTTGCTTATCTGAGAAAATTCAAGCGTCAAATCAAAATCAGAAAATACTACTCTAACGGGTTTCCCTGATTCCCGTAACTCTTCGTCGATAGCTTGTCGCTCAGTGGGACTAACAGAAGAAGGGCAAGCTAGATAAATGAATCCTTGTTTGGTCAGTTCATAGCGCATACTTCGGCCAACACTCCATACTGGAGCATGAATAATATCCCATAGTCCTTGCTCGCCATAAGTCGTTTGTTTATTCACATGAACCAAAGGCTGTGCTCTTTCGTTTAATAATTTCGAACGACCTAATGATAGATGACTTGCAAACTCTAAGGATTGACCAACCGCTTTTGAGCTCATGGCGTCAGAACCATCAAAGAACATATCAACCTCATCATCTCCATGTGCAGGTCGTTCTACAGGGTTGTTAGAGTAATCAAATTTTGCAACTTGTTGTAATAATCCAGCACGTTGCCCCTGTCCTAAATGAAATCGAATGACTAAAGCGCCAATATTCTTAAAGCGTTCAGTAAACGCTTCGAGTGGGCTTAACTCTGAATTAAAATCAATATACCCTTTTTTATCAAAGTTATCTTCCCCATACTGGGCACCTTGATAAGACAAAGTAATCCCGTGATACGATTTCTTGTCTTGCTTTATTTGTTCATAAATAGACGGAATAGAATTCATAATAATCACTTTATAAAAAAATGAGCATTATATGGCATGATTATTAAGGCTAGATTAACAGCAATAGGTCGTTCTTAAGTGGATTGTTTGTTTTAAGCAGCTGTATATCGAGACCTTGCTCTTCTTACCTATAGGGATCACCCATTAGAAACTCTCGGTCAAGAGGTAAAGCAAAGCCGTTTGGTTTGTAAGCCAAATTTTATAATTTTAGAAGTGTTAGAAGGTTACATGTACACTCTATGCATCTAAAATTTCTAATGGAGGTGTCCTCTAATATGCACCAGTCACCCATATGAATTAAGACATTTACTAATGGCCTGATGGACATTAGTAGTCCTTGGCATTATCGCCTCAGAAATTATATAGTGCCGTGCTCAGTCCAAGTCGCCAGGTTCTATGAACCAGAATGACAAATCAGTGGCTTATGTTTTTACATGGCCAACCCTTTGTGGCTCAGAGCACGGGCATATCAGTATACAACAAACTTCAATGACCTCATGATTAGATTAAGTGGTTAAGGTAAAGGTTTAATCAGAGCTATTGGTTTTACCAACCCCATGGTATAACTCAATTACCTTAACCGAACGCCGTTTAACCTGATTACATAAATGCTTTTTGTACATTAAACTCCACCTGGTCTCTCAATACATAAAAACAAGCTCGAGCTAATTTATGTGCAACCGTTTTAATCGCAACAACCTTGTTTGTTTTGGCGAGTTTCCGTTGATAATACTGTTTCACCGTTTCGTTATATCGAATTGCAAAATTAGCAGCTTCAGTAAACGCCCAAGCTAAAAATTTATTACCGTTTTTGCTATTGGTATTTCCCTTTTTCTTACCATTACTAAATTTTGCCCCACTAATACATCGGCAATAGGAGGCATAATCGCCCACTGTATCAAAACGCGAAATCGCCCCTGTTTCTAACATAATTGTTAAAGCCAATACCAAACCGATTCCATCAATACTGGTTAACTGTTCAAAGGCACGTTCCAACCGCAAGTCTTTTTTAAGTACCTTTTCCAAGGTATTGATTTGCTCCTGTAAACAATTCATAACCACCAAATTACTCTTCACTGCTAATGCAACATGAGGGATTAAAAAATCAACATCCACTTGCTCTGCTGTGAGTTGCTTAATTTTGTTTGCGGAAATTCTTTTATTCAAATGCCGAGCATAGAGTCCCTGAATTGACTGGACATTTAGAGTGCTCTGTTGCACCAATTGCATACGTTTGCGCATTAAATCCCGCGCCGTACGTTGCTCCTTGGGATAAATATAGCCTTCCGGTAAAATGCCTAATCGCAACAGTTCAGACAACCAACGAGCATCACTCGTGTCATCCGTATACTTCACTCCTGAGTACTGCTGTATCGCCGCCGTATTAGCAAGATGAACTTTAAACCCTGATTCCATTAAGCCATCTACCAACCAGTACCAGTTGTACGTTGACTCAACGACAACTCCTAGTAGATTACTTCGCCATGGCTCCAATAAAGAAACTATTTTTATAAGGTCGTTCGCTATTCGTTTGCGTAATATTTCACGACCTTCTTCATCAATTAATACCACAACACTATTATTTGAATGTAAATCAATTCCACCATATAGTTTCACTCTAAGCTCCTTTATTAACCGTTTTTGTTTTCTTCCAAACTAAACTTTACCGGTTACTTCAAGGAGCTTTCTATATGATT
>NZ_CALJ01000078.1 GCF_000308315.1 Legionella tunisiensis | reverse complement strand
AAGGTAAAACACCAAAAACAATCGTCTGTGCTGTTATGCGCAAACTAGCTCATATTATCTTTGGTGTTCTTAAAAACAAACAACCTTTACTGCGCGCCATGGAAGGCTGAAGGCCGAGGTGCGGAGACCGCAATAGGCTGCGATTTTTTAATCAGCCCAAAGGGATGTTAAAAAATCTATCTGCAGCTGTAGCGCCATTGTGGTAGGCCTAGGCTTGCGCGTTCAGCGCAACGTGCCGGACGCAGGGCAGTTGCGGCCAAAACACCTCGCGCGTTGGCGAGTCGATTTCGGGGACTGGGATGTCCCGGAATCTTTCACGAGGTAGTGCGACTATCTCTTATGCGCTCTTGATTCAGTCATTGAGTCCCATAGATCATAAAACCAAGCAACGTGGTTATAAGATTCTTTCATATCTTGCTCTGAAAATTCTCTTGGTAGGATAGTTTGCTTATAGGTTTTTGACATTTTTCCTATTGTCCCTTTTGCAATTAAGCATCTTAATTATAGTGTAACCATGGATGAAAATTATGCCTATTCGGAGACAGCCATTCCATTAGGACTAGAGCTGGATTGTTTAAATTTCATCACAGCTCTAAAAACGGAAAATTAGTTAAATCGTTACTTGATAGTAATTCAATCAAAAGAAAATCTAGCCTACAAAGATTATTGCGCATCTCAAGGTATCTCACCAGCTAAGCAAAACCTTATTATTTTGCTTGGCGCAATTGGTAAACGTGGCCCATCAAGTTTTATTTTCTAACCTGTCTATTAGTTCGTTTACAAAAGAAGATATAAAAAATTAAGATATGAAATAGGCCTACTCAACATGACTTAGCCAATGTCTTGGATATTAGCACCGCCACATTGGCACACATAGAAACAGGTACCAGCCATGACACAAACACCACAAAAAGGATAGAGATTTTCTTTAAGATCCCAGACGTAGCGTTTTGGCAATTAAAGCAAACTGAAGGTTTGCTCCATAGTGAAGTGCTTACTAAGCGTCTTAATTATTTCAATGATTAAAATAGGTTTATTCAATTTGCTAAGTGGCATGTTCAAAACCACAAATCAATAGACCTAGCCTGAATCCTTAAATTCTTTAATAAGAATACTTAAGTATTTATGCGTATATTATTTAATCATTTTGCCAGTTAAACTGTTAAATGAACAAAACGGTTTGGAGTAAATCGATGAAAGAGTTAAAGCGTATATTTGTCATAGGACATCCAGCAGCAGGCAAGGCTTATTTTTCTAAGAGTTTGGCTGACCGGCTGGGCTATCAATTCGTTGATGCAGATATGGGGCTTGAGCATAGAATAGGACTTACCATTAAAGAAATACTAGGGCAAGCCGGACTTGAACAGTATGAGCGTGTACAAGAGACAATATTCGACTCATTATCAAAAAGGTCTGGAGTTGTCGTTGGACTTGATTGCTACGTGGGAAATACACCAAAAATACGGAACAATTTAAAGAATGCTTGTGTTGTATTTCTAAAAACAACGCTTGAGACACAAATCAGGCGCTGCGGCAGTCGACATGAACCGCTTACTACTGATCAAAATTACGAAGATGTGCTTAAGACTCTGCATGATGATCGAAACGACTATTATTATGAAATAAGCAATGTCATTTTGTCTGCAGATGATGGCGATGTAGATAAGCATATCGATACGGTTATCGCTTACCTGAAGAAAAATGAATTTACTCTAATAAAGCCAGCAGGACTTACTGATAGAGAAGTCGTGTTTTTCAAGTACAAAACTGATATACCTGTTCGAATTTCAGAACAACAAGCTATTTGTCTAAAACATCTGTCTAAGGGCCAGTCAGCGAAGGAAATCGCTCGCGAGATGGATATATCATACAGGACTGTTGAGGTATATATCGCCCAGCTAAAAGAGAAGCTTGAATGTGATTCCAGCAAAGATCTAATTAATCTATATTTATCCAAACATTAAGTAGAACCGATGTCCACTGCATCTAGTTAGATCAAAGCAACAATTTGTTTCTTGCTTTGTTAATAAGAGAAGGAGATAAAAATGTTAAACACAAATATATTAAATATTAACCCTGAGACTGTTTGTTTTATAATTGATAAAGCAACCGAATTTCAGGCAAAAGAAGGTGTTACTTTCCCGGAAGAAGCGCCAAACTCAGAATATGAGTATGATATGTTACAAATTTTAGCAGATCATTCTGACGATCTTACATATACTAAGGAAACACATGTCATTTATTCAATTATCAACGCATGGTTCAACTCCATTTGAACGTCTTTTAGGGCACAAACCTGACTTATTAGATCAGTGGGAAAAGCTTGAGTTAACTTTTTTCCAAAGCAAAACTTTTGATGCTCATTTTTTAGAGCAAGTAAGACGTGCATTGGCTTTTAACAACCAATGCCAATATTGCATGGCAAAAGCTGGAAAACCCGATCAAAATCCTAAAGACACTCGCCTGATTGAAGCCTTAAGATTTGCTAATACATTTGCAATATCCCATGATGCTATTAATGAAAGCGAAATAACACGATTGAAAAATTATTTTTCGGAGGCTGAGCTTGTTGAATTAACGGCTTTTTGTAGCTTTATTTCAGCTTCTCAAAAGTTAGGTGCAGTAATGGGACTTAAAGCTATGACTCATTATGAATAACGTTAAATTTAAAGGTAGGAGTCAACTAAACAGGAAATCGGCCACCTGATCTCATACACCACATTTGACAATAACTCTGAGAACCGATAAGTAAATATTTTAACTTGCAGGACGTTGGCAAAATGGTTGCGGAAGCATGGACCATAAAATAAAACGGGGCCTATAAAAGGATATTACCTCTCATGCGACTAAAAAATTACAGCTCAAAAGAAATAAATTAATACCTATTTTAATTGTTTTTTTGGGGTGAGTTTCATGCCCCCTGTGTTGGGAGAAAATATAAAATCAAATGTATCCGAATCGCTTTCCTCAGCACCAATAGCTGATGTTTCTAATAAAGTAGATGTAAAGCCTATCGCTCGCGATACGGAAATAAGCGATCGCATTGAAAAGATACTTAATGCAACTACTTGGTATGAAAATCCAGAGGTAGAAGTAAAAATGGGGTTGTGTTTTTAAAAGGAAAACTAAAACGAGTGAACATAAACAATGGGCTGAAGCCTTAGCAAAAAATACCCAGGATGTTGTGGCTGTTGTTAATCAAATAGAGATTCTTACTTCATCAGTATGGAGTGTGAGCACCTTAGTAAGTTCTGGCTTTAAAGAGCAGTGGCAAAATTTTCTAAGAAATATACCAATAATTATTTTATCCTTTTTAATTCTAATAATTTTCTGGATTATTGCATTAATAGCAAAATCTTTTAGTCGCAAATATTTAAATTCTCGAGAACTTCACCCCCTTTTATCACATGTAATATCTCGTGGGGTAGCTTTCTTATGTTTACTTATTGGAATTTATTTCATTTTGAAACTTTTAGGATTAACAAATGTTGCGCTGACTATTCTGGGTGGAACTGGTGTACTGGGTATTATTTTGGGTATCGCTTTTAAAAATATTACAGAGAATCTTTTAGCAAGTGTCTTATTAAGCGTTCAAAACCCATTCAAAAATGATGATTTGATTGAGGTTGCTGGAGTTACAGGGTATGTACAGGGGTTAACTATTAGAGCGACTTTATTGATGACTCAAGATGGACATGAAG
>NZ_CALJ01000079.1 GCF_000308315.1 Legionella tunisiensis | reverse complement strand
AACCAATTCAATTTAGCAACTTAAGTGCACAACAGAAACAAGAGTTTATTGCAACAATATATAGTTTTATAAGATTTGAAAAAAGTGGCGAATTAGAGCATGTGGTAAAGCGAGGAGGTAAGTTTAATACACAAACTGACTACCAAGGAAGGCAAATTGAGATATTGCCAGATGAAAAATCTAATGAAATTTTATCCATAATCACGGCTAATCTTGATATTTTACAACAGACGTATGCGAGAGAATTACAATTATATGAGGAAGGTCATCTGGAAAAGGTTTCCAGACGTCATGTTCATGACAGAGTATTTGCCGGAAAATCAGGCGATTATGTAGATATGTCGCTTGCAAATCAGTCAGGAGGTTCTGTTGTAAAACATAAAAAGATAGTTAAAAGTAAGCAAGGTAATGTAATTGAGTTTATTGAAAAAGCAGAAGCACCCTATTCAAAATATACAGCTGTCAAAGAAAAAATAGCTTTGGATTTTTATGCCTTGGTAGCGAATTCACCAAGCTGTCGCATTGGCATTCGAAGCGAAAATTATATCCATGATATGGCGATTAAATACGCAACGGTACATCCACTATTTAGCATGTCAGAAGACGAAATTCGACTTTACGCTATGCAAAATAGTAGAATGATTCCTCGATATAATGGGGATTTTTATGTAACAATGATGTCTAAAAGAATAGAGGGTTTTTGTGAGTTAGGAGAAGAGTTTGCGGACACAATTACTAATACTGGTAAAGTCCCTTATGAGATTAATGGTTACCCCCTACAGGGTTTGATGACAATCGCAGCCGTAGCAAAAATTTTGGGTGATAACGACTGGCTAGGAGGTACCGGCGCAAATACAGGCTATGTAATTGGTGATGATGGCATCGCTCGAGCAGTAATTATTGATGGCGGCCAAATATTTTGTAGTCATACATTAGAGTCACGGAATATCCAGTTTTGTGGAATAAACTCTGAATTTCCAATCATTTTTGAACACTTAACTTTAGAGCAAAAAATGAATTTGTTGGTACCTTATATAAATTTATTTATTGTGAAAATAGAGAATTATTGATTGATTATGTGGTTAGACGAGAGGGGCAGTTTAACCAACAGGAAGGATACGAAATTTTACCTGAAAATGTAGCAAATGACATTGTCGAAAAAATTGAAGCTAATCTAGTAAGTTTAGCAATTACTTATAAAAATGAACTCGCTCTTTATGCTGAAGATCATCCTAACCTTATTGATGTTACACTTAATGATTTTAATATTAGCTTACCATCTAATGAATATGCACTTCGCACATTCTAAGTCGGCAGTTCGATTCTGCCTCTGGCCACCATTGAAATCAATAAGTTACAATCGATTTTCGAATTTCCAAAAATCTCACTTCGGGAGATCTTCGGGACCTACAGTAAGTCAAAGCTATAAACCTATTATCTTAGAACTTTGTGTCTTACTAACATTAGCACGGTTATTGCGATTGCGAAGTAAAGTGAGAACCACGGTAATCCCCCCCACTTTGCTGTTTTTCGCAAACTCGATTAGCCACTTACAACAGATTTTGCAACTCAGCAGATGAATAATGTGTTGTTATTCGCCCTGAACGGTGACCCAACAAATCTTGCCGATCTTCACAGCCAACACCAACTGCACGCTGAGTTTTCGGCAAGCGTGGGTGACTAAAGACAGGGCTGTTGTTTAGCCTATAGCCTCGGAGAATTTAGGAGGCGACTTAATGATAAATGGCACCAATAAACTAGAAACTATCAAACAAGCTTTAGACACTGGCGAGCCACGACTATTACTTATCCAACCATAATCTTTTGAATCAAATTTTTTGGATAGATTCCATTCTATTAGAGCCTTTCTCAACAGATTGATCGTTTATTTCCTTAACTGGAGTTGATAATGGATAGTCGCCATATTGTTGTTTCATTTCTTCGATGAATTGTTGTGTAGTATCAAAGCCTTTTCTCTTTGAAAATAGTGAGTCATTATTTTCAGATAAGGATTTATTATTTTGTGTCATATAATTGTTAAACCTATCTCTCCTTATATCTTGTTCCCATTCTTCTACTATAATACCTAAAGTAATACCATCAACATATCGTTGGTCTTCTAATTGGTCTACTAAAATTGTGAGTTTATCAATTTTATCTAGATTTTTTTCTTGCTTTGTAATACATGAATATGGTGCTTTATTTCATTAATGACTATATCTGCAATACTAAGAATGCTTTCTCTACTGACATTATCAATGGATGAATAGTGGTGATTTCCTTCAGGTTCCGGATAGTAAATTCCACGTATAGAACTATTCGTTCTTGTAATAAAAGTTGCTGCACAATTTTTTAGTGAGCGATATTCTTTCTAACATTCCAGGCTCTAATAAATCCCCATTCTCATCCCATAAAGCGGGTATGTGAGCTGAACCTACGCACACAATACATATAACATCATCATCAATAGAATTGATATACTTTGAAAACTCTTCGTTAGGAATGATACTTCTATATTCAGAAAACATGTATTTTCTTATACCATGATATATGTAATCTTCTTCAGTACAGGAGCCATTCAGATAACTCTCAAGCTCTTTTTGATGTTGAGATTTTAATAACTCAGGATCTAGTGATTGTAAAAACTTATCAATATCTTTAGCAGTCTTACATTTTAAAGAAGGATCAGTTTTATGATTCTCTAATCCAAAAATGTCAATTCCATGTTTGGATAATGTATGCGCGCTCTCCCAGTCAGAAATTAGTATTGATGGATTACTTGCATTTTTTGTATCATTTTTTTGATATTGGCTTGGCTTTTTTGTGAGGTAGCAGAGAATGACTCACTTAAAATAATAATTTTTCTTCCTGTTTCATACATGGTTTGACGTAAAACGCTAGCTATTTCTGCTAAGGCTTCCATGCTATTTTTACTTGCCAGATGCTTCTCTCCAATTAAAATACAATTGCATCCATTATCAATACTTTGAAGTATAAATTCATGTAGCTCTAAATCAATAGGGTCTTTATTCATAGCCTTATTTCAACCAGACACCTGGTTATTACCCTTTTTATTATAGACTATTATATAATGTTCGGTGACTAGACCAATCGTGACTTTGGGTTTTAATGTAATGAACCTCCCATTCAGTTTCAAATTTTCCAATTCGGATACTAAGCTGGTAACAACTTTTTGCCAACTCAGTGAGTAGGATGGTTCATTACATTAAAACCCTATTTAGTCTATATCTCCCCATGGGTCACAGCGCTTGTTTCCTATGCACTGTTTTCCCTAGATCAGATGTGAGGTTTCTGCAAGCTTGCCGAAATCTCAGGTTAAAACTCTTAAGAATAGGAATAAAGTCTTTTTCTGGTAACATGTCGATTAAATAGTTACAGATAATTAAATCAAAGGTGCCTAACTGATAAACATTCCCTAACTTTAAGTCATAGTTTGTAGATGGAGAATGGGTAAGGCGTGTTTTGGCTTTAGTTAACATCTCGGGTGAGATGTCAATTCCCTCATTATGTCCTTGTGGATTAGACTTTACAATTTCAGCAAATAATTTACCCGTTCCAACCGCCACTTCCAAAATTGACTGGTTATCTTCTATTTGAGCTAACTCAAGAACTTTTACTGCGCGCCATGGAAGGCTGAAGGCCGAGGTGCGGAGACCGCAATAGGCTGCGATTTTTTAAACAGCCCGAAGGGATGTTAAAAAATCTATCTGCAGCCGTAGCGCCATTATGGTAGGCCTACGCTTGCGCGTTCAGCGCAACGTGCCGGACGCAGGGTAAGTTGCGGCCAAAACA
>NZ_CALJ01000080.1 GCF_000308315.1 Legionella tunisiensis | reverse complement strand
ATTGATTAATGTTTCTACCCAATCAACGTCGCCATTTTGATTACTACGATTTTTACTCTCTTTAATTATTTCTAAGATGGATACCATGGCATCGGTTATATCATTGGCTATTCCTGTTTCATCATCCACAATATTTAATCGTCCAAAATCTATATCTAACCCCCATTCCATATGAAAGATATTACTACAAATTAAATCTACAACATCCTTTGCTAAAAATTGAGATACCTCATGATCAATAGAACGAAATTTTAGTTCGGAATTTAACTGATCGAACAAAGATTCTAACCATGCCATTCGGAAAATATTGGGATCCTCCAAATCTAAGGAGTCAACTATTTTTTGCACGTCCATTTTGGTGGAGCAAGAACTTAAATAGTAGATTTGCCAATCAAAAATCTTTCTTTCCTATAGACGCCAGACATTTTATAACGCGGTGGAGAATTACTTTCTCTTTATCTGCATTATCTAGAGGTTCGCCCATATCTATAAGAGAAGGTTTGCCATCAATATTTTTTTCAGAGAAATCCAATTTAAATTCTTTTGTACCTTCGGTTGATGAAGTAAGGATACGTTTGTAATCACCCGTTTGATAGGTGTATTTTTATTAATTATGTTATATTTATTTCCAGAAGATAGTGAGGGGTATACACTATAATTCCTTGCAGTAACAGTCCCATACAACCCTGCTTTTTGCATCTTGTCTATCAAATTTCTTCCAACATTTATTCCTGAGCAAACGCATAATGAAATTTTAAAATCATTTTCTTTGCCAATACTTTTTAATAAATCAACAAGTTGCTCTACTGATGTTTCATTCCCATTTTGATCCACAATAGACTCAAAATCATCTATAGAACCATGACCAAGAATAAAAATTTTAGAGGCCTTCTTGATTTTCTCTCGGTCAATTTCGGATATCTGAATATGTCCTTCTTCATCTTTATTATTCAGATTAATAATCGGTGCTTTTTAAGTTTACTGCCAAACAAATAGCTCGCAACTTTATAAAGCATGACCATTGTTTTGCTTGTTAGCGTATCGTAAGATTCAGCCGCATTAAAAATTACAAACATAATACTTCACTGAAAAGGTGTGTTTATGGATATCTAGTTAATTATAGTTCAAAGGGGAAATTTTGTATAAATTAAATTCAAATAGATTGATATTTGACAGCTTGGAAACTATATGCGGGCTTGGGTTTTACCTGAATATTAATTTTTGTTATTTGTGCCCCACAAAATCACCACAATGAATTTTGGGGGGCAGCGTCAACTAAACTTTTTAAAACGCAAGAAAAGAGAGCATATCGTTTCTTAAACATACTTTAATAACAGCTTGTGGACCAGTTTTATATATTGTCCAATTCGTAGCACTGTACGCGCTTCCAGCAAATTTGTACGGACTTGAAGGGGCAGTATGGTGTTGTATCACTGTATTATAAAGTTCAACCATAAAGGGATGACCTGGGGTGCATATAAATGCATCATTACCTATAGCTGTTTGTCCTTGAGTAAAATTACTGATGCGGAGTATTTTTCGTCAGGGGAGTCAAATAAGCCATCGTAATTAAGAGGCTTGGTATTTTCATTTACCTCAATATCACTATCAAAATAAGCGCCACCATATTTAACTAAAATATTATATCTCAAAATATCGCTAGAGGCACCGTAATTAGGATACAACTTATCAATGTGGTAGCGAGAAAATTCATCAACAACACCTTCTTCGGTAATGTCTAGGAGCGTTATTTTCGGGTCTTGATCAAATCCATACTCAGAATAATATTTGTCTAAATTTTCTGGAGATGTACTTTCTTTATCAACCCACAAGCATACTTCAAAGCCTGGGTGTTTAGCAGCCCATGCTTTTATACGCTGCATATTTATTTCTGGTAGGATTTTTTCACCACCAGCCCAAATGAAATGTATTTTTTAGGTATAGGCATACTATTCCTCAAAAAGGTTATATAACACAACTTAATTTGGTTATTTTTTATTCATTATAGAGATAGAGCAATACAAACCAACATGGTTGGGATGTATAGTCATTTGATTTTTAAATTTAATTTATCCTATTGAAATATATAAATTATCTAATGGAATATGAAAAGAAGTGCTTTGTGGTTTTATAGAAGGCAGTTACAGATTTGCAATTTGCGCTCACACTTTGAGGTTTCAAAAATTTTTTAAGCCAAGCACAAAAACCCTTCAAATCATTATTTGTCTATAATTTATACTAAACGTATAAATTTATATAATATAATGAGTAGTTCAAAAAATGAGACAAATAACGACCTCTCTGCATATCTATACATTAGACAATGTTTGAGGACTGTTTCTGCTCTCCAAGACCGCACAGGCACACGAGACATATATCACTCATCAATAATGGACATAACCGCCCTTTTTGAACATATCTTTGAAATTAATTATTCAAATCTTATGGAATTGAATGAGCAGGAACTCAAAGACTATATTTTGAAGAAATTTATTACTCCTAGCTATATAGCATTACAACTTGATGATGGAATAAAACGACTCGGAGATATAAATAGGCACCATAGTGGGTTGTTACAAAACTTAGAGTTAAATCCTCAAGATCGGATGAAACAAGAATTAAATTTAGATGTTCAACGACAAAGTTTCTACAGAGAGAAATACGGCACAATTATTTTAGAAGATGATCTTGGAATTTTGAACATCTTCTTTGAATTATATATCAATTTTGTGCAATCGGAGTATGGAGAGCTTTCAGAGCAATTGGAAAAAATTTTCCAGGGTAATGAGCCAAACATGGCTAAAGCATTACATATTTTAGATATATTGGAAGAAGCTTATGACAGTTTAGAAACTATGAGGTTTAAAGGTTCAGATATATTACGTAAAAAATAGTATATTTTTGTACCAGCAATATGGTGTTGTTCATGGGGAAAAGAATGTACATCATCTGATTCAAGACGGTTTTCTATCACGGTTATTTGCGAGCAATATAAATACAGATCGCTACCTGTCAAGCTATCAAAAAATACAAGAGCGGTGCATTACGACTATCCAAAATACCAGAACAGACAGAACGGCCCTAAAAAATGAATTACTGGAAAAACTCAGAGATGAAAACCTCGAACTAACATTTGACAATCGAGTTTATCAGCTTTTTTAATATTGAAGGAAGCTTATTTTAAGATTGCCAATGATGGTAACTCAAGTAATTCTGAAATAGCTAATAGTCGATTAGTAAAGGAAATAAAACTCCTTTCTAAAGACTTATTTGGTGTTATTTTTTAGATAAAAATCAATATGTAATTAAAAAAGGGCTCATTTATAATATAATCTTAGGTCAAAAGGGATTTCACTTTAATTTAACGCCACAAGAAAAACCCTGTAAGTGGGCTTTGCTTTCTGAATTGCACCATGATACCCCATGTTTAGCAGAGGAAAATTTAAATCATTTATGCGAACGCTTACAAGCGTTGATGCCAGAGAATAATGAAAATTTTCCAATGATTATGGATGCAATATATGAAATGCCCCCCACAAGATATTATGCTTTTATTAAGTTTAGATGATCAATCACTTGTCAATGAGGAAACCATCAAGTGCATACTTGAAGATGAGCTCGAGAAAATACCCTCCAAGATTAATAAAAAAATATCAATGCCAAGATTTTTGAAGGAAAATATGGTGATTACGAACTGTTAGATTTTGATAGTCAACTAGGTGGCTCTGAACCAAAGAGAAAGAGCGCGTATCAAAGTGGAGATTTGGGAAGTAGAAAGAGTTTATTGAAAAGTAGAAACAGGACGGTATGGAGCCGTGACAGAGAAAATAGGATTAGATATTTATAGTTTATTTGCATCTGCACCTAGCAGTCGTCTTATCATTAGCGAAGAGAAACAATCCCTTGATTTCCTTAATTTTTATTATAAAGCAACTAGAGAAGGATTTAGAAATCGTGATTTGGATCTTCGGAACAAAGACTTGCTCAAGATGCACTAAGACAATTACC
>NZ_CALJ01000081.1:35313-44209 GCF_000308315.1 Legionella tunisiensis | reverse complement strand
CCTGTCGCATTATATTTTGATAAGAACTTTCTATTCAAGTGTACATCTAGCGGATCCTGATTAATAAAGAAGGGGGCATCTTGAAAAAACCCCCAGACATTAATTTTTGGCAATAGCTGATAGCTCATACCACCTGTTTTAACTTTCTTTCTGGCCTGATCAATCTGGGCAAGCATCGTTTTCGTATCAAGATTTTTAATCTTAATCGTTTGGTCAGGTGGTGAAGAAAGAGGTCCTTGCTTAGGCCGAAATTGAAGTGGAGAATCAAAATCATCAATAATTGGTGTTTTTGAAGAAGCTTGCGTTTCCATATCTTCTGCTAATGTTTTAGCTAGCTGGGCTCGTAAAGGGAGGATCGTGGTTGGTCCCACTGCAGGAATACCCTCAGGATGAATACTTATATATTCTCCAGGGTCTTCGGACTTCATTTTAGGCTGGGAGCCTCCAACTTGGATAGCGGCATGCCCCACTCCATTCTTTGCTGTCATATTCCAAATATAAACCCAAGTATCATCTTCCTCACCATTAACTACGGCTTGTGGCATCACAGATGGAACGATATTTGAAGAGGTTTTAGATTGATCGTTAGATTCAAAAATCTTTGATTTTAGCCATTCAAACATGCCTAATCCTTTTGTTATCTACTGATTACTCGAATAGATGTTAATCAAATACAATGGCATCACCATAACCAATAAGAGTAAATTTAACTCATGATGGATGAATTCTATAGTACCTAAATTTGCTCAACTATACAATCAGCCAGTCTTATAGCGAGTAAAAGTAAGCACAGAGAGTACCTTGCAAATACATAGCTTGCTATTAATTAGCGAGCTATGGTAACATAGTTGGTTTGATATCTCAGTGAGAGAACTAAATGAATCTGCGATTATTGTCCTTGCCTGAAGTAAAGCAAAGTATCACTATGAATCAAGCCATTGATGCAATGGAACGTACTTTTCTTCAGCTAGCTAAACAGGAAGTAAGATTACCTTTAAGAACAGGCATTCCTATTGTTGAAGAAAACGCGTTGACCTTAACCATGCCGGCTTATCTTGCCCGCGATAAGACCTTAGGTTTAAAAGTGGTCTCTATTTTTCCCAATAATCTTGCTAAAAATAAGCCTTCAATTACAGGCTTTATTATGTTACTTGATGCAAACACCGGAGAACCGAAGGTATTAATGGATGCTGCTTATTTAACTGCACTAAGAACAGGTGCAGTCTCAGGATTAGCGACCAAATATTTTGCTCGTGATGATGCCAATCATGTCGCTATTATTGGTTCTGGTACACAAGCATTAACCCAACTTGAAGCGGTTGCAGCAGTGCGCAACATTAAACGAGTTTCTCTATGGTCACGCAATAAGGAGAATGCAGAAAAATTAGCTAAAAAATTGCTGCTAACTACGAGGTTAACACATATGACTCTATACACAAGACAATTAGTAAAGCTGATATTATCTGCACCGCGACCGGTAGTACTGAGCCTTTAATTCACTTCAATTCTCTACAACCTCATGCGCATATTAATGCCATAGGATCACACTCGAGCACCATGAAAGAAATTGCTAATGAGATCTTGAATCAATCGGTTGTCATCGCTGATCAGTTGGAAGCGGTATTATCCGAGTCGGGAGAAATTATTAGTGCTATTGAGCAAAATCAATTAAAAAAGACGCCATCATTGAGCTCGGTCAATATTTATTACACAAGGAAAAAATTATAAACCTCATTTAACTGTATTCAAATCGGTTGGTCTTGCAATTCAGGACTTAAGTGTCGCCGAGGTGGTTTATCAAAATGCATTAAAAAATAATCTAGGGAGCTCTTTCTCTCTCAGTTAAACAAAAAAGGCTATTGTTAATACTATTAATAGGTTGGAGAAAATTCTATGCAACCACTCCATAGCAAAACACCACTTATTTCATCCCAATACCTGAAAAATAAATTGGGTAAGTCAATTTATTTTAAGTTAGAATTACTCCAGCCACCTGGTTCATTTAAACTGCGTGGCATCGGAAATTTATGCCAATATGAGTGGAAAAAAGGTGTTCGGGCCTTTGTTGCTTCCTCCGGCGGTAATGCCGGTGTTGCGGTTGCTTATTGCGGAATGAAGCTCAATGTCCCAACCACTGTTTTTATTCCCAGTAGCAGCCACCCCCTATACATTGACGCGATTAAATCCTATGGTGCTGAAGTAGTTGTTGCAGGTTCCGTGTGGGATGAAGCCCATCAAGCGGCTGCGCTTTTCGCCCAAGAGAATGCAGCTGCTTATATTCCTCCCTTCGATCACCCCATGCTATGGAATGGCCATGCAACAATGATTGAAGAAGTAGTCACACAAGGACTTAAAACACCAGACGCAGTGATTGTTTCAGTAGGAGGAGGGGGGCTGGCTTGTGGTGTTCTTGAAGGAATGCGGCAACAAAGATGGGATCGAGTGCCTCTCATTGCAGTCGAAACAGTGGGGGCTGATGCCTTTTCTCAATCGTTAAAAGCCTCTAATCGCATGATTTTACCCTCCATTACCTCTAAAGCGACTAGCCTTGGAGCAAAATCTGTAGCACAACGACTTATGCAATGGTCAGAAGAACATCCTATCCAGAGTATTGTCGTCAGTGATGAAGTCGCAGAACAAGGAAGCCGGTCTTTTGCCAAGGATCAGCGCTTGTTAGTTGAACTGTCAAGTGGCGCTTCGTTAGCAGTAGTCTACGAGAATCACCCTGTTATTCATGCATTCAAATCAATACTTGTTATTGTATGCGGTGGTATTAACATTAGTCATTTTAGAATCTAGGGCCTGTTGGTGATGACTCTTCTTCAATTTTTGTAGTATCAATCAGAACATACCCTTCTTCATTGTCTGATTCTTCCACCATTCTATGGCTATGGATTCCTCTCTGGGTTCCTGGCAACCCACCATCCTCAATGTCATCTTTGTCGACAAAAATAAAATCACTATCATCCAGTTCTTCTTCAACCATTGCCACAACTTCTTCATCAACCTGCTTATGCGTTTGTGCGACCGGTGATAATAAAGCAGTACAACTTTCAATAATGTAATCGCGTATAAAACCGATTAAACGGTGAGAAGACATAATGGAAAGATGACCGTGGCGATCAAGTTCGACTAAAGATTTTGGATTTTTCTTTACATAATCAGCCACATAAGACAAGGTTGGTCGTACAATCCAATCTTTTGCAGCAGTAAAAAATGATATATTGCTTTCGATTGAAGCACTTTCGCACCAAGCTTTTTAAGAAATGTACTATTCACTTGCATCTGTTCCACAGAATCAGATACTTGAGTAAGCGGAGCAATAGCCAAATCAGACCCCCCAAAAGGCCCACATAAATTAATCACTCGCAATACATTAATCCCTTCTTTAGCCAAGTATCGTTCTGATGCATCTGTATTTACTAAACAACCTCTTGAATGACCTATTAAAATCACATACTTATGCCCATTATTCTTTATTTTTTCAGCCAGTTGCGAAGAAAAATACTTAATCCCCTTTCCTTGATAGCGACTATCAAAGGAAACAAGATGAATAGAAGAAACAAGCTCGGGAAGACCCTCGGCTATTAACCGCCGAGCAACTCGGTCAAAAGCGCCGGCCTGATCAGCAGTACCATGAGTACAATAAATCGCAACTCCTTTGCCTAAACCTGGATCAGCATCGTTGGGAACTTTGAAATTAGGATTATGGAAAACTAGATCGCCAGAACCAAACGAGGTGAGCCAATAATAAGTATGAGCAAGCGCACCGGTTGTACTAACCGGTTGTATTTCCTTAATTTTCTTGAAAATTTGTTTAAAGAAAGAATACATCTTACCTCCTTGTAAATTATCCAATCTCAGGGCAAATGTATCTTATTTTTAATCAGTTAGGAAATAAATAGCTCAATAATTCCACCTCCGTGCTTTATGCATGGTATCCTGTTGATTCTTAGTCAGAGAATAAGCTGAATTCCGCGCACAAAGCGCGGAATGTAGACAATATATTTTATTTAAATCCATTTAAATGTGTTTACCTGTATTCAATCTGCCAAGGGATCGCGCAATATAATTGTAGAGTCGCGCTCTGGGCCAGTCGATAGCATATCAACAGGCACACCCAGCAACGCTTCAATACGCTTAACATAAGCCAAGGCATTAGCAGGCAACTGCTTAAGCTCTGTTACATCAGCGGTTGATTCACTCCACCCTGGCAACTCTTCATACACTGGCTCCAACCCTTCAAAGTCTTCTGCTGCTTGCGGTGGACGGGATAACAATTGCCCCTTTGCATTTCGATATGCAACAGCAATACGCAACGTATCGATGCCATCCAATACATCAAGTTTGGTCATGCATAAACCGGTGATACTATTAAGCTCAATGGAACGTCGCAGCAAAACCGCATCAAACCAACCGCAACGGCGAGGACGGCCAGTTACCGCACCAAATTCAAAACCACGGGTAGCTAATCCATTGCCAATTTCATCTGTCAACTCAGTAGGAAACGGACCACCACCAACACGAGTAGTATAAGCCTTAGTGATACCCAGTATATAATCGAGATAACGCGGACCAAAGCCTGCTCCGTTGACAACACTACCTACACAGGTATTCGATGAGGTCACAAATGGGTAAGTACCATGATCAATATCAAGGTACACGCCTTGCGCTCCTTCAAATAAGATAGATTCACCTTTTTCTCGATGCTCATGCAAAGCAGTTGTCACGTCACAAATCATATTTTGCAAAGCGTCTGTCCACTCAGCCGCTTCTGCTAATAAAGGCTCAAGCGCAATTTCTTCTTGGTTGTAATAATGTTTCAATACAAAATTATGGTATTGCAATAATTCGGTGAGTTTGGTTTAAAACGTTGTGGATGCAACAAATCGCTTACCTTAAGTGCTCGTCTGGCAATCTTATCTTCATAGGCAGGACCAATACCGCGCCCTGTGGTACCAATCGCTGCATCGCCTTTGTGTTTTTCCCGAGCATTATCCAATGCGATGTGGCAAGGCAAAATCAATGGGCAAGCCTGACTGATATGTAATCGGCTACGCACATTAACACCTTTATTTTCTAGCTCTTTAATTTCATCAAGCAAAGCCTTGGGTGAAAGTACAACTCCATTACCAATATAACACTGCACATGAGGACGTAATATACCGGAAGGAATTAAACGCAAGACTGTTTTTTCGCCTTTAATTTTCAGTGTATGTCCTGCATTATGCCCACCTTGATAACGAACAACTACTTGTACATCATGTGTTAACAGATCGACAATTTTACCCTTGCCTTCGTCACCCCACTGCGTACCTATCACAACAACATTTTTACCCATAATGGACTCTTACTCTGCAAATTGATGAACAACGGTGAGTAGAACAACCCCCACCAGCATGCTAAAAAACCCAATTAAACGCAATATTTTCTCATCCTTTCCAATAATCTTAAGCAATAATTGCTTCCATCGCTCAGGAGAAGTAAATGGCATTAACCCCTCGAATACAAATACCAAAGCAATCGCCGAGAGAAAATTAATGAGCAAACCGTATCTCCAATAAATAAAAAAGGGTTAAGCATGCTTAACCCGATTTCAGCAAAATTGGTAATTATAATCAGTTTTTAGCGTTAATACCATCACCTTTTGACAAGGAATGTCTAAAGTAATCAAAAAACGTGCTGCTTTGATCCAACACAAGAATATCTTGCCTGCTATTAAAGCTACCTTCATAAGCCTTCAAGCTGCGATAAAAAGCAAAGAAGTCTTTATTTTTACTAAAAGCGTCCGCATAGATAGTAGCAGCTTCAGCCAACCCGCGAGCTCTAACGATTTGACCTTCGCTTTGTGCTTTGGCAAGCAATATAGTCACTTGCGCATCAGCTGCTGCCTGAATTGCTTCTGCTGCAGCATGACCATCAGCACGATGACGGTTAGCTATTTTCTGCATATCAGCACGCATACGCTGATAAATAGCATTCGAGGTATTCTCTGGTAACTCTATACCTTTAATACGTACGTCAACGACATCAATACCTAACTCACCGGCCTGCTGTTCCGCTTTGTCGCGTAGAACTTCCATTACATCATCACGTCCGCCAGACACTACATCAGAAATACCGCGTTTTCCAAATTCCGCACGCAATGAAGTGTTTAACTGTTGTTCAAGCAAGGTCTCTGCCTTGAACTCATTGCCACCTGTCGATTTAAAGTAACGAGCTAAATCATTAATTCGCCATTTCACGTAGTAATCAACAATAACATCCTTTTTCTCCTTGGTTACAATTCTTGAAGACTTGATATCCAAAGTCTGAATACGTGTATCAAAAATACGGACACTCTCAATAAAAGGTGTTTTTAGATGTAACCCGGGCAACAATATTTTTGCTTTGCCTGTATCAGCATCACTTACTAAACGCCCAAGACGAAGTAAAATACCCTGTTGGCCCTGAGTAATAGTAAAAACACTGGCAAGCAATACCATCAATATAATAAACAATAGAATGCCTAAAGTTGCTTTAGTGGTATTCATTTAGTCATTCCCCCCCTGACGGTAAGTGCGTCTAGTGATATTCCGGTCACTGACTAGTGTATTCTGTATATCATTAGCTACCGTAGAATTATCCATCTTAGCAGCCTCTGGGGTAACTGAGGTAGATGCAGCAGATGCCGAATTCAATGCTAATTTGTCTAAAGGTAAATACAAAAGATTACCTGATTTACCATCGACAATAATCTTACTGCTCTTACTTAAGACTTGTTGCATCGTATCTAAATACATACGCTCAGAAGTAACTAACGGGGACTGCGTATAGCTTGGTAAAAGGGCTACAAACTCTGCGACTTCCCCCTTGGCACGCAATACTGCTTGTTTGGCGAAAGCCTGTGCTTCCTCAAAAATCCGTTTTGCTCCCCCCTCTGCAATAGGAACTACTCGGGCCTGATAAGCAAAGGCTTGCTCTTTAAAGCGTTTTTCATCTTCTTGAGCCTTAATTGCGTCATCAAAGGCATCTTGCACATTTTCAGGTGCACGAGCAGGCTGCGGCGAAACATTCACGATCACAATCCCGGTTTTATATTTTTCCAGAATTTTGATTAAAGAATCCTGTACATTACTTCCCCAGGCTTCGCGACCTTCAGTAATGATCTGATCAAGTGTTGTTGTACCCACTACTTGTCGCAAAGCACTTGAAGTGGCTTGCTGTAAGCTTTCTTGCGGATCAGCAACGTTGAAGAGATAAGCACGCAAATCGTTGATTCGATACTGTACGGCCAAAGAAACTGATACCAAATTCTCATCTTTCGTTAACATCTGTGCTGAATAGGAGTAGTCAGAAACACGCTCGACATTTTGCACAATCTTTGACGAAATAATACGTGGAATCCAATGGGGTCCAGGACCAACAGTTTCTACATATTTACCAAAACGCAGAATCACCGCTTGCTCGGCAGGATCAACGATGAAAATGCCCGAGATAGCCCATAGGATAAAAACAATCAGAGCCACCATCACAGCAAGCACACCGCCATTGCCAGAGGAAGGAGACTCATTACCAGGTTGACCAGAACCACCAAAAAACGTTTTCTTCAATTTATCTTGAAACCGTTTCAGCGCTTCGTCCAAATCTGGCGGCTGATTTTTACCACTCCACGGATCTTTATCTTTATCCTTATCCGGCTCATTCCATCCCATCTATATCTCTCCCCGCCTTTACACAGAAAAGTAGAATTCTAGGGTGTATACTCTGTTTAAGCAAGCAAATGGCAAGGGTTTGTATTACCTTGCTTACTGGGATTTAAAAATATTTAACTCACCACTTACATCTTCGTGAACAGACTCTCTCCGCTTCTCCATAGCCCGCAGAACTTTCTCTGTTCGTGTATTGGGATATTGCTCTGAATACCTCTTTACTTGTTCTATACTAGTAAACTTTCCGCTATCTATCGCCCAACGCATTGAACTCCAGGGATTGAAGATAGTTACCCCTAAAAATTTTTTAATACTAAGCGCGTCATCATATTTTTTCACAAACTTGGCAAATTGGACTTCCTCCTTGGTAAAAAGAGCCGGAACCTCAACTTCAACTTCCTCCACTTTTACCCCCTCTCCTCCCTCTTTTTCTTAGAGGGCGGTTGGGCTCTTAGAACCAGGGCTTCCAACTGTAAAGCCACATGGCTTGGGCGAGCAAAAAGGTACCAGAGTGATTGCCACCAAGAATTTTCCGCATAGATAATCGAGTGCAGGGGGGCCGCTAATATGGCAGCGGCGAACGATATTAGCTGCAAGCTCTGGCAATTTTTCCGTGTATTTTGAAACTTCATCCAGCAAAGCATAACGATTATCTTGTAATAAGGTACACAAAGCTTGATCTCGCGGAACATTTGCCCCATGACAGAGTAACATAGCGATACCACGTAAAGCGCCCTGCGGATCTTGTTTTTCCTCTAAGCGGGCACATAACAGATCGATTGCTCGCCTGGACTCCTCGTTCGTTGCTTCCAAATCCAATTTTTAGGTGGTTTTGATTCGAGGATAGCTTTTAAATGGTCCAGCCGTCCTAAACGAGCCGCTAATAAAAGAGGCGTTTCCTGCAATGCGCCACAAGTATTATCAACGTCTGCTCCCTCTTTAATTAAGGCTTCAACTGCTCCGGTGAGATTCTTAATAATTACTTGGTGCAGAGGGGGAATAGAAATTTTTTATCTTTACCTACTTGAATTTTGCTTGGTTTATTAACATCGGGATGATTTTCCAAAACAACGTTGAAATTATCAATGTCACCCGTATCAATTACCCTAGCTAACAATGTTTTTCGCTCAGGATCATAGCTATCTGCTAACTGTTGTTGCGGAGTGTGCTCTTCTTCTTTTGCGCTCCTAAGCACAAGATTTCCT
>NZ_CALJ01000081.1:0-35306 GCF_000308315.1 Legionella tunisiensis | reverse complement strand
TTTTTCCCAACTGAATAGCTAAATGAGCAGGCTCCTCAACATGCGCACTTGCCCCTTGCTCGAAAAGGAATTTGACATGCTCTGTCAAATCACGCTCTGAGGCATCGTGAGAACGAATAAGATGATTTAAAATAGTAGTTTGCTCGCCATTTCTTAAACAAAAAATCTGTCGTAAGAGTTTTGGCTTGGTTTCTAATTCTTCGAGAATAAGCTTTTTAAAAGCGTCCAAGCTATTCTCATCTTTCGTAGCAAGGATCTGGTCGATCTTATCGAATAAGTGCATATCCTTTTCCTATTCTAATATTTTTAGACAATTGACAAGCATATCGAAAACGCATATTACACAGTGGAAAAATGAAGATCAAAATAATTATTTAAAGACATGATATCTTTCCATCATCAAATCTGCGAAGTGCTCTACAGTGACACTAATATCATAAAAAACACTCATGATGCTACTAAAAATAGTGGCTATCTACTCCTTTAGATAGATAAGATCCCAAACACCATGCCCAAGACGGTTACCACGCTGTTCGAATTTGGTTAAGGGTCTGGTTTCTGGCCGCGGCGAAAAAGCCACCACTGCTCTCACTATTAGTTAAAGCCGGCTCAGCCGATAGAACAGCTTGCATATGCTCTGCATAGTCTTGCCAATCCGTTGCGCAATGGATAAATCCACCCGCTTTCACACAGCGCACTAATAACTTTACAAAATCAGCTTGAATCAACCGTCGTTTATGATGACGTTTTTTAGGCCAGGGATCGGGGAAAAAAATTTGCACACCTGCCAACGAGTTTTCAGCAACATGATACTTTAATACCTCCACAGCATCATGGGAAATAATCCGTACATTTTCAATGGCATACTCATGTAAATCAGCCGCTAAACTGCCAACGCCAGCGCGATGAACCTCTATACCAATAAAATTACGCTCTGGATGCTGCTGCGCCATGATTTTTAGTGAAGCCCCCATACCAAAACCAATCTCGACAACTGTCTCCGCCTCTCTGCCAAAAATTGCCTGTGAATCAAAAGGTTTGTCATTTAAAGGTAGTTCGTAAGCCGGCAAATACTGCATTAATCCCTGCTCTTGCCTGTTACTTAGCCGTCCAGCCCTTAAGACAAAACTCTTAATTGTGCGATGCATAAAATTTACTCAATTAGCTTTAATGCGCGGATTATAACCTCAAAAGAAAGATTTGTGTGCATTTACGAAGCGTTGATGAAAGAAAACCCCAACCGGTTGGCTAATCCTTGAGAGAAAAACATATCAGGTTGACACCAAGGCACCAAAAATTCCCGCATTGTATGCGGGCTACATTGATAATGCTCGATTCCGCAGGTCACGGGTCCATGGCCTGACAATCCATTTACCCTTGCATTATCGATAATTAATATAGTTCGGGGACAAAGTGTTTCTTTCCGATGTAATTCATATCCGATGAATAAAATTTACTCACCTGGCCTTTATGCGAGGATCCTGCCTCTCATGATTAGTTTTGCCAGCATTGACTAGGCTGGTTTATAAAAAGCAACGTGTTATTTGTTGGAAAAACAACCCAACACATTGCATAATGAGTCATTTTTTGCTATAAAACGCCTCTTGTATTTCACACCCGGCTAATTCGCTCGGCGAAGGCCCCGAATTTATACAAAACAGAATTAAAATCTATCGAACACTTCGGAGTAACAACATGTCAAGAGTATGTCAGGTTACTGGCAAGCGACCTACTACAGGTAATAATGTGTCGCACGCCAACAACAAAACAAGAAGACGCTTTCTACCCAATCTAAAGAAACACCGTTTTTGGGTTGAAGAAGAAAACCGTTTCGTATCTCTTCGAGTCAGCACGAAAGGTATGCGAATTATTGATAAATTGGGAATCAAAGCTGTTTTGGATAAGCTCCGAGCAAACGGCGAAAAAGTTTAATTGAGAGGAAACTACCATGGCAGCTGTCACTATCAAAGTTAAGATGGAATCAACCGCAGGTACTGGTTATTACGTAACAACTACCAAGAATCCGCGTAATCATCCTGAAAAAATGGAATTGAAGAAATACGATCCAGTCGTTCGTAAACATGTGATCTTCAAAGAGAAGAAAGTTAAATAAATCAATGATTGCCTCCATTTGGAGGCTTTTTTCTCGCTTTTTATTCCTTTATAGACCCAATAATAATCATTTGGTATTTTTAAAACTTATTGCTCTCAATAATGTCTTTTAGGGTTGAAAATGCCCTCATTCTCTACTGGATAATCGCCCTGAATCAGTTAAACTTAATAATAAAAGCGAAACAAAGAGGATTTGCATGAAACCTTCGTTGCAACTTAGTATCAGTCAGCAACTAACGCTTACCCCACAGCTTCAACAAGCCGATTCGTCTTCTACAACTCTCTACGCTCGATTTGCAACAAGAGATCCAACAGATAGTTGAATCCAATCCGATGCTAGAAGCCACGCCAAATGAAGAAAAAGAAGAGCCACATCTAGAAAGCGAAAAACGATCCCAAGAAGAGTTTTCCGATTTCCAATGGTCACAGCTTTATACCAGTCAAAACAAGCGCACAAATTTTGACGATATCGATTTCAATTATGAGAATCTTTATTGTGCGACAACCAACTTACAAGACCATTTGCGTTGGCAATTAGATTTAACACCGATGAGCGATATAGATAGAGTAATTGCGACAGCAATCATTGATGCAATTGATGATGATGGCTTTCTTACCCAGACAATGCTCGAATTACATACAAGCTTAGACAGTGAAGCCCATCCTTTGGATCTTGAAGAGATTGAAGTAGTTCGTCATCGCGTACAACATTTTGATCCTGTTGGCTGCGCTTCAAGTAATCTCGCAGAAACATTACTAGTCCAGCTTGAGCAATTACCAGATACAAGTAGTGATCTCGACCTGGCAAAGCGAATTGTACGTGACGATATTGAGCTGCTTGGCCATCATAACTATCGTCAATTAATGAAGAGTTACCAGGTTAATGAAGCCCAGTTGGATAGGGTATTACAAATCATTCAACGTTTAAACCCGAAACCAGGCGGTCTGATCCAGCAAAGCAATACTGAATATATTATTCCAGATATCATCGTAAAAAAATCGATGGTGAATGGCAGGTATCTTTAAACCAAAATACTTTACCGCGCCTAAGTATTAATAATCATTATGCCTCTCTGATCCAGCGAGCGGACAATAGTGCAGATAATCAGTTTTTAAAGAATAATTTGCAGGAAGCGCGTTGGTTTTTAAAAAGCATTCAAAGCAGACAAGAAACTTTGTTAAAAGTTGCCCAATGTATTGTTGAATATCAACAAGAATTTCTTGAGCATGGTGATGAAGCGATGAAACCACTCATTCTCAATGATGTTGCTCTTGCTTTAGATATGCATGAGTCAACGATTTCAAGGGTAACTACACAAAAATTTATGCATACCCCGCGCGGTGTGTTTGAGTTAAAATACTTTTTCTCCAGCCATGTTACAACAAATAGCGGAGGAGAATGTTCATCAACAGCTATTCGAGCAGTCATTAAAAAATTAATTGCCGCTGAAAATCGTAAAAAGCCGTTGAGTGATAGTAAAATTGCCCAATTGATTGGTGAGCAAGGCATTCAAGTCGCCCGTCGCACCGTGGCTAAATATCGCGAAGCCATGGGGATTGCACCATCAAATGAGCGCAAAACAATTCGTAGTTAGTTTTACTTCAACTGAAGGAGAGGATTATGCAGATCAACTTCACTGGTCACAATATCGATGTTACCCCTGCCTTAAAGGCTTTTACGGAAGATAAATTCACTAAATTGGAACGACATTTTGACAGAATTATTTCTATTCATGTGGTATTTGATGTAGAAAAATTAAGTCAGATCGCTGAAGCATCCATTTTAATTTCGAAAGGCAAAGTACACGCCCGTGCTGAATCTGAAGATATGTACGTAGCAATTAATACCTTAGTCGATAAATTAGATAGACAGCTAATAGAACATAAAGAAAAGATTCGTGAACAGTAATCTTTAATTTTGCTTCTTAGTCCTGGTTAGGTTGTAATCTCTTGATTTTTGACTACTCTATAAAATAATAAAATCAATTGATTGCAGCCTATGTAAAAAACAATATCTTCAAAAGGTTGTTTGTTGTGTACAGATAGCGTTAAAATAAACCTAGTTTTTCTTCTGGTCTGTAATCATGCAACTTTGCCATGTTATAAATCCAAATCGTGTTTATATTGATTCAACTTCACAAAGCAAAACAGCAGTACTTCTTAAAATCAGTCAATTATTAAGCCGGGAACAGCCTCAACTGGACGCACAAGACCTATTTGATGCCTATTGGAAAAGAGAATGCATGGGAAGCACGGCTATTGGACAAGGGATCACTATTCCCCATATCCGTGTACCAGGTATTACGCAACCACAAGCTTGTGTTATTAGATTACTTAATCCAGTTGATTTTGGGGCCACTGATAAACAACCCGTGGATCTGATCATTGGTTTAATAGTGCCTCAGGATCAACAAGTTGATCAACACCTACAACTATTAGCTTCAATTATCAAGCAATTCAGTGTCCCTTCCTTTAGAGATGCCTGCCGACGAATGACTGATGGTGAGGAGCTCTACAATCTATTAGCATCTGCAACCGTACAAACAGAAGAAGCTCTTTAATTGTTCTTACCTGATTAAAAATTAAAATCTTCTATTATTTTCTGTCATCAAAAATAATTATTGTCGATCTCCAAACCCTCGTGATTGTAGAAAATTGCTGCACGTGCTAAATTGTTGTCGTCATGATAAAAACTAAAATTACCATTATCAATAAATTGGGATTGCACGCTCGGGCTTCTGCGAAATTCGTTTCTACCACATCGAGATTTCAAAGTCATATTGACGTCACCAAAAATACACAGACCGTTAATGGCAAAAGCATTATGGGCGTTATGATGCTTGCCGCCAGTAAAGGTAGTGAATTAACCTTGCAAATTGATGGTCCAGATGAAGTAGAGATGGAAAAAGCGATTACCGAACTAATCAATAATCGCTTTGGTGAGGTAGAATAACTATCATCAATGAGAGCTTTCCACTCACCTGTATTAAGGCTCGTCAGACTGGCGTTTGCGTTGTTTGCGTACGCGGTGCAAAGCAAGCAACGTTTGCAAAGGGCCAGACAAAGCATAAATTACAAAACCAACAAATAGAACAACGGAAGGGTTTGCTGCAATGGCTACAAAGAGAATGACCATCACTAGAAGATATAGAAAAGGAACTTTTCCTTTAAAATCAATTTCTTTAAAACTGTAATAGCGTACATTACTCACCATAAGAACCGCCGCAACAACAGTAATAAATGCAGTCAGTATAGCGATCACAAAATGCTGCAATTCATTTTGGTAACAGAACCAAACAAAGGATGAAACAATAGCTGCTGCAGGAGGGCAAGCAAGGCCTTGAAAATAACGTTTATCTGCTGTTTCAACTTGGGTATTAAAACGTGCGAGACGTAAAGCCACTGCAGCAGTGTAAATGAACGCTACTAACCAGCCAATTTTACCTAATTGTTGCAGATTCCAACTATAAAGTAGTAAGGCTGGGGCAACGCCAAAGGTAACCATATCGGACAAACTATCATATTCAGCGCCAAATGCAGTTTGCGTATTTGTCAAACGAGCAATACGTCCATCAAGTCCATCAGCAACCATGCCAATAAAAATAGCGATGACAGCGACTTCATATTGCGCCTTTAACGAAGCAACAATCGAGTAAAAAGCAGCAAAAAGGCTTGCCGTAGTAAACAAATTAGGTAGCAAATATATTCCTGAATGGTTTTCTTTCTGATTCACAGTGAATGCTCATCTAAAATTAAATCGTTAGCATGCTAACATAATAATTGTCCTTACTGCCATTGCTTCGTTGTTTTACCAAGATGGTGCTATACTAGGCATACTGTTTTTAATATGCATCAAATATGGCCGAAGACTCCGAGAACAAAAAATTGTTATCGAAGGTGTTACTCCTCAAGGTAAGCCTTTTCGCCCCAGTGATTGGGCAGAACGAATGAGCGGAACGATGGCCAGCTTCAAAAACAGACGTATTCACTATTCTCCACTGCTGCAACCTAGCGTGAATACGGAAGGCTATAAATGCATTTTACTTGATCCCAAACTTAAAGAATCCAGTCCACAAGTCTATCAAGCCATTATTGATTTTGCTAAAGCTAACAATCTCAAAATTTGCGACGAGAATGATTAAGTTGCCGACTGTGCTCTGAGTAATATCTACCAGCCCTGAACAATATCGACGCACTCACTTCGCTTGTGACTGCAAACGAATAGAGATTTCATAATTACCATTCTCACTCATCAATTCAAAGCTATGAATATCACCAGCAGGACCAGAGGTCGTTATCAGACTATCGCTGCGATTCGGAATGCTCCAGCGTGTCTGTAAGGCTCCCCCTTCATTTTTTAACTGTATTTTTACTGAACCAATGAGATCATCATTATTCCAAGGAGCAGCATCTGCTTCATTC
This sequence comes from Legionella tunisiensis, assembly GCF_000308315.1. GTDB lineage: Bacteria > Pseudomonadota > Gammaproteobacteria > Legionellales > Legionellaceae > Tatlockia > Tatlockia tunisiensis. Next base: position 28,772 of record NZ_CALJ01000081.1, on the reverse strand, counting down.
AAAGACAAAATGACTGTAACAGCTTCTCCTGCTGCCAACGTTTCAGACCACAAATTAACCCCTCTGATTTTATCCATAATTTGCGAAATCCAATGATTAGGTAGCTCAGGAATACGTGCATAATGGACAGGTTTTCCAGCACGATAGGTACTAATATCAAAATAAAGTTCATCACCGGCAGGTTCACCCGTTTTAATCACTTTAATGTGTTTTAAAATCAAACTTGGTTTCAGTTCAGTGCCTGTATTAGCAGCAAAAAGCAGAACAGGAAATAGAATTAAACCAGCCAAGACGCATTGATAATTCCTTTTCATCGCTACTCCTTAAGGCCACTGTGAACACAACCTTCTTGTTTTAATAGGTAAATACAATCATATACTTTATTTTAGCTGACAAACTGCATGCTGAATGCTTGTATTTTTCCCATTACCGTAGTTAAAAAGGCCGTGGTATTTTCAAAATTCATGGCTAAAATGCCTGCAAAAAGAAATGCCAGCCCTTTACCCCCCTGCTGTACTCCTGGTTCACTCGCTGTGACTAATAGTACGCAACCCCGAATAAACCAGATTAAACCCGCTGTCTGAATGACTAAGCCCATCGAACTATAAATATCATAAGGATTATAATTGGCATATTGCAAAACATTGCCCGTACCAAACGTAGTATTAGATAAATTTTGTACTGCCGTAGGCAAAAATAACAACGCGGAACCACCGATGATGTAGGCGAGGGGTACAAACATCCTTTCTTGAGAAGAAGAATTTGCCCGATGATCACCAATTTTCCTGAGTTTTGTTATGGCAGTCATGAAAAATACGATGCCAAGTAAATAAGCACCCCCTGAAAGAAGATGTTGCACAGGAAAGAGAGATCGGCTCAAATTGCCAATCATTGTGATTAAGTCAGTGCTATTCATATTCTAATTATATACTTAATTCTTCTATCAACTCTTGCAATGCATAATTTTTCCCCTATATTAGTGGGTTTCCTAATCAAGTTGTAATTATTATGCAAGTCAATACCTTTCCCATTACTCTGGAAGACGCTTTTATGCTTTCTTCAAAAGTAAACATTTTATTTTCAAAACTGAACAATCCCCACCATTTGCTTATCTTCCCGGGCAATTTATCACTATTCATTTTGAACGGGATGGTAAAATGCTCAAACGTAGTTATAGTATCGCTAATGTTCCTATACAAAACAATTATATCGAATTTGCAGCAGGTTATGTGGCTGACGGACCAGGTACTGATTTACTGTTCAACTTAAAACCAGGCGATAAAATCAATATTAATGGGCCCTTTGGACGCCTAATTCTCAAAGAAGAGATGCCTAAACGCTATATTTTGGTAGCAACCAGTACTGGCGTCACTCCTTATCGAGCGATGATTAATGAACTGAAAAAACGTTTACAAATTAATCCAGAACTTCGAGTTGTTATTCTGCAGGGAGTACAAAAGCATGAAGACATCCTTTATCTTGATGAATTTATTGCTTTTGCTGCTCAGTATCCGCAAGTCATTTTCCGCGCCCACTTGAGTCGAGAACAAGAAAGTACCTTAGGACCCCATGAATATAGAGGTTATGTGCAACACGCCTTTCCCGACCTGAATCTAAACCCCTCAGAAGATATGATTTATTTGTGGTGGAAATCCCGGTATGATCGACGATGCTTTCAATTATCTAAAAGATAAAGGGTTTGCTATGCAACAAATTATTCGAGAAAAATACATTTCAAGTCCTAGTAAATAACCGTTTTAACGAGAGGAGAATAAACTATTATGTATTACGATGAATTATCAGCAACGATGGACCATTTACTGCAAGATGGTAAAGGCATTTTAGCCGCTGATGAGAGCAGCGGTACGATTGGTAAACGATTTGAGGCAATTGGCCTTGAAAACACAGAAGAAAATCGTCGTACATATCGCCACTTGCTTGCCACTACGCCTGATTTGGAACAATACATTAACGCTGTCATCCTGTTTGAAGAAACGTTTCAACATAAAGATGATCAAGGAACAGCTATCGCTGACTTGTTTGCCAAGAAAGGCATTATTCCAGGTATTAAAGTAGACAAAGGTTTAGTCACTTTAGCCAATACTGATAATGAAAAAGTAACCCAAGGTTTAGATGGTCTGGTTGAACGCCTGGAGCATTTTAAAAAATTAGGTGCAAAATTTGCAAAATGGCGCAATGTTTATACCATCAGTGAATACACGCCTAGCTTAACAGCTATTAAAGCAGGGGCTGAAATGCTTGCTCGCTATGCTGCAACCTGTCAATCAGTCGGTATTGTTCCTATTGTTGAACCAGAAGTGTTGATGGATGGAAATCATTCCATTGAACATTGTGCCGAGGCCTGCGAAATGGTACTGCATGAGCTTTTCCATGCTTTATTCATTCACCAGGTTGATTTAGAGCACATCGTCTTGAAACCAAGTATGGTGACTTCGGGTAAAGAAACTGCTCCGTTTAGCTCAGCAGAAGAAGTTGCCGATTACACCATTAGTGTCTTCCGCAATAATGTACCGGCCGCAGTCCCAACCATTAATTTCTTATCTGGCGGTCAATCACCGCAACAAGCTACTGCCAATCTGAATGCAATCAATAGCACAGGTTATCAACCCTGGAATCTGAGTTTCTCTTATGGAAGAGCGTTACAAGAAGATTGTCTACAAGCCTGGGGCGGCAAACCTACTAATATTAAAGCAGCCCAAGACGCCTTACTTAAGCGCGCACGCTTAAATAGTGCAGCTTGTTTTGGTGAATACCAAGGAAATATGGAATAAGGACTTGAGGAAGCGGCACCCTACTTGCCGCTTCCTTATTGTTAATTTGCACCAAATGGTTACTGGACTTACGTGAAAATTTGAGAGCGAGACAAAACTGGATTTTAATGAAGAGCTCGGGATTTTGCGTAAGTCCTGTGCTAAATAAATTCAAAACGAGCCAGTAAGGGCACGTGATCTGATAACATGCGCCAAGGTTTGCCTTTTAAGCAATATACATCCGAAACCCGCATTCCACGAAAATAAATCCGATCTACACAAAAGGCTGGTTGTATTGCTGGGAATGAGCGAGCATGACGACCTTTCATGCTGTAAAAGGCCTCATTAATACCTAATTCTTCCGCCAATGGTTTTGATAAATGATGACGCCAGTCATTAAAATCACCAGCCATAAGCAAAGGTTCATGTTCTGGTACTGCTTCACTGATTCGCTGCATCAATGCATTACACTGCGAGAAACGTTCTGTCTTGAATAAACCAAGATGAACGCAAAGTAGATGGACATTAATTTGCTGTTGCCCTTCTCCTATTTTGATCTGACTGTGCAATATACTACGCGAAGCACGATTCATTGAAGATAAATTAATATTCTCGAATCGATCGAAAGGATATTTACTTAAAATGGCATTCCCATGATGGCCTGATTGATAAATTGCATTTTTTGCATAAAGATAATGAGGCCATATTTTTTCTGCAATGTATTCAAATTGAGGGGCATCAGGCCAGGCACCAATGCGTTTTTCCCGTCGCCTATGCTCGCCCTGAACTTCTTGCAGAAAAACAAAATCAGGACTTAAGGTTAATAACGCCTCTCGCATTTCAGGTAATAAAAAACGTTTACTAAAACCAAAACCCTTATGAATGTTATAGGTTATAAGAGACAGGCTTCGTTGTTGTTTTTGCATGGCAACACTAAAAATTTTAAAACCCATGAATTAAGCATACCACTAACCGCAGTAATAAGCGGTAACTAACACCTACTTTTATCATTCTGCTGGTTTAGGTAACATGAATGATTAGACGATTTTCTTTATTATCCGTTTATGAACGCATTCACTGTTACCATACCTGGGTTTACTATTGCAGGTAAAGCTTGGGGAAATCCCGCATTACCTCCTATGTTGGCTCTACATGGTTGGCTTGATAATGCCAATTCCTTTGATCTATTAGCCCCTTATCTAGAAAAACAATTTTATTTGCTCGCTGTTGATTTGCCTGGCCATGGCCATTCTTCTCATCTGCCTGAGGGCTGCTACTATCACTTCAGCGATGGTATTTTTACCTGTTTACAAATTATTCAGGCTTTAGGATTCAAACATTTTCACTTGTTAGGACATTCAATGGGAGCCTGCCTGGCCAGCCTGATTGCTGGGATTGCAGCAGAACAAATCCTTTCATTAATTTTGATAGAGGGCTTAGGTCCTTTTTCTCAACCAGAACAAACTTGCCGCAAACAATTGACGCAATATCTCCATCATCTTAAAGGAGATGATAAAGAAGCCAAACCTTATCAATCTGTTGATTTAGCTGCTCAAGCACGTGCTAAACGGGGTTATTTATCACTTGAACATGCACAAATTATTTGTCAACGAGGCCTCGTTAAAAAGAAAGAGTCATTTTATTGGCGACATGACCGACGCTTATTAAATCCAACGCCGTTATACATGACCGAAGGACAAATATTAGCCTGCTTACAAGGTATTACTGCCAGAAGTCTTTTGATTTTGGCTGATAATGGCTTTGTTTTTAAAGATTTTGACATGCAAGAACGTATAAAGGCAGTTAACAATCTACAGATAAACCAAATGAAAGGTGGTCACCACATTCATATGGAGCAACCAGACGCCATAGCACAACGTCTGGTCAAATTTTATGATATTAGATAGAAGGGAGCGGAATTGGCTTAGGGTTCTCACATAGTTGATAATTAATAGCAACTGCGTTCAGTGTTTTCTTTAACTCGCTTAGAGAGTAACCTAAATCTTTTGCCGCTCGCAAAACGCCACAGCCTCCTTCATCAAACGTTGAATAAGGGGTCCAATAATCCATATTGGCTTTGATCATCACATCAAACGCTTTACGCGTATTCCAATCAGATTGATTAGCCATCAAATAGAATAAACGGTTAAACACGCCGCTTGAATGATGGACATCCAATCCCCCATAATATTCATCTGCGGAATCAATGGAATGGCCATCACGACTTGGCTTGTCCATGTATCGAAAAACATCACGTCCACTGTTTTCTTTCACAATTTCCGCACCAATCAACCAATTATTTTTCCACTTGAATAATATTCAGCAGCTTGTGCAGCCATATCAGAAAATGATTCATTCATCCCGCCTGACTGACCAAAATACTCTAATGCTGAATGTTGTTCGGTGAAACCATGGCTAATTTCATGACCTCCAATACCTAGTGAGACTAAAGGGTACATCGTGGCATCACCATCTCCAAAAGTCATTTGTCTACCATCCCAATACGCATTCTCATAGCCTTCGCCATAATGAACACGCATCACTATTTGCATGGGAGAACCATTCCTTTTGACTAAAACTTCAACACCATACCAATCATGGTACATACGCTTAATGACATAGCCTACATATAGAGCATCATTAGTAGGTGAAAAAGCACCATTTTCTCTATCATATCCATCCGATTTATAACCAGTCCAGAATGCATCAGCTACCGTATTACCATTCTTTTTGCAATTAAATTTCATCGGATCATTTGGAGAAAAATAATCATGCTCCATATCAACTACTTTTACATGTTCATTTTCCATATAACAGCGTTCTTTTTATTATCACGAGTTATTTCAAGAAAGGGATAGTTTTTACCAAAAACATACTCTCCAATTTTAGTATTGCCGCCAAATCCAATTCCTTTCACAGCTGTACGAACGGCTGTTTTAATATCATTCCATTCCACAAAAGGTTTCAGTGATTTCGCATCAAGGATGGCTGTTGGTCTCTCTGGAATTTGATGATCATAACGTACAAAAACACTGGCTTTATATGCCCAATGAGCTTGATGTTTATCATCAATATAAATGATAGGAGTTATCTGCTCTTCACTCACGTCTTTGTTTTCAAATTTTGCTTTAAACTGTTGCAATATTTTGTTGGAATTTTTAACAAAATCTTCCGGGGGCTCCCCTAATTCCACCTGCAAGCCACGATAGACTGTACCATTCATTTGCACATCTTTTTGTGTATTTAACAAGTTATTTATAGAGCTATCACTATGCATAATGGCATAACCGCCAAAGACAAGGAAACCAGCATAGTACTGTTGCATACGAACATGTCTTACCTGATTTTTGTCTTTGTGTTGCTTTACGAATTGTAAAACATCAGCAGAGGCAGAATTGACAGGCTTTACATTCGGTAATGACAGATAAAACTGCTGCTGTAAATGTTGCAATGAAACCTGATCTAAAGGAAGTGGCTCAGCCGCGTTAGCGGAAGAGACTAAGGTTAAAGCCAAGCAAGCGGCTACAGGGGATAAATGAAAATTTATACGCATTAATCTTTCTCCTTAAAGTATGCATGAGGACTCGTCCGGGAGTACCCATCTTTGCTAGCATTTTCCCTGCCAATTTTTTAGAAATTAAGCAATTTTAAATGCTCTAACAAGGATTGTTGGAATATCCCCGTCAAGTCGAATTTCGGATTTCAGATTAAGCATATTTTCCTGAGGTTGGCCTTCGCTAAAATCCGTCGACAATATCTTACAGGTATTCATGTCAAACTAACATAGTTTTTTATTTTTAAATTATTAAATTTTTCGGCCCAACAGAATAAATACCACTGCATCTGGTAAAATCATCTTTGTTATTATTTAACGTTCGTTTAGCCGATATAAAAACAAAAATCTGTGTTTTACATCGAACTCGCGTTAAATAATTGTTTGCCTGCTAGTAATTTTGGGTAATAATTCCACACTGCCCTTATGGCCAAAGGATGTATTAATTAAATATGAGCACTATTACTACTCATCTCGAACTCGCTGTCTCCTATCTAAAACGAGGCGAGATCGTTGCTATACCTACCGAAACAGTTTATGGGCTTGCAGGAAATGCTGAGAATGAAGCAGCGATTAGAAAAATCTATGCAATTAAAAATAGGCCTCTTAGTCACCCTCTCATTATGCATGTTGCAGAAAATTGGGACTTATCCAAATGGGTACAATTTATCCCTGATTATGCACAGGCCCTAATTGAACACTTCTGGCCTGGCCCCTTAACACTGGTCATGAAAAGCAAACCGGGGCAAGTGAGTCCATTAATAACAGGGGGACAAGATACCGTGGCTTTGCGTTGTCCTAAACACCCAATTGCTCAAACGCTCTTAAAGCAACTTGGGGCCCCGCTAGTAGCACCCTCAGCAAATCCCTTCGGTAAAATTAGCCCCACAACGGCAGAGCATGTTCAGCATAGTTTTCAACAACAAGATTTACTAATTTTAGATGGGGGACGCTGTCAAATTGGAATTGAGTCAACCATCGTGGCAGCCATTGATCCCGACGGTTATCAAATCCTGCGCCCCGGACTTATTGATGAACTGGAACTTAATACCATTTTGCCAAACAAACAATTAAAAAACAGCAGCACTATTAGAGTGCCAGGAAAATTAGATAGCCATTATCAACCTGAAAAACCTCTCTATTGCTTTCCAGATAGTACCAGCCTGCTTGCTTTCTGCCAGCAGAGCACCAAACCTGTTTATGTGCTTGCCTTTGCCAATCTACCACAGCTTACCAGCGAACTGTTTTACCAATTTCCAGCCTCACCGGAAGACACTGCCTTTGAGCTTTATTACCAACTTCGGTATGCGGATCAATCACCTGCCTCTTGTATTGCCATTGAACTCCCACCCGAACAAGAACGCTGGCAAGGTATTAAAGAACGTATTTTTAAAGGCTGGACAAAAATGTTCGTAGCTGGCTTTGTAATAAACAGAATACACTCACTCATATCCCTATTAATCACTATTTGGTAATAAATAGACCAAAACCTGAGTCGGCATTACCTTATCACCTTTCTGGCAAAAAACATCCGCTACTGTACCATTAAAAGGCGCTTGAATTTCAGTTTCCATTTTCATGGCTTCCAGTACTAATAAAGTCTGTCCTTTAGTCACTTTATCACCAACAGTAACATTGACGCTGACAATGTTACCTGGCATAGCAACAGTAATGTCACCTGGCCCGGAAGGACGTTTAGCTGTAGTTGATAAGCTAGTTTCTTCTGCATCTTCAAGACTAATAATGACTTCCTCTGGTACACCATCAACCCATAAAAACAAGCTTGCTGGCCTTGCTCACGAGTTCCGTAGCCAGCAATTTTTATATGGTAGCTTTCGCCGTGCAAGGCAATATCAAACTCTGATAGTCTATCACTTGATGCTGGAGAACGACTGATTATTAAAGGTTCGGGTTGCAGAGTATTGGCCTTGCGCTGCTCTAAAAACTGCTTACCAATTTCAGGAAACATTGCATAAGAAAGAACATCTTCATCATTTTGGGCGAACTCGCTAATGTCTTCTCGTAGACGCTTTAATTCTTTGGGTAACAAATCGGCAGGCCTTACTTCGATCACCTCGGTATGCCCGATTGCTTTCTTACGCAAACTGGAATTGATTTTACCCGGTGCAGCACCGTATTTCCCTTGGCAATACAATTTGACTTCATTGGTTATCGTTTTGTAACGAATATCAGTCAATACATTCAAAACAGCCTGTGTGCCAACTATCTGTGATGTAGGTGTCACTAAAGGAGGATACCCCAGATCTTTACGGACTCGCGGAATTTCTTCATGTACAGCATCGATCTTGTCTAGGGCGTGTTGTTCTTTCAACTGACTATAGAGATTTGAAATCATTCCTCCTGGAACCTGATAGAGTTGTACCCTCGGATCAATATCACGCGCTTCACTTTCAAATTGCTGATATTTTTTGCGTATATCTTGAAAATAATCAGCAATTTCCAGCAATAAATTTAAATCAAGTCCTGTATCAAATTCGCTACCAGCCAAAGCAGCAACCAAAGGTTCCGTTGCAGGATGTGAAGCACCTCCGGAAAAAGATGAAATGGCGGTATCAATGTGCTGACAACCCGCTAATACTGCCTGGAAATGGCAGATACCAGCCAAACCGGAAGTAGCATGGGTATGTAAATGAATAGGTAACTGTGTTGCATCGGCTAGCGCTTGATATAATGTAACTGTTGCGGTTGGCGTAAGCAGACCTGCCATATCTTTGATAGCAATACTATCACAACCAATATCAGCAAAAGACTTCCCAATGTTTACGAAACTTTCCAGATTATGTACTGGGCTAGTGGTATAACAGATAGCCCCTTGTGCATGTTTTGTGCTTTAATGCTTTCTATCGCCACTCTTACATTACGTACATCATTTAAAGCATCAAAAACACGAAAAACATCTACACCATTTTTAGCAGCCAAACGTATAAAAGTCTGTACAACATCATCGGCATAGTGGCGGTAACCCAATAAATTCTGCCCACGCAAAAGCATTGATAGCTGCGTATTAGGTAACGCTTGACGTAATTGCTGAAGACGCAGCCAGGGATCTTCTTTTAAAAAACGCAAACAGGCATCGAACGTGGCTCCCCCCAAACTTCCATAGCCCAAAAACCAACCTGATCCATCTTCTTGCAGATTGGCAACATATCTTCGGTGCGCATACGTGTTGCAATTAAACATTGATGCGCATCTCGCAGGGTGACATCAGTGATATGTGTGACCATGGTTTGTTCAATCCCTTGCTTAATAGACGTCTTTCCAATTCGCTGCGATGGGAAATTGGAAAGGGGGCTAATACAGAATAATCTTAGAAAGATAACATAATTGGCTACACAGCGGTATTAAACTACTCATTAAAAATCTAACCACAAAATAGAAGACATCATGCCGACATCATGCCGATATCATCGAACATATGGACATTATTACAAAGTTCAGGCAGAATCGCTTCAATTTTGTGAAATTAACTCATAATGAAGAAAATACTCGTTTTGCATGGGCCAAATCTGAACCGCCTGGGAGTACGCGAGCCATCTATCTATGGCACAACTACTCTGGCAAAACTCGATGCTTTGCTCCATAAACAAGCAGTCGAGGCTGACATTGTGTTAACCAGCAAACAAAGTAATTCTGAAGCCGAGTTAATTGACATCATTCATCAAGCAGCCGATGACAAAGTTGATTACCTTATTATCAATCCAGCAGCCTTCACGCACACGAGTATCGCAATTCGTGATGCCTTGATAGCCGCATCAATTCCGTTTGTAGAAGTACACATTAGCAATATTTATGCGCGCGAAGCATTTCGTCATCATTCTTATTTTCTGATATCGCCCAAGGGGTTATCAGTGGACTGGGAGTTAGGGGTTATAGCTTGGCTCTGCAGGCAATTGTAGAAAAATTCAATTAATAGAGAGTTCTTATCGATGGATATTCGTAAAATCAAAAAATTGATCGAATTGTTGGAAGAAACCGGCATTTCAGAAATTGAAATCAAGGAAGGCGAGGAATCAGTACGTCTGAGCCGTCATAGCTATGCAATGGAAGCACCCGTACAAACACGTTATGTAGCACCACCATTACAACAACCCATACAGACTACTGCTATACCCACGCCTGTCAATAATGAAACTAAAGTGGAAAATAGCGTTTCAGGCCACAAAGTTCGCTCACCAATGGTAGGCACCATATATACTGCACCGTCTCCTGATGCTGCGCCCTTCGTTACAGTAGGCCAAACAGTGAAAACCGGTGATACCTTATGTATCGTTGAAGCAATGAAAATGTTTAACGAAATTGAAGCTGATCGAACCGGTACAGTGACCGCCATTCTTGTAAAAAATGGTGAACCAGTCGAATATGACCAACCCTTGTTTACTATAGAATAAGGGGTACATGGATGCTCAGTAAAATTGTTATCGCTAATCGTGGCGAAATCGCTCTTCGTATCCTGCGTGCTTGCAAAGAGCTTGGTATTCAAACGGTTGCCGTTCATTCAGACGTTGATAAAGATTTATTGCATGTGCGACTTGCTGATGAGACCGTTTGTATTGGTCCCGCTCCCTCAAAAGAAAGTTACTTGAATATTCCGCGTATTATATCTGCCGCGGAAATTACTGATGCTGTTGCCATTCATCCCGGTTACGGTTTTTGGCAGAAAATGCTGATTTTGCTGACATCGTCGAACAAAGCGGCTTTCGCTTTATCGGTCCACGCGGTGATACTATTCGCTTGATGGGTGATAAAGTCTCTGCCATTGCTGCCATGAAAAAGGCTGGAGTCCCCTGTGTACCTGGTTCTGATGGTCCTTTATTAGAAGATGATGCTCGTAACCTGCAATTAGGGCGTGACATTGGTTACCCAATCATTATTAAAGCAGCTGGCGGCGGCGGTGGTCGCGGTATGCGTGTTGTACACAGCGAAGCAAATCTCCTCAATGCAATTGCTTTAACGCGTAGTGAAGCAAAAGCTGCATTTAATAATGCAACGGTTTACATGGAAAAATTCCTGGAAAATCCTCGCCATGTTGAATTCCAGGTTTTAGGAGATGGTCAAGGTAATGCGATCCACTTGGGAGAACGTGATTGCTCTATGCAACGCCGTCACCAAAAAGTGATTGAAGAAGCACCAGCACCTGGAATTACACCTGCTTTACGTCAGGAAATTGGCGAATGCGTCGTCAATGCTTGCCGTGAATTAAAATATCGCGGTGCGGGTACTTTTGAATTCTTGTATCAGGATGGGTGCTTTTATTTTATTGAAATGAATACTCGTATCCAGGTTGAACATCCAGTAACCGAATTGATCACGGGTATTGATCTGATCAAAGAACAAATAAAAATTGCGAGTGATATCCCTTTTACCCTTAAACAAGAAGATATCAAGCTACAAGGCCACGCTGTCGAGTGCCGTATCAATGCTGAAGATGCAAAAACGTTCATGCCATCACCAGGTACCATAAGACTTTTACATCAACCCGGTGGTCCTGGCATTCGCTTTGATTCTCATGTCTACAGTAGCTATACTGTGCCACCGAATTATGATTCCATGATAGGTAAGTTGATTAGTTACGGTAAAACGCGGGAAGAAGCGTTCGCTAGAATGCGGAATGCGCTGGATGAAATTATCATTGATGGTATTAAGACTAACATTGAGTTGCATCATCGTATTTTGCGCGACAAAGCCTTCATAGAAGGGGGTACCAATATTCACTATCTGGAAAAAATGTTGAAGGAATAAGCTTGTGTGGTATCAACTACAGATCGAACAATGCCATCGTGATGAAGTGGAGTTACTCAGTGACGCGTTGGAAGAAACCGGCGCTTTATCTATCACTCTGACAGATAAAAATGACGAACCTGTACTAGAGCCAGAGCCTGGGACCACCCCTCTTTGGCCAGATGTCGTGATTAATGCTCTTTATGACGATGAACAAGATGCCGAGCAAGCAAAACTGCTCTTAGCGCCTCAACACCCTCATTTAGGTTTCAGCATTCAGCACCTGGCTGATCAAGACTGGGAACGTGCTTGGATGGATGATTTTAAACCTCAGCGTTTTGGCAAGAGATTATGGATTTGTCCCTCTTGGCTTGAGCCACCAGAACCTCAAGCAGTTAATTTGATTCTGGATCCTGGCTTGGCTTTTGGTACTGGAACTCATCCAACTACCTCTCTATGTTTAACTTGGCTTGAACAAGCCGATTTAAATAATAAAGCAGTGATTGATTATGGCTGCGGCTCAGGGATTCTGGCTCTCGCTGCTTTAAAGCTTGGTGCAGCAAAAGTACAAGCGGTTGATATTGACGAGCAAGCTTTGCAAGCAACCCAGAATAATGCCCTTACTAATGGCATAGACCAGCAACAATTGTATATCGGCTTTCCTCAAAGCCTACAAACACCAGCCGATTTGCTTATCGCTAATATTCTACTGGCACCGCTTATGACGTTAAGAAATACCTTTAAAGAATTACTTAATCCACATGGTATTCTGGTTGTTTCAGGGATTTTTAGAAGAACAAGCCTGTTCATTAATTGAAACTTATCAGGCTGATTTTACCCATTTATTAACACACAATCTGGATGGTTGGTCTTTGTTAGCCTTTGCACGCCGCTAGGGCCGTTACTGTTTCTACTATCTGATGACTATCACGCAAGCTGGTAAAATAGCCACTACCCTTTAAAGCCAGCCTGTAATTTTAGCGTTCGTTTCGTGGTATAAAAAGCATATAATGCCTCCTTTATATCGAACTCAATTAATTTTAGAGCCTACTATGACAACCGACTCTCAAATGATTTCTTTTATTCCCAAGCGGGCTTTGCTAAGCGTTTCTGACAAGCGTGGCATAGTGGAGCTTGCCAAAGTTTTACACGAACAGGGAATTGAGCTTGTTGCTACTGGGAATACCGCAGCCCTGCTTACTGAACATCACTTACCCGTTACCGAGGTCAGTGCATGCACAACCTTTCCAGAAATGCTGGATGGCCGCGTCAAAACCTTGCATCCAGCTATTCATGCAGGATTGTTGGCCCGTGATAGTCAAGATGATCACTGTCTAAATGAACACGGCATTCAACGTTTTGATCTACTGATTGTTAATTTATATCCCTTTGAACAAGTCATTAGTCATCATGATTGCGATTTTCAAAAAGCGATTGAAAATATAGATATCGGTGGCCCAGCCATGATTCGCTCAGCGGCTAAAAATCATGATCATGTTTTTGTTGTAGTAACACCTGATGACTATGAATTGCTGGCCAAATGCGTCCAGGCAAAGAAAGTTTTCGCCAATTGGGGGTTCAGTCTGGCAAAAAAGCCTTTGCCCACACGGCAGCCTATGATGCAGCAATTGCCAATTACCTTGGTACTTTGAATGATGAAAAGCACCCCTGTAGTTTCCCAACCGTCTTAACCTGTCAATTTAATAAACAATATGAACTGCGTTACGGAGAAAACCCTCACCAGCAAGCTGTCTTTTATATGGATAAAAACCCGCCAGCTGGTTCACTAGCTACCGCACAACTCATCCAGGGTAAACAATTATCCTATAATAATTTGCTTGACGCTGACGCTGCTTTTGATTGTGTTAAATCGTTTCCGGCCGAAACAAATACTTGTGTCATCGTTAAACATGGTAATCCTTGCGGCATTGCAATGGGAGATACCCCCCTTCTGGCTTATTTACGCGCTCAACAGACGGATCCTGTATCCGCTTATGGCGGTATTTTGGCCTTCAACCGATTATTAGATGAAGAAACTGTGCAAACCATTCTCGAAAAACAGTTTCTTGAAGTGCTCATTGCCCCTGCAATCAGTGATGCAGCAAAACTTATTTTGGCAACTAAGCCTGCTATTCGCGTACTCATAACAGGCGCATGGCAACATAGTCATGATTTTAAGTTAGATATGCGCCGAGTTGATGGTGGTTTATTGGTGCAGGAACACGATGATTTTATAGTCAACAGCGATGAATTTATAACCGTCACACAGAAAAAACCTTCGGAGCAACAAAAGCAGGATTTACTCTTCGCCTGGTTAGCAGTAAAACATGTAAAATCAAATGCCATAGTATTTGCTAAAAATAACGCAACCATAGGCATTGGAGCAGGCCAAACTAGCCGTGTAATGAGTACGCGTATCGCTTTATGGCAGGCAGAACAAGCCGGTTTTTCTACTCCGGATTCAGTCATGGCGTCTGATGCTTTTATCCCTTTTGCAGACAGTATTGAAATAGCGGCCCAGGCCGGAATAGCGGCTCTCATTCAACCAGGAGGCTCAATCAGGGACAAAGAAATGATTGCCGCAGCCGATGCAGCTGGAATCATCATGGTATTTACCGGCTATAGGCATTTTAAACATTAAAACAAACATAAGAAGGCAGTAGAGTGTTACTTTTATCGAGCTCTGCTGCCATCACTCGAAGGAAAACCGCCTTTTCGACAAAGATGTTGTATATCAACCTCAAGCGTAGTATCAATATCAATACGTTTCCCCTTTCCCTGCATATCCAGCAAAATGGCACTGTCTTGATCAGCGCAAATAAAAAACCGCAGCCGTTTGTTCCGTCATATCTTCTTGATTGACCAGAGGAAATGAGTAAATGGAAATCCAGATTTTCCAATTGGTCGACGAGGTGTTGGGCGGCAAAATAATGATCGGTACCAATCTCTACACCAAAGGTAACATTTTTGATGGTAAATACAGGAGAAAATAATCTATCTGACCATAAGTCTAAGGTTTCTAATAAAAGATTTTCGCCAGGTAAAGGTGTTTTACCCAAAAAAGCAACATCAGAAATAGGAGGCTCTTCTGATGCATCATCAGGACAACAAATTACCTCCAAACGTTGGCATTGTATTGAGGATAATGCGTTTAGGAATTCACTTTCAGACGTTAATTCCTTTGCCGTACTATTGTCATTAATACACAACAAATGGACCCCTCTTTTTATTAGTCTTAAACATTTGCCACTATAAAATACAGGAGTAACATTTTGCATATATACGGAAGGGATAAAATTTTCTGAATTAGACCGGCAGTAGCTTTTCTTATCAGTAGCCAATTTATCCACGTAAAGATAAATACTACCTGGAATCAAAATAATTTGAGGATATTGTGCACTTAATGCAACCATTTCGCGCGCGAAATAATCCAAGGCAAGTGATTGAGGCAGGCCTCTATGAGTTAACAACCCACATCCACTTTTCCAAAAATCCCCAGGACCTATAACTAGTGCGAGATGATCAGATTCCATGGAAGATTGAACAACCTCCAGGGTATGTTTGATTATATCTGCCACTTGAGTCAAAAGGGCTTGGGCTTGCGATTTTAAATCTAATGTCCTATTAATAACGGGTTCAAATCCTTTTGGTAAAAAGTAAACCCTTATTTCCATACACAACTCTACAGCAAACCACTATATAAATTATAGGCAAATAATCGTCGCTTTGTTTTATTTATAATAAATTGATTTCAAAAGAATTATTCAGAACGATGGTGTATTGCTGCGCTCACACTAGCCGAATAATACAATAGGGGCTGTTTAGATTTTTCGCTAGCTTTAGTGCTTATGGCTTGATTTTCTGTACTTCGCTGCTCACACATACTACGTGTGTATGTTCCTGCTGCAATGCTCAAATATCAAGCCCTAAGCGCCAAGATAATCGCTATGTAAACACCTATCAGTATTTGTCATGATCAAGTGCTTTGTATATATCCATAAATGTTGAAACCGAACTGATATTAATGGGAATATGTAATCGACGAGCAATATCACTCGCAGAAAAAATTCCACGAATATGATGTAATGTATTATCAATTACCAAGAAATGTTGGCTACCTTCGTTTTTAAGCGTTTCGACAATATCTTTAACTTTTGCTCTTTGTACATCATTAAAATCAATCGCTTTCAATTGATTACGAGGCGTCATAATTTCATTCACATAGATTTCACGCCGCTGGGTGTGGTGATGAACGCGCGACATAACTTTTTCACCAATTAAATCACTATAGGCAAGCGTCCCTACAAATTCTCCATCTTCTAAAACCAATTTCAATTTAACATGTGTTTTCTTCATTAAATCTTCAGCGGTAACCACATCAAGTGACTGTTCAATGACTAAAGGTTCTGTCTTTTTAAAATCAGTAAAGATATCCAATGCAGGAGAGTCCAGCGTTATTTCAAAAATCTCATCAGGAGTAATTAAGTGATCGATCTTATTAACATCACAGGTTTTCAAAATCATGGCTTTTCCTTGTACCTCAAAGAGAAATAAATACAACTGTTAGCCTCAAATATAGCAAGCTATCAAGGGTAGAATAATTTTTTAGTAAAAAAATCTATAAATTCAGTTAGATCAGGAATTGCTTCTTTTTCTCTTTACCAATTCACACGATTTGACAATATACCCACAAGGGTATATAAAAATTATAGAATGGAGAATTCCTATGTCAAATTACCCATCACATGAAAAACAAATTTCCCGTATCAATCGGGCTGTTGGTCAGCTGGAAGGCATTAAGCGCATGATTGAAGAGAAACGATATTGCGTAGAAATTATGTCTCAACTACGTGCAGCACGTAACGCTATTAAAACAATTGAGCTTGGCGTACTTGAAACACATATAGGACATTGTATCGCCGAAGCCTGTTGTACTGACAATGACGCAAACAAGGAAGAACGTATTCGTGAGCTTATTAATCTACTGCAAAAATATGAATAGGTGACCTATGAACCACAAACACCACTCTAAAGAGCCAGACAAAGTCACAACAGAAAAGAGTTGCCACCATCATCATTCTCATTCATCCCCAAAACCTGCTCAAAACCAGGGTCCAATTATTTATACATGTCCAATGCATGCAGAAATCCGTCAAGAAAAGCCTGGTAACTGCCCTATTTGTGGTATGGCGTTAGAGCCTGAAACCATTTCCGCAGACGAAGAGCATAATCCGGAATATCAGGATATGAATCGCCGATTCTGGATAGCTTTGGTACTTAGCCTACCAGTGTTCATACTGGCTATGAGTGAGCATCTACTCAATCAATGGCTATCAATTCGCCTCTCAATTTGGATCCAAATGATGATGGCTACACCCGTTGTCCTATGGTGTGGCTGGCCATTCTTTCAACGTGGCTGGCAGTCTCTTCAAACAGGTCATTTGAACATGTTTACCTTGATTGCTATAGGTACTGGTGTAGCCTGGGGTTATAGTGTGATTGCTACCCTCTTTCCTGGTCTTTTCCCTCCATCCTTTCACGATGAAGCAGGATTGGTTGCAGTTTATTTTGAAGCAGCTGCCGTAATTACTACCCTGGTTTTACTTGGCCAAGTATTGGAATTAAAAGCACGAGCCAAAACCGGCGGAGCTATTCGTGCCTTATTGCAATTATCTCCAGCTACGGCGCATCGTCTTGACGAACATGAGCAAGAAACTGAGATAGACCTTAGCGACATTATGGCAGGCGATTTATTGCGCGTGCGTCCAGGAGAAAAAATACCGGTCGACGGTGAAATAGTTAGCGGTACTAGTTACATTGATGAATCGATGATTACTGGTGAAGCGATACCCGTAGCTAAAGAAAAAGGTTCCCATGTTATTGGGGCCACTCTGAATCAGACAGGCAGCTTTATTATGAAAGCAATCCATGTTGGCCAAGATACGATGCTGGCTCGAATCGTTCAAATGGTTAGCGACGCACAGCGCAGCCGTGCGCCTATCCAACGCCTTGCTGATGCTGTCGCAGGCTGGTTTGTCCCCTCGGTGATCTTGATTGCCATTATCGCTGCAATTTGTTGGGCAATATGGGGCCCCCAACCTGCTTTCAGTTACGCTCTGATTGCTGCTGTTTCTGTACTCATTATTGCTTGCCCTTGTGCCTTAGGACTAGCCACGCCTATGTCAATTATGGTTGGCATTGGCAAAGGAGCAACTCATGGTGTACTTATTAAAAATGCCGATGCATTGGAACAGATGGAAAAAATAGACACGTTAATCGTTGATAAAACCGGAACACTCACTGAAGGTCGGCCAAAATTAACCAAAATCGTTGCTCTACCTCAATGGTCAGAGGATGAATTATTAGCTTTAGCAGCCGCCCTTGAAAATCATAGTGAACACCCGCTTGGACATGCGATTGTCATCGCCGCAAAGGAAAGGAATCTGTCTTTTTCACCTGTTACTGAATTTGAAGCAATCATTGGTAAAGGCGTTCAAGGATTGGTAAACGGCCGCCCTATTGCCATTGGTAATTTGAAATTAATGCCAGCATCGGAAAGCACTAATCAATCTCTGTTTGATGAGGCTGAGGCTCTACGTAGCGAAGGGGCTTCGGTGATGTTCATGGCAATAGAACATCAAATTGCCGCCATTCTGGCAGTCGCAGATCCTATTAAAACAACGACTCCGGCTGCAATTAATATTCTTCAGCAAGAAGGCATTGAAGTTGTCATGCTAACCGGCGACAGCCAAAAAACTGCAGAAGCCGTTGCTGCCAAACTTGGTATTACTCAAGTTGTCGCTGAAATCATGCCAGAAGATAAGAGCCGCATTGTAGCCGAATGGCAACAGAAAAATAGAGTTGTTGCTATGGCGGGTGACGGAGTAAATGATGCTCCGGCACTGGCAAAAGCTGATATTGGCATTGCGATGGGTACTGGTACGGATGTGGCTATAGAAAGCGCCGGTGTTACCTTGCTACACGGCGATTTACATGGCATTGTTAAAGCACGTCTTTTATCTAAAGCAACTATGCATAATATACGCCAAAATCTATTTTTTGCGTTTATTTATAATGCACTAGGCGTTCCAGTAGCTGCAGGTATCTTATATCCCATCATGGGCCTGCTCTTAAATCCTATGATTGCAGCAGCAGCCATGTCGCTTAGTTCGGTATCAGTCATCATTAATGCTCTGCGTTTGCGATGGAAAGAGTTATGAAAAATAAAATCTCTGCTCCCCAAGAGATTGGACAGCAGAAAATTATTGGCTAATTTATGAAAATAAGCGCTTACAGAAGGATTGTGTTCTTTATTTGCTTAATTTTTATAGTCCGAATTCCTTTAACCTTTGCATCGGGGCTAACCCTGGCTCAGCTAAGCAACCTTGCCATACAAAATAATAATGATTTAAAAGCTGCTCAATACAATATTAGCCTGGCACGCGCTCGTCTAGTGCAAGCTGGCTTATGGCCAAACCCAAGCTTGGCTCTGGGAAATACTGATGATCGCTTTTTTACCAATGAAGGGGAATACACAACAAGCATAGGATTCAATCAAGCGTTCCCTGTTTCCGGACGTATCGGTAAGAAAAAGAATTTGGCACGTGTTGATGTAGCACTTGCCATAACCGAAATAAAAAATGCCAAACGACTGTTAAAAGCCAAGGTGGCTGATAATTACTACGCCATTCTTATCACTGATCGCCGTTTAGAACAGTTGAATAATCTTCTCGCAATCAACCAGCAATTAATGCGAGTAACCCAAAATCGCTTTCAGGCAGCGGAAGTATCTGAACTGGATACCAACATTGCCAATCTGGAATACCAACGCATTTTGCAAGAAAAACAAATTTTAGATAGCTTACGTATTAGCCAAATAGCTCAACTTAACCAATTATTAGGCCAAGCAGCAACAACACCGTTATACCTGAATAAAACAGTACCACCAACAATACAGCTTCCAAGGTTGCCAGACTTACAAGCCACCGCTATACAGCAACGTCCTGAAATACGAATGGCCTGGTTAAATTTACATCGCGCACAAGCTGATCAACAACTTGCAAGGGCTGAACGCTGGGCTGACTGGACTATTGGTTTAGGGGTACAACAAAACAAAATAGCAGTGGAAGGAGCGCCAATACAAACCCCGGATCGCGCTTTAAGTATCAATCTGTCAATTCCATTTCCCTTATTTAA
The DNA here is from genome assembly GCF_000308315.1 of Legionella tunisiensis. Taxonomy (GTDB): domain Bacteria; phylum Pseudomonadota; class Gammaproteobacteria; order Legionellales; family Legionellaceae; genus Tatlockia; species Tatlockia tunisiensis. The sequence goes on along the minus strand of NZ_CALJ01000081.1, from coordinate 8,513 downwards.
TGCCAACCAAGGCCGTATTTTAGAAACAAGCACGGCCGGAACGCAAACGCTTATGCAGCTAAAAGCACTTAAACTAACCATTCAAACTGAAATAGCAAGTAGTTATGCCCAGGTACAGGCCTTGCAAACTGCCTTACAGCAATCACAGCAAGGACCATTAAAATTGACAGTACGCAATGTAGAGTTGGCAAGGAATGCTTATCGAAATGGGCAAATATCCTTATTAGAAGTCTTACAAGTACAGCGGCAACATAATGATTTACAGGTGGCTTATCTCAATATGTTGGAAAAATACACTCAAGCCTTAGTAAAACTATGTACAGCACTAGGCACTGATCAAAACAGTAAACTCTGTCCGTATTTATCTACGCCAAGGAATTTACATGGATCCTCAAAAACCTGCTAATTTTTGGCCTTATTGCCTACTCTTCTGCATCATTCTCCTGCAGCCCGCATCTATTTTTGCTCATGGTGAAAAAATTGAAATTTCAACCCATCCCACAGGACCGGTGTACTTAAATCAAGAACAGACCAACATCATTGATTTAAAATTGGCTACTGTAACCAAAAGAGCAATTGCTCAACGGTTAAGTTTAAATGGCGAAATCCAGTTATTACCCAATGCACAAGCTGATGTCAGCGTGAGAATAAATGGTAATGTCTCAGCGTTATATGCCAATCTGGGCGATAAAGTGAAACTGGGGCAGCCCTTAGTAAAAGTACAATCATTATTAATCGGCGATCCACCACCTAGCATCGTCATTAAAGCGCCGATGGGCAGGTATCATTGATGCACGCAATGTGAATCTCGGTCAAGCGATTGCTCCTAATACTGTGCTTTTTCATATTAGTAATCGCGCCCAGGTGATTACCGTAGCGAAAGTGTATGAGGAAGATTTAGGGAAAGTTAAAACTGGGCAAGAAGCCAAGGTTAAAGTACTCAGTTACCCCCAAAAACGCTTTACTGGAAAAGTGATCCTTATTGAGCCCAATCTCGACTCATTAACAAGAACAGTCAATATTCAGATCTTATTAGACAATCAGCAAGGACTGCTGAAACCGGGTATGTTTACTCGGGTATACCTTAGGTTAGCTCAAAAAGCGGAAGCGCTGACTATTCCCAATTCCGCAATCCTAGAAGCAAATAACGAAAAATTTGTCTTTAAACGGCAAGGTAATGCTTATGAGCGCGTTGTAGTCAAAACAGGCTTAAGTGATGAAACCTATACCGAAATTACTGCCGGCTTGGCCGCTGGCGATGAAGTAGTGATGCAAGGCAATCGACAACTTTACACCCTCTGGTTAACCGGTGGGAATAAAACTCAATCAACAAAGGATTCTCCCTAGATGTTTAATCGCCTAGTCGCATGGTCACTTGCTAACCGCCCTCTTGTACTAGCTATAACGTTAGTATTTTGTATCGCTGGTGGATTTACCCTGCAAAAAATGGCTGTCGATGTATTTCCTGAATTTGCCCCACCCCAGGTAGTAGTCCAAACAGAAGCACCAGGCATGACTCCTCAAGACGTAGAAGCACTTATTACTTACCCATTGGAAAGTGTGATTAATGGTACCCCAGGCGTCCTACATGTTCGCTCCAAAACATCCGTAGGACTTTCAACTATTATCGTTGTTTTTGATGATAAAACCGATATTTATCGTGACAGGCAATTAGTGAATGAACGCATTCAACAAGCGCTCAATCGATTACCTAATGGTATTAATCCTCCAGTGATGCTACCGGTCATTTCCGCTGTCGGTTGGATGCTTAAATATGCTCTGGTTAGCAACACTGTATCACCAGAAGAATTACGTACTATTTCTGACTGGACCATTCGACCTCGGATTCTTGCTTTAGGAGGGGTTGCCTCCGTGGTTTCCTTAGGCGGTGAAGTAAAACAGTATCAAGTCCGTTTAGACGCTTCCCGGATGCTGGCTTATGGCATCAGTGTAGAAGAAGTTCGTCAGGCACTGGAAAATACAAATCGCAATGTCCCTGGGGCATTTCTGCAAAAATCTGGTACTGAACTTGTTGTAGGGGCTATAGGACGAGTTAAGACCTTAGATGACATCAGAAAAACAATTATAACCACCAGAAAAGGTATTCCAATCACTATCGCGAATGTTGCAACAGTAACTTTCGGTGGAGAAATTAAGCGTGGTGACAGTGCGTTTAATACTGAACGTGCAGTCATTGGCACTATTTCAAAAACCTATGGCGCAGATACCTTAGCCACTACCCACAAAGTAGAAAAGGCATTGGCTGAAATCAAAGCAGCTCTTCCAGCTGGAGTAGAACTCTTTACCACTGTATTTAGACAAGCCAATTTCATTGAATCAGCAATTCGTAATTTAAGTATTGCTCTTTTGGAAGGCGCCTTGATCGTCATTTTAGTACTATTTATTTTTTAATGAATATACGTGCCTCGTTTATTACTTTTTATCAATGCCGGTCTCTTTCATAATTGGCATCCTCGTTCTCTATATTTTCGGCTTTGGCATTAATGCGATGACGCTTGGAGGTATTGCCATCGCTATTGGTGAAGTCGTTGATGATGGCATTATCACCGTTGAGAATGTAGTACGCCGTTTACGTTTAAATCGTTCATCTACAAAACCTTTTCCGACCATTAAAATTGTTTTTGATGCAGTTTGTGAAATTAGAAATTCCGTTGTCTATGCAACACTGATTATCAGTCTGGTATTTTTACCTATCTTTTTCTTTCAGGTGTTTCCGAACGAATTTTCAGCCCCTTGGCGATCGCTTATATTGCCTCTGTACTCGGTTCTCTAGTCGTGTCACTCACTATGGTACCTGCCTTATGTTATCTACTTTTAGTACGCCACAGTGAAAAACAGAGTGATGCTCAACAAGCAATGCCCTTGCGTACCTTAACTACAAAAGAACGATTACATGAAGAAAGCGTGGTTACGTTAGAAAATGACTCACAGGCAGAAACAGAAACTCGATTTGTCCTTTGGCTAAAGCATCATTTTCAGCGCTTATTGCATTGGGCGCTCAATCATTTTTGGGCTGTAACCAGCCTGGCAGGAGCCGCTTTTTTATCAGTATTAACTTTAATTCCATTTTTGGAACCTCCTTCTTACCTGAATTTCATGAAGGCAATTTTATTATAGCAATGACGACCCTACCAGGAACATCACTGGAGGAGTCCATGCGTTTAGGCACACAGGTGCGCAAAAAATTATTGAAATACCCCCAGGTGCTCTCTATTTCACAACGTGCAGGTCGTAGTGAATTAGATGAAGACGCTCTGCCGCCCAATGTCAGCGAATTCGATGTTAATCTTGATTTTGATAAAATAAAAACATGCCCCCAATTGAATTAATCAAAAATATCCGCCAGGATTTAGCGCAAATACCAGGCGCTGTTTTTAATGTGGGTCAATTTATTGCACACCGTATGGATGAGGTTCTTTCTGGTGTTCGAGCCCAAGTGGCAATTAAAATTTTTGGTGATAATTTAACAACTCTCAACGATTTGGGGCAATCTGTAGAAGGCTTATTAAAAAATTTACCCGGTGTGGTAGATATTAATAAAGAACAGCAAATTAACGTGCCGCAGCTAATTATCAAAATAGATCGGGAAAAAGCAGCCACCTATGGCATTAATATTGGACAGATTTCAGACGATGTCCAAACCCTATTGAATGGTGTTCGTGTCTCGAGTGTTCTTGAGGGGCAGCGTAGCTTTGATCTTTATGTTCGCCTCGCCCAGCCAGGGCGAGATAGTGTTAAAGCAGTACAGGACATGTTAATTGACGCACACGGCATTATTAATTCGGCAAGCAGTGAAAAATACCTTTACGTTCCGTGGCTCACATCTCAGAAGAAGAACAACCCTTTTAATTAATCGTGAGAATGTACAACGCATGGTTGTAGTCGGATTTAACGTACAAGGAAGAGATTTAGGTAGCGTAATACATGATGTAAAACAACAAATTAAAGATAAAATTAAACTACCTGCCGGTTATTTTATTCAATATGGCGGCCAGTTTGAGAGTCAGCAGCAGGCAACAAGGACCATTATGCTCTTGGGTAGCTTGGCAATTTTAGCAATGCTGGTATTGTTGTATAAAGCGTTTGGAACGCTGCGTGAAGCACTCCTGGTGCTCTTTAATTTACCCCTCGCACTCATTGGTGGCGTCTTATCGCTTTTCATTGCTAGTGGTCAACTTAGTGTGGCAGCACTGATTGGCTTTATTACACTCTTTGGTATTGCCGCCAGAAATGGTATTATTTTGATCAGCCATTACAATCAATTACGACGAGAAGGCCACAGTATACAAGACGTTGTCGTGCAAGGAACGATTGATCGCTTGATTCCGGTTTTAATGACTGCCGCTACAGCAACATTAGGCTTAATTCCTTTATTATGGGGCTCACCTGTCGGCAAGGAATTAGAAAGGCCTTTAGCACAAGTATTACTGGGAGGACTTGTTACTTCAACTGTCTTAAATATGTTCGTTGTTCCAACAGTGTACAACACTGTGGAATTATGGCGAGAAAAACGGTTGAAGAAATAGATTGTCTTGATTGTGATAACATTGTTTTATCGCTATTGGTGATAAAGATAGTTGTATTTGGAGTGTTAAAAGTGAAACGTTTTATCCATAAGATCTTCAATAAATCTTTTATTTCAATTCTGGTAGTGAGTTTTTCTATTCACCCTTTATTTGCTGATGGAAACCATCAACACAACACTATGAATCCTGCACATCATGCGCATCCAACCAGACAGAATTTACCGTCTATCAAGCTAACTGTCCAAAAAATCCTTGCAAAAGGAGAACAACAACTTGTTACTATTAAATTAACTGATATTCAAAATAATCAACCAATTACTCTGGAAGATTTAAAGGAAGTCCATACCCAAAAAATACACTTGTTGATTATTGATGATAACTTAAGCGATTATACCCATACTCATCCGCAAGCAACCGATCAAGCTGGTGTTTATCAATTTACATGGCACCCAACACAAAAAATACCACTTACCGCATTTGGGTGGATCTAGTGCCAACAAAAACTAACCGACAAGAATATGTAATTAGTAATTTGCTTCATGCCCCGCAAAGCGCGATAAGAAAAACTCACCACCTCTCCAACGAAAGCACTGTTGATGGCTACACATTCAAGCTATCCTTTGATCAAAAGCAATTGGAAGTAGGAAAACCAGCCATGGGAACAATTCATATCACAGATACAAAAGGTAATCCTGTCCGCTCTTTGGAACCAGTCATGGGGGCTTACGCTCATATTGTGGGTTTTAACGACGATTTTAAAACCGTTGTTCACATCCACCCGATGGGTACCGAACCGCAGAAAAATTCCGACCGCGGTGGCCCTGAATTACAATTCCACATTGTTCCTGAAAAAGTCGGTTTTGTTAAACTGTATGCCCAGGTGAAAATTAGAGGCAAAGAATTATTTGTTCCCTTTGGTATTAAGATTTATAGACCCTGATATTTTAAGAAAGCATTTGGGTATTCAACAGGTAACAGTCGTTATAAGTGAATACCCTATCCATTTAGCCAATGTGAAGTGATTCTTGAAGAAAGGACTCTTCTTCCTCTACAGAAGACGCCATAGCATGCTCAAGCAAACTGTAGGGATCTATCCCCATCTCCACAACCATTGACATTAGCCGGGCAAGCTCTTCTTTTAGTGCTTGCTGTTCGATAGTAAGACGAGAATAATTGTCTTGAAGCTCTTTATTTTTATCTGTATTTTCTGCTAATGAAGCTTGTAGCTCTTGGATATACTCTTTCTTATGAATTCGTGAATTGCGCGCAGATAAGAGGTTGGACAAACGCCTAAGTTCTTGTTTCTCTTCTATAGAAAGAGAGTTCTTTCTTGCTTTTAAACGTTGAACTTTTTGTTCATAAAGCGTGTATTTATCACTTCCGTTACTAGTTTCACCCGTTTTTTCTGGTAAGGGAAAGAAAGGGAGAGTGCCTACTAAACTACTGTATGGAGCAGGGCTATCCATCTTATTATTCCTTACAGTACTGGATGGCTGCTGTGAAAAAAGATGCTCTCAGGATTGAAGCCAGTATTTATAGGCAGCGGTTCTTCTAATTGAAGTCCAGCGGTTTCTTGTTCTACTAATTCGTCCTCCTCCATTTGGGGAGCAGGTAATACAAGATCTGGCAAATAAGACGCCGCATACTCTGCTGTAACAATAGGGGCTAATAATCGTTGTTGATCACGATAACTCTTGCAATAGTCTTCCCATATTTCGTTGAGATTTCTGGAGTAGAAGAAGGGTTTTCAATTCGCCTATCAGAAATTCTAAGCGGTATTTTGTAAATTAGTGAGAGCAACCAAGGTTTCTTTGTTAGGGTACTCATAAGGATAGATATCAAGAAAAGTGGCTAAAAGCCCTTGTATCGCCTGTTGTCCTTGATAAAAATCAAGCATTTTATTTCCTTCAATGATTAGATAAAGCGGAGCAGTCTAACAAGCAAAAATTAAGGAACTCTTAAGTAAACATATTTATGTTTTCATTACCACATGGTCTGCAAATCATCTCCTTGATCCGGTGGCTGCGTCTTTTGATTTTTCTTTAAGAAGATCGTCTTTCATTTGTTTACATTTTTCTTTCGGATCAATTTTTTCAACTTGAACTGGAGCAATTACTTTAACTGCTTCATCCCTAATATCGCGAATAGCAGAAGTAATAAGATTACCGAGAGGTTTTAGTCCAAAGCTATTTTTATAGCAAAACCAATTCCCTCAAGACCATAAGCAACTGCTGATGCAAGACCTTTGAGAGGGTTCATGCCCACTTTTCCTATAACGTCATTACACCGTTTACCAAAATCTTGCAACGCTGTACCCACAAACGATAAGGCACCACCACCAAGATGGCCTAAGCTAAAAGCAAAATCAACTGACGTCTTAAGCAAACTAAGCGAAGAATAAATAAAATCAGCCATTAACATACGTGGTACGGATGTGTGTTTCACTTCAAACGTACGATCATGTTTCGCTAATAAACCACCTAACATACGAGGTAACTGGCTATTACTTGTTGCTTCCGTCAAATGTTTATAATGTTCTTCAACTTTATTCAAAACTTTCTCATATTTATCTTGCGGCGAACCAGGTTCATTCTCGATGATGTTTTTCACTTCATTACGTAACGCTTGTGCCTTATCAGCCTGGCTTCTTTGTGAAAAAGCGAGTAATTCCGATTTTTCTCGCTCATATTTAAAGGTAAGACGATAAACATCTTTTTCAAGAGCCTCCAACTTAGCGACATCAGGATCAGGATTTTTCGCACTCTCTGGCAGCATGTCAGGGAACATTTGCCTTACTGTAGAGCAAGGTTCTATACAGTGTAAACCGCCAGGTTCACCTACAGTGGGTTCTTGACGTTCATCCAAACCAACCCCACGCGCACTCAAACGAGCAAAAAGCGCTGGATCCTCCTCTTTTAATTGCTTTAATTCGTTAATAACGTCTTCTGCCGTAGAGGCACTGTCATTAGGAAAGCGGGGATCTTTCTGATTCTGCTCAAATAAATAATTAAATGCTTTAGGGTAAGATACTTTAAACAACTCCCGCTCGAGTTGATTGACAAAGAAATCGGAATTTTTTACGTAAAAATCAAGATGATTATTCAAGCTTCTAACATCTCTAGGCACGGGTATTCCATCTACAAGCTTCACTGTTTTACCCGATTTCAAATAAGCCCCCCGTTCTTGATGATGTTGACCAAATATCTTCAACATCTCTTTACTTTGCGTTTCGGGAGGAAATTGCGATATATCAGAATAAGGATTCCCTGCTTTCTTTGGATCGCTGGTAACCATCTGCGGCATTTTGCCATCTTTAAAGGTCGTACCATGTTGAGTTAAAAATTGGTAAAGAGAATGCCACATAATTTTTGCACCACTCTGCATGCCATCATTCTTGGTCTTTGTCGTATCAGAATGATTACCATACATAGGAAGCATAGATACAGTGGTATTTGGTGAAGCAATAATAGCCCGTGTCATATCTTGTGGCTTGAAATCGCGACGCATTTCATCAGTTTGTAATACGGCTACATAATTCTTCACATTATCCGGGATTACTCTCCTATTCATTACACCTTTGTCACTCATCCCAGCAACAGGATCCATAGCAAAAATATTAATCTCTAAATTCTTTAATTTATTTAGAACGTCGAGCCCTTTTGAATTTAAGCGATCTTTATTTGCTTCTAGATCTGATTCCAATTTCTTCAACCGATTGGCAGTCTCGATACAAGTCACCGAACCACGGCTAAAACCGGTTAAATTAAGGGTATTTTTATCATCATTTTGTTGAAGTAACCATTTTACAACGTCCTTTACCGATTCTTTTGCATTGGGTGTAACTTCTTTACCCAACATTTTTGGCCCTTCTCGTACAAATTTCTCGCCTGTACAAGCCTCTGAAAATTGAGAGATAATGTTCTTCTTCTTCATGGTACTTTTTTCACCAGTACCAAAGCAAAAACC
>NZ_CALJ01000082.1 GCF_000308315.1 Legionella tunisiensis | reverse complement strand
CCGGGAGCAAACCCGTTTCTACAAAACCCTTTGATACTTTACCGGCATATAAAGCACCTAATAATATGCCTATTCCTCCAATAGCTAATGAACCTTGGGCAAACATAACACTAATATTGCCCAGATGTTCTTTTAAAAAAGCGCCATAACTGGCCAAAAGCACCTGATTAATAGCCCAGAATAAGGATAGTCCTACAATACAAGTAAATATGACATATTGTTTACTGGCCTTTTGTAGATAGGCCTTTAAATAATGACCGCGAAAATAATTAGCTAATTCATAATGTGACTGCGGATCAGCCGCTTGCTTTTGTAATAGCAAAAAAGTCATTATCGTTTCAAAAATTGAAAATAGAACTAACAAAAAACCGGCCGGAGCGATAGCTTGTAGCAGCAGCGCTTTATCACTGCTGTGCTGCAATCCCGCAGCATTAATAACAAAGCTAAAAAGATAGGTAAAAATAAAAGTTGCTCCTAGAATAGCAATAATCGTCAGCGTTTGCACAATCGCATTAGCCTGTGACAGATGCTCCTTCCCAAAGATCTCTTTAATATAGCCATACTTTGCTGGTGAATTGAGGGCGCTTTGAATAGCAAGTAATAAGGTCAGTAAAAAGCACCCCAAAAATAACCTTGGTAATAACACCAGGTAATAAGTAAAGTCAGCGGAATAGCCACCGCCGCAGTTATTCTTAACACCAACGCTTTAGGAAATTTATCAGCAAGAAATCCTGATGGGGTAAATAATAAAATATAAGGCAAAAGGATAAGAGCATTGATAATAGCGGATAGAATTGTATAGATAGGTCCACTTGAGGTTTGATAGAGGGTATCTTGAATCAAAATTTTATGCCCTAAATCAACAAAAGTATTGAAAAATACCACCATCATGTAAGGATAAAAACCTCTTATTTGAGTTAATCTCATCTTGAACTCCAATTAAACTTCATTTTTAAAGCATATATCTCTCACATTCAAAATAAAATCTCATTTCTAAAAGTACTATCAGTCCACCCAAATAGTATTAATATTTAATACTATTTGAAAAATCCTCTGTAACTAATTATATCTACACAATTATCGAATCAAGAAATTTATTCCAACGCATTTGCTCTTCCTAGATTTTATGGATTTCTTAAGGTTTAGCTAAGCATTAATAATGTAAAATTATTGACCTCTATGTTTTAACAATAACCCCCATAGTTTTAAAAATTAGAAGTAAAACTAAAAAGTAATAGGTTTAAAAGATGGCATACACTAAAGCGGAGAAAATTAAACAGACTGTTCCGGAACAAACGAAATATCATTTGTTTGCTTTTGTAAAAGATACCGTCGATGGGCCAGGACATGTATCAATTAGCGCAGTGAAAGAAACAACTGTTAAAAAGAAAATTAATCATACCAGTTTCTTTCCTGGTCCTTTAGGATCCTTTATTAATGGAATAACTTTAGGATCAGTTCCTGTAAAAGGAAAACTTGCTCCTAATCATCAAGAAGACTTAGAAGAAGCTGAACATGTCTTAGTTAAACCAATAGACAAAGAGCAATATAAAAGTGCTGTACAAGCCCAAAAATCATTTTCCCGAGATGTTGCGGAAGGCATGCGCTTTTACTCAGTTTTTGGCACCTTAAATCCACTAGCCACCTTTGTGACCAGCTTTTTTACTGCCCACGGGAATGCTCATGCAACTATAGAGAAACATAAAAAAATCATGGTTTTCACCCAGTTGAAGATCACTGTGGAATTCATGTTTATGATAATGATAGTCACAGCACACCAATGAATCTAAGCACAGATAATTGCACAAGTTCAGTTACCCACGTAGTCATTGGAGCAGGGATTCCTTTAAAAACCCAAAAGTACCGACTTTTTTACTCCTGAACTTCAGGAGCATGGATTTGAGAGAATAGACAAGGAAGAGTTCAAAACAAGGTTTGGGATGAAATAACGTTTCACCCGGCCAAAATAAAAAGCAACACACCAGTTTAAGAGGCATGTAGCCCTATGTTCATGCCTCTTAAATAAAGTTTTTCTAGAATCTTAGCCCATTAGTGCCTTGCTCAGCCAATACTTGCTCTGCCAAACCATTCGGTGTTATTCCCCAAGGCATTTTAGATTGCTGAATATGTGTTCCACCGGTATTTAATATTTTACTAACAAGTGTTGAACAATTCT
>NZ_CALJ01000083.1:2027-2119 GCF_000308315.1 Legionella tunisiensis | reverse complement strand
GTTTTAATTTTTTCCGGGGTAACAGTTACTAGTATACCTACGTATTAACTTACGTATAATGTATGCTATACGAAGTTAGTTACGGTGTTTCA
>NZ_CALJ01000083.1:1338-2020 GCF_000308315.1 Legionella tunisiensis | reverse complement strand
CTACTCTGAAGGCACAACCTGGTAAAGGCAAACCTACTGTCCCTGGTTTATTGGCTATATGCACATGCCAATCACTTGCCGATAAAACATCAGGCAAGTTACAGCTAGCGACTGGAGCCACTTCGGTTGCCCCATAACCTTCATAAATATCCAAATTGAATTTGCGTTTAAATTCCTGATAAATGGCAGGCGATAATTTCTCAGCCCCAGCAACCACCATTCGCAAACTCGATAGCATCATGGGATGGATAGCATTATTACGTGCATAAAAACCTAAGAAAGTAGAGGTACCACATAAGAAAGTGACTTTGTGGCGAAAAATGAGTTTGGCAATGGCTAAGGAATTCGTAGGATCAGGGTAACAAACCATCGGTATCCCCTTTAATAAAGGCATCAAGGTTGTTACTGTCAAACCAAATGCATGAAATAACGGTAATGAATTCAGAATAATATCTTTTTCTTCAATGCCAAAAACACTTGCAACCTGGTTAATATTGCTTAAAAGATTACGATGGGTAAGCTCAATACCTTTCGGCTGACCTTCACTGCCACTACTAAATAAAATCACTGCCGTACTGTTAACATCCGCTTTTTTGATAAAAACAAACGCAACAACCAGATAGGAAGGAGTTTGGCCAACATCAAATAGGCAGCAATCCAAAGCTTGCTCTGCTCATTTTTA
>NZ_CALJ01000083.1:0-1331 GCF_000308315.1 Legionella tunisiensis | reverse complement strand
CTAAATAAATAAAGGTTATTGAAGACATCAAGGTGTAGAATTCAATACCACGTGCTTTATTTTTCTACAAACTGCCGAGAAGTAATTATTGTTTTAATTGCAGCTTGCTGCGTGGCCGACTGGAGTATAGATTCACCGGTCGTATAATTTAAATTGACTACTGTTTTGCCTAAACAGAACAAGCTAAGATTTGCAATCACGCCTCCTAGACTAGCAGGTAGAAGAAGACCTATATTTTGTTGATTTTTGATGAGCGGTTTAATTTTCCGGCTAAAGAATAATACCAACCCTAATAATTTACTGTTTGTTATTTTACTACCATTTTCCTCAATAAAAGCTGGCAAATGCCCTATTTTTTTGCCTTATACAGCCATTCAGATTGAATGCTATTTAATTCATTCGTTGACAATTTCCAGGCTTTAATGGAAAGTTCGCGAACCTTTTGCTGCACCGCTTGTGCTTTACAGCCAATATCCATTGTAGAACCATAGATAACACTTACGCGACGATTATTTGCTTGAATTAACCGTTGGTAATAAGGAGAGGCATAAGAGGCTTTTGCTCCCCACAAGCCATGGATATAAAAAGGGACAATGACTGCATTCGCACCTACCACTGCCCGCTCGAAACCAGTTCGAAAAACGCCTAATTGACCATTACGACTTAAACGTCCCTCTGGGAACAATGCAACAACTTCACCAGCATTTAAAGAGGCATTAATTTCCTGTAACGAATCGTGGCTAGCACCTCGAGCAATAGGGATGATTTTAAATTTTTTGAGTAACCAGTTCAGATACCAGGTTTCATAAATAGAACGCTCCATAACAAAACGGATTGGACGTGGACAGGCTATCTGTAAAATGGCCCAGTCGATAAAACTAACATGATTACCCAACAATAACACACCACCTGTTGAAGGCAGATTATCCAGTTGGTAAACACTCAAGCGATAAAATTTGGAAGCAACGAAATACAATAAATAGCGAACCAACGATTGTGGTAGCGTTATCATGGTATAGATTGCCCCGGCCAAGGCGATTACAAAAAGGCCATACAACAAAATCACACTATCTATACCCAAAAGGCTAAATAATACAGTTAACCCCAGAAATCCGATCATGAAACAGTTTTGCATAAAATTGTTGGCAGATAATATTTTACCCAATTCCTTGCGAGATGCATTAAATTGGATCAGCGCATTAAGAGGTACAATCAGCATGCCGCCAAAAAAACCCGTATAACTTCGTATAGCATACATTATACGAAGTTATACGAAGGAGTTTGGCCAACATCAAATAGGCAGCAAATCCAAAGCTTGCTCTGCTCATTTT
>NZ_CALJ01000084.1 GCF_000308315.1 Legionella tunisiensis | reverse complement strand
AAGCTGGGCAGCAACTTGTGCTGCATTATTGCTTTGTTACAGTGGGATGGTTTACTGTATTTTTTCAGGCAATCCCCAAAAACTTAATCACTATTTATTCGCTAAATTAATTCGTTGGGATGATTTTACCTGGCAACTTCACCGACTTGCCAATCAAGTAGAAATTAAAAATCATAATGCGCCCATCATCGTGCCACTAGACATTTACAATATCGCTAGCGAGTTTAGTTTTATCAGCAAAAATTATTGGAGCATCAGCAAATCGATTCGACTTATCAGGTTATTGGGTCTCACGTTTTTGGGTTAAACAGTTTAATGTACCAATATTGGGGCAATGTCAATGAAACAAAGGGTAAATTTTTGCTTTTAGTTTCCAAGGAATTATATCTTTTTAAGTATATCAATAACACGGTCTTTAAATCCCCTATTTTGGAATTATCTGATTACAATCAACATAATAAGAACAGTGTAGTAAAATTTTATTATCAACTAGTCAAGATGGGTTAACTTTGTAGTAATAATGCAGATGTAGTCTTTATACAAAACGATTCTGAATGCCAGCAAAGCACTGAGTAATTCAGACATAGTTTAGTTTTTATAGGCTAAAGATCTTAAATTGATTTATTTGATTTAAATTTATGTCTTTCCCGCAAAAAGCGGGAACCTATCTCACAAACAAAGCGCAGGCAAACTTACTAACTTATTCATTTTTAAAATGACTAAGAAAAGACACCAATAGTCATCGCCTGATCCAAATCTTTTTCTTCTTCATCAACTCCCCAATCGCAATCAGTACCCTCCTCATAACCAAAAATCATGGAAGACAATGTACGGATAACAGAAATGGCAGGGTGAATAACAATCGTTACAGCACTAATTAATGCGCCTACAACATCATCAACCAATTCCATAACATGTCCGGGCAGCCAGATCCAAGCCAATGGATTCAAAATATAGAAAGGAGTCATTACCACTCGTAAGGCAGCACATGATAAATCATATAAACACCTGGCGATATGACAAAAAAAGTGGTAATGGCATCTAAATGAAAAAGAAAATTGTAATAAGGCTTAAACTTAAAATCCCCATAGAAAGCATTAGCTGCAATTTTGGTATTTTTAAAAAAGTAGTCAGAATTTTTCTCCAGTAGGATAAATCCTGCCCCATTTTAATACCCTCTTTTTAAAAAGAAAACTTTTAGCTGCAAAATTAAAAAATGGCAGAGAACAAAGCAATCGTGTCCATGTCCGTTTTTAATTGTTATTGCGTATTTTTGATACGCATAGGAAACGATTCGCAATAAAAGATCTCTTGTTTTTTGAAGCCGTGTATATTCGGCGAGATTTAATTGATGATGAATATCAAACCTTGAATCACAAACAACGTTAATTTGATGAATTTTATATCATAAGAGGAAATCATGCGTATTGCCGTTTCTGGTACTCACTTTATGGGTAAAAGTACTCTGATAGAGGATTTTATTAAACTCTATCCGCAGTATAGCTGTGAAATTGAACCTTACTACAAATTATCAGAAGTAAAATCAATGGAGCTAGCCTTAGAGCCCAGCCTCGATAGTTTAATGGAACAACTCGATTACAGCATTGAACAACTCAATAAGCGCGCCGATGAGTCTAACATTATTTTTGATCGATGCCCTGTTGACTTCATTGCTTATGCCATGTGTGAAGCAGAACAAGAGGCAATGGATCTTAATGACAGTGAAATGTCAGAACGATTCTCAGACGTTAAAGAAGCATTAAATCATTTAGATTTGATTATATTCTTACCTATCATAAAAGAGCATTTACTAGAATATACCGAAGAAAACCCAGCTTATCGTAAAAAAGCGGATAGCTGTTTTAAAAAATATATCGTGACGATGTATACGATATCTTTCCTAGCTATGGACGACCCAGAATTATTGAAATTTGGGGTGAACGTTTGGCCAGAATAAAAAATTAGAAAGCTACCTTTAATTAAATTGCCGCGATCACGTAATCCTGGTTCCTTCTATTACTCTAGCCAGTTATAGTGAATTTATTCATAGATAATTGAGAAATAACTCTTTATGTCGCAAATTCATGAACTTTTTTAATCATTAAACAACAACTGAAATCACAAGGTTTAACGTATAAAGAGCTTGCGAAAAAAGCTGGCATTATCAGAAGCCAGTGTGAAACGACTGTTTAGTCAACAAAACATTGATTTGCATAGATTGGAAACAATTTGTGAATGTATTAATCTGACTTTATTCGAAGCATTTGAACTCCTACAGAAAAGAAATAGACCTATCCTGCATTTAACTGAAAAACAGGAAGAAGAATTGATCAGTGACAAAAAATTATTACTAGTCGCCATTTGTGTTTTTAATTACTGGGAGTTCAATGACATTTTGAATTTTTATAATTTTTCAGAACATGAGCTGATTAAAAAAGTAGCTCGCCTTGATCAAATGAAAATTATAGAACTGCAACCTGGTAATCGGTTCAAGCGCTTAATTCACGCTGACTTCTATTGGATTGCCGATGGTCCGATTCAGCGTTTCTTCCAAGAGAACATACAAACTGACTTTTTCAACTGTCGCTTTGAAAAACCCGAGCAATTGTTTTTAGTGCGCAACGGTATGCTCAGTGAACAAGATAATCTGAAATTTCAACAGGCCTTACACAAAATTGCTGATCAATTTTTACAAACTTGCCGCGAAACAATCGATATTGCTATTGATAAACGCCATGGAACAGCATTGGTTATTGCAATGCGTCCATGGGTTCCTCATATTTTCGATGATCTAAAGAGAATCTGAAATAGCAAGTACAAGTTGTTTCGCTGATTGATAATCCAATTTACCATTACCTAATCTTGGCAACTCTTCCACTTGTTTGATTTTTTAGGCAACAGTAGCTTTGGTAAGTCAGTTGTTATCAGTTTTTGCATGACCTCATCAGCTGATAGATTCGCAGCATAAACGAGTGCCAACTGCTCACCTTTTTTGCTATCAGGGATTGCAAGCGTCATGATCGCAGCCTCTTTATCGTTAAGTGCCTGCTGCCAGCACTCCTCTACTTGACCTAAACTCACCATTTCCCCACCAATTTTGGCAAACCTGGAATATCTATCAACAATAGTCAGATAACCATCATGATCCAGACGACCTTTATCACCCGTTTTATACCAGGTAAAATCACTATCCTCTATTAATACCGCGCGTGTTTTTTCAGGCATGTTAAGATAGCCTCGCATGATTTGAGTCCCACCAATAAGCACCAACCCTTCTTCTCCAATTGGCAGACTCCTTGGACGT
>NZ_CALJ01000085.1 GCF_000308315.1 Legionella tunisiensis | reverse complement strand
TAGGTGCATCGCCTGGTGGTTGGACTTATGTGATACAATCTTTAGGTGCCAATGTCACCGCTGTCGATAAGGCCTTGTTGGATACCAAAATTGCCAGCCTTCCTCGAGTCAATTTTTTACAACAAAGTGCATTTTCATTAGAGCCTGCTAAATTAGAACAAACTCATGATTGGGTACTATCAGATGTAGCCTGCTACCCTGATCGGGCTTATGCGCTTATTATGAAATGGATAGCCTCAGGTAAAGCAAAACAAATGATTTTTTACCATAAAATTACAAGGCAAAACTGATTTAGCAACCATTAGACAATTTCAAGAGATACCAGACTCTCGTATCGTCAATCTGTTTTATAACAAACACGAAGCGACATTTTTTTATCCATGGCCATCACAACCAGAAGATCTTTAAGTGTCAAAGTCAACCTGGCGTTGGGTTTTGTTAATGCAAAAAGAAGTGAACAATGATAAAATTAAGTTCAAATTAATAATTAATTGACCTATAAAAAGCAAAAACAGACAGAGCTTACACAAAAATTTCGAGATCGAGGCAAATTTTATTTTAACAAAAGATCGAGGTTTTACATAAATCCTGATCGAATTAATGTTTGAGGCAGTAGTATCATGTTAGATGTACGAAATATAAGTATGGATTTTGGCAAAAAATCCTTATTCCAAAATGTTGATTTAATATTGCTGCCTTCACAACGCTATGGCGTTGTTGGTGCCAATGGAACAGGTAAATCCACTTTTTTAAAAATTTTAGCCGGTGAAGAAACGTCTACACAGGGCTCGGTGGAAAAAGCGAAGAGCCTTAACATTGGTATTCTGAAACAAGATCATTTTCGCTATGAAAATGACCGCCTTATCGATGTTGTTATTCGCGGGAACACTGCTTTATGGGAGGCCCTACAAGAAAAGGAGCAACTCTATTCGCAAGAAAATTTTACTGAGCAAGATGGTTATCGCCTCAGTGAATTAGAAGAAATTATCATGTATCAAGAAGGTTACGAAGCCGAATCCACAGCGAGAAATTTATTATTAGGCTTGGGTATTGCGGAAAAATTTCATTATGGCCCTCTTAGTGCCTTATCTGGGGGTTACAAATTACGGGTATTGTTAGCTCAGGTCCTTTATCAAAAGCCTGATATTATGTTGCTTGATGAACCCACAAACCATTTGGATATTTTATCGATTGCCTGGTTGGAACAATTTTTAAAAACAAATTTCAAAGGACTGCTGATTTTTATTTCGCATGATAGAGGCTTTCTCAATAATGTATCTACAAATATTCTTGATATTGATTATGATACCATCCTGGATTACCCAGGAAATTATGACAAATTTTGTTTAACGAAAGAAGAGCGATTAATTCTTAAACAAAGTGAATTGAAAAACCAAGAAAAGAAAATTGAGGCACTACAAAATTTCGTTGATCGTTTTGGAGCCAAGGCTAGCAAAGCCAGTCAAGCTGCTTCGCGTCAAAAAATGATTGAACGTATTGAGTTAGTCGAGATAAAAGATTCTAATATTTTTAAACCTTACTTTAACTTTCAACAAAAAATCCATCCGGTAAACTAGTGCTGGCTGTAGAGAATCTCCATAAAAATTTGATGAAAAATATTATTAAAAAAGTATCCTTCAATATAGCACGAGGCGATAAGTGTGCCATTATTGGCCCAAATGGGATTGGTAAATCAACTTTATTGAAAATTTTATTAAATGAACTTAAATCTGATCAAGGTCATTTTGAATGGAATGAAACAGCCAAAATAGGTTATTTTGCCCAAGATTATCATAGTCAATTGATACCAGAACAAACTATATTGCAATGGATGGAACGCCATATTGCTTCTCCTGAGCAAGAACTAAGGAAAGTACTAGGGCAAGTATTATTTCGTGGTTCAGATGTTGATAAAAAGATTGCGATGTTAAGTGGTGGCGAGTCTGCACGCTTAATTTTAGCTAAGCTTATTTTAGAAAAAATAACGTACTTATCTTCGATGAACCAACAAACCATTTAGATCTTGAGTCTATTGATGCATTGAGCGAGGCAATACAAGCTTTTCCAGGCGCAGTTCTCTTTGTTAGTCATAACCGCTATTTTATTGATCGTATTTCAACCCGTGTTTTAGTATTAACTGAGCAATATGGGGTACAAAATTATCTAGGTAATTATCATGATTATCTGGAGCAATTTGGCAAAGATTATCTGACAACCGCTTAAAAAATTGAGTAACGCACACTCACATGGAATTGCCGGGCAAAACAGGAATTTTGCTTTGCTCAGCTATTCTTAACGCAAGTAACTCCTATTCATTGGTTTTTCAGCAGCAGATAAACCGCTTCTTAGTGCATACCAAAGCACAATTCCTGGCTCAGCATTTACAATACCCTCATTGATTCTCAATCGACCAGAACTGACCGCAGAAGACACTGGAATCTTTTTCATAGCATTAATGGTATGGCGATGATTTAAAATTGCGCGTTTTTTGCTCTGCGTTTTTTCATTGAGTATTTTAATTTACATAATAACCGTTTCTTTTTAGCTGCCATCTTGATTTTAGGTGCGGCATAAAGAGTCAGTAAATATAGTTCTTGCTGTAAACGAGCAAGTAGCATCCTTTTGAGATTGCTATTTTTAAGATTAGTTGCTACTTGATCAAAATGATTCTTGAGATTCTGTTTTTCAATCGCCTGCTTTGCCTTAAAAAACCTAATTTGCCTAAATACATACAACCTCCTTGTATTCGCTAACAAACGATTGCCATTCCTTGGCTTGAGATTTTTATCAGATAATAGTTAGTTAATAGTAGACGTTTTTTAAACTGTCAAACCATAGGAAAATCATGATGTTTTTTTATATGCAAAACAAACAAGGGGAACTCTCCACGCTATTCCAAGCGAAGCGAGGAATCTCCAGAATCTAGGACCGAACTAAAATAAACGTTGATACAGATCTTGCCAGACTGGATTCATCGTATTGATGAGATAACTCTTCTTTTACGTGACTAGAGTGAATTCGTCTTTGTGTGAAAAATAAAAACGGCGGCTTAGTGAGCTAGCCATTTAATGCTTATAAAATTAAATGGCCAATTTTTTATAGATAAGCGATAACAATCTGCCTTTGGCTGGAATTCAAAAACGCAAGATAGCTCCTTTTTCCTCTGAATTCTCTTTTTTCCCGCTTGGTCCTACTCCCTGTCCACCACTCGGGAACCAAGCATATTGATTGTTAAAGGCATGAGTAATTTCTCTTGCCACATCGCTTGGTACACCTCTTTTCCCAAGAGCGCCGATGACTTCTTCCGAAACCAAATCATAATTTTGATTAGAACTGGCAATTAATTGACTGACTAGTGGCAGTTGTTTTAAAGAAACAGGAATGGGAATGGCTTCTTTATGATAGCACTCTAAAAATCTTTTAACTATTTGGGTGTCATTATTTTGAGCTGAAATCTGCAAAGCCTCATGCATTTCTTTATGAAATAAAGGATTATTAACAATAGCCGGGACGGCCAACAAATAATCCATGAGCTCATAACCACCCAATTCAGCCGCTTTCCTAAGTGTACCGGCTGGAATAACGAACCGATGATCGTCGATAAAACATTTTAAGCTTTCTACTAACCCTAAATTTAGGCATTGATAAAAAGCATCATAATGTTTCTCATTTGGATTGAAGCGCACATCCTTTAAAAGTACTTTAAGAACTGCAGGAAAAGAAATTGCTTCATACAACAAACTATGTGAAACGGTAGAATTATAACCATCTTCGTCTGGATAGCCTGTATCTTCCAGCGGGTCAGAGGTTTCACAGTCTTCACAAGATAAAAGATTGGCAACAAGTTGATGATTACCAGTGATTACTGCGTTTTTTAATCGGTCGAAAGTCGGCGGAGCAAATGTCTCTTCAAAAACCGCGTCTTCAGAAGTTCTAGCCATTAGAGACTCCAAACAGTTGCTGGAGCCTAATGATACATATTTTACCACTTTATATCAATAAGAAACAAAACCTCCACTGTATTCGGAAAGGACTGGAACTAAATCTTTGGTCGCAATTATTGTACAAGCAGATATGACTTGAATACGATCGTCAATTCCAGCTAGCTTCAAATAACTTGTTAATTCTTCAAAAGATATACCAGCTCCACTGATATCAGTTGTCCGTTCTTTCAACAAAAACTCAACAAATTTCTCTACTTCTTGAGTAGTTAATTCAGCATGTTCTAAAAGTTCTTGAAACTCGGTTTTATCATGGCGTAAATCCCCTCTTTGTAGGAAACAGGTATTCACATTGACACTTACTCGGCGCAGTTGGGGTTCTTCTTTGCGTGAGGAGAAGAAAGAAAAGAGCTTGCTGAGCACACAAGGCATAATGTTCTGATCGTTACCATTTCTGGGAAGACTAGATTTTTTAAACTTACCGCTAAATCTTCAGCAAATATGCGCGTAACATTACCCGCCATAGCGCCATTAAGACGAATTTCCCCAGATACTGTTGTCAAAGCAACAATATGTCCATCACGTCCTCTTACCGTTCTTAATTCACTCTCGCTCACTTCAGAAAGGATCAATGCTCGCATCTTGCTGGCGTCCTGTCCCATACCAGAAATCAATTGATCGCAAGTTTCTTCATGGAGATTTAAAATATAAAATTTTTTATTATCCTCTACAATCTCAGGAATAACACGTCTACTGTGTTTTCCAGGATTTTGCATCATTCTCTTAAAATGAAGAGCCATTGTCTTCTCAATTTCTCGCGCCCCTTCTCTTTTGTGAAAACGCAGCACTATTTCACCCTTATCGGTTTTCTTAATTCCCAATAAGAGGTGGTTTTCAAACAAATTCTTCTTCGCTTTAGCATGTTCAAAGGATTCAGTCGCTTGCACCGCAAGATTGTTATAAGTAACTTTACTTCGTGCGAAAATTTTTACATTAGGATTTTGGCGAAGTCCTTTACCATCTTTTAATAATTCACCGGTTTCACTAAGTAATCTATAACCATCCCTATCTGTACCAAGCACAGCAATCCTGTAAGCCGTAGCTGTACCACCTGCCCCTCCAATGACAACTACTCGTCTAGTTTTTACATCACTCGTCCGTTGTCTCTCTCTGACACTGAGGTCGTATTCATTGCCATGAAGAATAGGGGTAAACCCTTTTTTCGGATCATAAACCGAATACTCTTGATATAAACTTTTCCCCATATTCGAAGGAATGTCTACCTCGTTAGTTTGCCTTACGAATTCATACTGCAGAGCATCTTCAAAAGAAGTATTTTGCCCTATCCCCATGCCCAGTGAGAAATCAATGGACTGAGCATAAATATAAGCAGTCATAGTCTTGTTGCCATTAGGAATGGAAACCATCAGGCGATGGGTATATAAAGCAGCCTCGGCATGCCAATCATCAAGATGTTTTTCTCTTTTCTCAAGCTTCTGTACGGATACACCATAAAATGGTGGCGGTGTATCTTTGAGAGCCATATTGACTGTATTAGCATAGAAAAGATGTCTGGTATTGGTTCTTAGGGTACGCCCCAAGCCTTGAGTCCTAGGGATAAAATCATTGGCAGTCACATTACCCGATATTTCCAACAGAGGGTGTTCCTGTTCAGCTCTGTGATCCCCACTTGTCCAATGACCAGTTTCTTGCTCGGAAATAACCAGCGTTTCCAAACATAAAGGACCACCAGAACTCTCCGTTGAAACATAATGCTTCAGTTGCTTAAAAGCCTTCACAGCACTCTTTGCTACTAAGGGATCTGTGGTCATTAAGGCCATACCTGCATAGCCACAACCAACAAACAATCTTCCAACAAAAATACTTGGTGAAACATGCGCGCCCGTTTTATCGATATGTTTATCTATTGCAGTGCGAGTAAGCTTTTTCTTTCGTTCATTAATTGCAAGAGATTGTTGCAAAGCATCAAATGAATCAACTATACGATCTAGATCATCATCAGGGTTTTTAGCTACTAAATCTGATTCGTCCAGTGTTTCTATTGTCAACGAGGCTTCACTAAGTTCACGTTTAAAAATTTGTAATTTAACCCATGCATCAGATACCTCTTCATCCAGATCGGACGCTTTGTAAGCTAAATCATGAAGTTTCGCATGCTGAGCAATTGCCTCTTTAAGTAAGGGCCAATAATATGAAAAAAATTTTCAGAATCGTCGCTCTCATTAGGGAATGGTAACTGTGCTCTAGTCCATATCTCCTGGATGTTATAAATAATCTCGTCGATCCTGTTATATTTTACTTTACCCCGGCCATCAACCCCGCGGTTAATCGCAATCACCAGCCGATTTAACTGATTTGTACGTCCATCTTCTTGCCATTTGACAGTTTGACTCCCTTCAAATAGTGGTATTTTACGCAAGCTAACTTTTGAATATTGAGGCATTACAACAATTTCCAAGAACTAAATGTCGCACAAAAATATCATGTGAACATTATCTGAGCATTAAGAGCAAATAAAAAATCGCGAGCTTAAACTTTAGTCTTGATAAATAAACGATATTTCTTTAATTAACGAACTGATTTTAAAAAGATTTTTTCATAATAGAAAAGATATTCCTCTCAAAGCGAATTTAGGTTTAATAGAGAGTTAGAAAAGAGCCCTATTTTTTGATTCGTTCTTTTATTACCATCAAGATAATGCTGGTAATCAACTAGATTAAAAATCTACCTTACAAGGCAATAGATAGTTTTGACATATAATCTATATTAAAATAAATTTCGCGGATTAATTATGAATTATTTTCCTGTGGTAATTTATCTTTTCATTGCTTTGTTTTTACAAAGTAATTTAGCACTGGCACATAAATCTTCCCAACAATACATGGCTATGCTATTAGCAAGAAGTGAGTATGGCTATTTACCTGTCCAACATGGCCAATTGTGGTATTGGTTTGTTAAAGCTGATCACCCTGATGCTCCTTTAACGCTCTGGTTAAATGGAGGACCTGGATGCTCATCGATGGTTGGATTATTTGTGGAAAATGGCCCTTATCTTTTACAAAACCTGGCAACTGTCACTAAACCTGCAACTTATCATTTTAAAGAAAACCCTTATGCCTGGACAAAAATCTCCCACATGCTTTATTTGGATAATCCGGTAGGAGCAGGATTTTCTTTGCCCTCACGCTATACAACCTCCCCCAAAGAAATGCGCCAGAATGTAGTACAAGCGTTGCAGGCATTTTTTACTCGCCATCCTGAATTGAAAAAAATGCCTTCTTCATTTTTGGTGAATCTTATGCCGGTAAAGATATTCCAAATATTGCTTATGAAATCAAACGCACTACTGACTTTAACCTGAAAGGTATTGGTATGGGTAATGGCTTTATTGATCCTCATTCAATCAATATTACCCAAATCGAATTTGCTAAAAATAATTCACTCATTGATGAGCAAAAAGCGCAAGAACTCTTAACTAAGGTCAACGCTAAATGGCAACAATTTCATGACCTACACGATAAAGGAGAAAAACCAAGCTTGCATTTAGCTAAGAAGACCGCCTACTTTACTCTTGGGAGATTAAAAGAAATATTGACTAAGCAATATCAAATTCCCGTTGTTAATACTTATGACATCCGCATTATTAAATACCCCTATATTCGAGATAACTTAAGTCATTTTTTAAATGATAAAGACTACAAACCGGTAAGTGCCCAAGGAGAGTGGATAGAATGTGGTAAAGATAAACATATTGTTCGTCACTATTTAATGGAGTCTATTCCTATTTCGTCAGCTCCTCTTATTGTGAAATTATTAAAAGATTTTCAATTACCAATATTGATTTTTAATGGCATGGAGGATCTGATGGTCCCTTATTTATCGCATCCTATGTGGCTTAAAAAATATAATATACATTTAGAAGCCAAAGATAATCAGGAATTAATTTATAAAGCTATCGATTATCCTCTGGAATTAGTATTTGTAAAAGATTCAGGCCATATGGTCTTATTAGACCAACCCGAATTGGCTTTTGAATTATTCAAAAATTTCCTAGAAAAATATCATTGACCAAATATAGTCTTACGGTTCTGGAAAATTTTCATTTTTAATTGCTTCATGAGGGAACTGGCTAAGTACAGCTGGATTTGCGTTATAAACTATATACCAACCTTGACTACCTGGTTCTACCTCTATAGCGATATAGCTGAGTTGTATTTTACTACTAATATCGGCCAGCACGGATGCAGCATCAGCATGAGAAGAAAACAATTTGGACTTTAGAAAATTACCATTAGTATCAGAGGAAACCCTAAAATTAGCATCAGAATCCTTAAGTACCTTTGCTATTTTATCTTCACTTTTTGGGTGAAACATACATTGTTATCCACCTAAAACATCTAATTAAATTATAGATAAACAGTTCAAATTTTATCCAATTTTTCAATAAAAATTAATTCCAAAAATAAAATTCAATTTTTTCAATAAATTAAGAAAATACGCTAAAAACACCTTGAACGATATTCAACCTATCAAGAAACCTAATTTTAGTAGTCACTGGCTTAGTAGCACAATTTAATGCATTATGTACAAAGCAGTGCCTAGACTAGTCACGGACGTGGTGCGAAAGCATTTCATTATTAAGGGAGTAACCGATGAGTAAAACACTAGGAGTCCTTGTATACGAAGGTTGTCAACCGATCGATTTCATTGCTCCCTGGGAAGTATTTTCCCTTTGGAAAACCATTGCAAAACCGATTAATTTATATTTGATCTCTCAAGATGGGGGCTACGTGCAGTGTGTAAATGACATTCTAATAAAGACTCATTGCGATTTTGAACGCGCGCCCCAATTAGACTATCTGATTATTCCCGGCGGAAAAGGCAGAATTAAGGAGATAAACAATGCTAAACTCATCTCATTTATTCAAAAGCAAGCCCAAAATACTCAATATATCCTTTCTATTTGCACGGGTATGTTTCTACTTCATAAAGCAGGACTGCTCCACAATAAATTAGTGACAACCTATTGGCGAGCCATACCAGAGGCAAGACTACTTTCAAATGTACATGTCACGGAAGAAAGAATGGTAAAAAATGGGAACATATGGCTTGCAGCAGGTGTCTCCAGTGGGATTGACCTGGCTTTTGAATTTATCGCCGAAATAGATGGCAAAGAAGCAGCTGGCAAAGTGCAGCTACTCTATGAAAATTTCCCCCTAAATCAGGTTTATTGCACCCCGAATATGGTGCGGACTTTGCCTCCTTATCATGATAAGGAAGAGAACTCTCTTCATTTACCCCGGTATATTAGTGAATACATAAAAAAGTATGCTCGTTAAATAAAATAACTTAGAATAGCTAACCTGATGTCTTGATTAATATTTCCTAGTAAAGAAACACACAATAGCACTTGTTCATTTGTACTATCACAGATAATATTAATTCAGAATAGGGTCTAAAATTATCTGCCGCTCAGTGATTAGATCGCCTGTTTCATGGCCGAAAAATAGGGGCTGGTTGGTGTTTCGCTAGCTTGAGTGATTGTGCTTTTATTTTCGAGCATCGCAGCGAAGCATACCCGCTAGTATGTGAGCAGCAGAGTGCAGACAATCAAAGCATAAGCGCCAAGATAGTAGACAGGCCAACAGCCCCTTGTAATATAGGGAAATATCAGCCCACATGTTTAAGATTCTTACCGTAATAAGTTGCTTGTTTCTAAGTTCCTGTATGGTCGGCCCCAATTATAAAGAGCCGAAAAAAATATTGCACCTCATTGGTTGAAAAAAGCCTCGGAGCTGGGGTTAGAGCAGCGCCCATCCGCAATGCGGATTGGTGGCAAGCATTTCACGACCCAACCTTAACTTCATTAATCCATCAGGGTTATTTCAATAATTTATCATTACAAGTTGCCGGGGTTCGCGTTTTACAAGCCAGAGCGCAACTCGCTCAAGCTGTGGGAGAACTTTATCCACAACAGCAAAATATGGGTGGAAACATTACTTATAACCGTATCGGAGGCAGTTCCCTGCAAGACATTTTACCTTCTAGCTTTGAAACAGCAGCAGTCGGTTTTACAGCTAGCTGGGAAATTGATTTTTGGGGAAAATATCGCCGCGCAATTCGCTCCGATGATGCAACGTTCTTATCGTCGGTTGCCGCCTATGATGATGCATTAGTTACTCTTACAGCTGATATTGCAAGTACCTATGTCAGCATTCGTACGGATGAGAAATTAATACGAGTCACTCAAGCCAATATTCAATTGCAGACAATGAGTCTCAAGATCGCACAGTCTCGTTATAAAGGAGGCCAAACGAGTTTACTCGATGTCCAGCAAGCACAAACGGAACTTGCCGAAACGCAAGCCACGCTGCCTACACTAGTCAGTGAACTGCAAACCCAGAAAGATAAATTAGCTGTATTACTGGGTACTACACCTAACTGTTTAGATACTTTACTCAAAAAAATCAGGGGATTCCCAAAGCACCATCCATGGTATCAGTAGGTATTCCTAGAGAAGCTTTGGCACAGCGCCCTGATGTTTATCAAGCACGAATGGATGCTATAGCACAATCTGAAGCGATAGGAGCGACTGCTGCTACTCTTTATCCAGCTTTCTCACTATCTGGAACGTTTTACTTTGCTGCCAATACTATTGGCAATCGTTCACTCAGTGATATTTTCAATTGGTCGAATCGCAACATCTCAGCTGGGCCCGCATTTCAATGGCCTATCTTGAATTATGGCCAAATTACTAACCAGGTACGCATGCAAGATGCAGCTTTCCAACAAGCCTTGTTAAAATATCTTAATCTCGTGTTACAAGCACAGAAAGAGGTCCAAGATAATATCACTCGCTATGTTGAGTCAAAAAAATCCGAAGCCTATCTTGTGAAAGCAAACGCTTCTGCAACTATCAGCACCAAATTAGCCTTAACTCGGTATAAAGAAGGTGAAAGCGATTATACCACGCTCTTAGATGCTGAACGCCAAGAGCTACGTGTACAAAAATCATTGACCCAGTCACAGGGCGACATCGCCCAATCCTTGGTAGCTCTTTATCGTGCTCTGGGTGGTGGTTGGCAAATTCGCTGTGGGAATGATATTGTTCGTAGACATATTAAGGCTGAAATGGCTGCACGCACTGACTGGGGTAATTTGTTAAAGAAACAAAATCATCTGCCACCGCTCACTGAAGCGCAACAAGTAAAGCAACTTTATTTACCAAACTGGTGATGAATATGACTTCCGAAAAAAATTTAGCCTAGTGAAGATAGCAGCCATCACCGTTGTTATTCTTCTCCTCATTTATCTAATAGCTCACCATAAAACAAGCAGTACACAGGCATTACCTACTCCAGTAGTTATCGTTAAAAAACCGGAATCCATCGAGATGGCCGACTATATTACCCAAACGGGTAATACCGTTGCCTTTAACTCTGTGAATTTGGTTGCCCGCATCGAAGGTTATCTCGATGCGATAAAATTTACCGATGGAACCTTTGTCAAAAAAGATCAGGAATTGTTTGTTATAGAGCCACAGCCTTATTATGAAAAACTTGTGGAAGCAGAGTCCTCCGTGATATCACGAAAAGCCGCCTATGAATATACTAAGATTGAGGCTGCACGCCAGAAGCAAATGTATAAAGAAAATGCCACCTCTTTAAAGAATGTGGAAAAATGGGCAGCCCAAGCTGAATCCTCCAAAGCAGAAGTTGCCAAAGCAGAAGCGAATGCTAAAGTAGCAGCCATTAACTATAGTTATACGCATGTACTTGCACCCTTCGATGGAAGAATTGGTCGTCATCTTGTCGATGTCGGAAATCTAGTCGGTAATGGCCAAGCGACTAATTTAGCAACTATTGAGCAAGTTGATCCCCTTTATGTTTATTTCAATCTTAACGAACTTGATTTAATTAGAATCCGTGATGCAGCAAGAGCCCGTGGCTTTAAACCTTCTGAGATCAATCAAATTCCGGTTTATGTCAGAATGCAAAGTGAAACAGGATTTCCTCATGAAGGTAAACTTGATTTCGTCAATACCGGACTGAATTCCTCAACAGGAACGATGCAGTTTCGAGCGCTTTTATCCAATAAAAATTATCCTTTGTTGCCTGGTTTATTCGTGCAAGTCCGCATTCCATTGACCAAACCAGTCCCACGTTTAACAGTACCCGATACGGCTATCCAATATGATCAAATCGGCCCCTATTTACTGGTAGTCAATAAAGACAACTATGTGGAATCAAAACGCGTAGTATTAGGCAGTTTAGAACAAGGTAAGCGAGCAATTGTTAAAGGGATTGATGCCCAGGATAAGATTATTGTTGATGGATTGCAGAATGCAACGCCAGGTAATCAAGTCAACCCTAAAATGCAAACAAACCCGTCGACTCAAATGTCATCAAGAAAATAAATGCTTTGCAAACGAGGGAGAGAAAAAGTGAGCACGGTTAAAAAACCGATTACCCATTTAACTTGCACACCTTTAGAAAACGCCTCTTATCTAACATGGATCTTCAAAGTGAGAAGAAACAGAAATGATTTCTAAATTTTTATTGAACGGCCTGTACTCGCAAACGTTATTGCCTTACTGCTGGTTTTTCTTGGCTTAATTGCCATTGTTGTTTTACCGGTGTCGCAATACCCTGCGATAGTGCCACCCACAATTCAAGTAACAACCACTTATCCCGGCGCTGATGCCAAAACGCTAATTGATACCGTAGCACTTCCTATTGAGCAGCAAGTTAATGGCGTGGAAAATATGATTTATATGCAATCCACTGCAACGAATAGTGGTAACTATAATTTGATTGTTACGTTTACTATCGGTACTGATCTCAATTTTGCCCAAGTGTTGGTACAAAATCGCGTCCAAGCGGCAATGGCACAATTGCCAGAAGCAGTACAACAGCAAGGCGTAGTCGTTCAGCAAAAATCTACCGCTATTCTGCAATTTGTTACTTTAACATCCCAACATGGTGAATATGATGGTTTATTCCTTGACAGCTATGCCACTATTAACATGCAGGATGAACTAGCTCGTTTACCTGGAGTAGGTAATGTAGTTATCTTTGGTTCAGGAGCCTATGCCATGAGAATCTGGCTGGATCCGCAAAAAATGTTCGCTTTTTCCTTGAATCCACGCGATGTTCTTGATGCTATCCGCAATCAAAACAAGGAAGTTTCTGCAGGTCAAATCGCTGCCCCTCCCATAGTAGGACAGCAACCCTATCAACTTACTGTCAATGTCCCTGGCCAACTTGCTAATCCAGAAGAATTTGCCAACATCATTATCAAAAGTTCAGGTACAGAGCCCAATGAAAGGGCTGATGCGAGTAGCACCGCACAAATTGTACGTATTCGAGATGTAGGCCGAGTCGAGCTTGGTTCTTCCAGTTATAGTCAGCTTGCTAAACTTAATGGTAAACCAACCGCAGCTATTGGGATATTCCAACTTCCCGGTGCTAACGCTTTAGATGTAGCCGAAGAAGTACGTAAAACCGTTGCTAAAATGGCAAAAAATTTCCACCAGGGATGGAATATTCTATTCCGTTTGACACAACCATGTTCGTAAAAGCCTCAGTCAATGAAGTTTATAAAACACTCTTTGAAGCAGGCATTTTAGTCCTATTAGTCATTGTTGTTTTTTACAAAATTTCCGAGCCACACTAATACCAGCCACAACAGTACCTGTAACCATTATTGGTACTTTCTTTGCCATGTTCTTGTTGGGTTATAGCATCAATTTATTAACTTTGTTTGCTCTCGTCCTGGCCATTGGTATTGTGGTAGACGACGCAATTGTTATTGTTGAAGGAGTTACACAACATATTGAAAGGGGCACCCCTCCCAAAGAAGCCGCCATTGAGGCAATGCGTGAATTATTTGGGCCGATTCTTGGTATTACCTTAGTACTCATGGCTGTTTTTGTGCCCGCCGGATTTATGCCGGGTTTAACCGGCGCCATGTATGCTCAATTCGCCCTGGTGATCGCTGCAACTGCCTTCATTAGTGCGATCAATGCGATGACTTTAAAACCGACTCAATGCGCTTTATGGCTGAAACCGATCGATCCTAATAAGCCCAAAAATATTTTCTTTCGTACCTTTGATCGGTTTTATAATCCCATTGAAGCATCCTATATACGATTCATGAATCGCCTTGTGCACCACACTAATACGGTCTGCCTAATTGGTGCTTTATTAGTTGCTGTTGCTATCACTAGCATCAGCCTTATTCCGACAGGTTTTATTCCTATTGAAGATCAGGGTTATCTAATCTTAAATGTCCTATTACCTGATGGTGCAACCCTCGGGCGTACAGATGCTGTCCTGGATGAATTGAGTAAAAAAGTTTCTAAAGTTCCTGGGGTTGCAAACGTCATTGGCATTGATGGCATTTCTCTTCTCGATAATAACGCAAACCTTGCCAATGCTGGTGTGGTATACATCATATTCAAAGATTGGAGCGTGCGTGGAAAAGGCGAGGATTTAAAGTCGCTTTATACCAAATTTAGTGAAATTGCAGCACAAACATTAAATGCTAAAGTATTAGTCGTAATACCGCCCCCCATTCAAGGTCTGGGATTATCGGGTGGTTTCCAAATGCAGGTAGAAATGCAGGATGGCAGCTTTGATTACCTCAAGCTACAGAAAGCCACTGATCAGATAATCAAACAAGGTAATGCACTGCCAGAATTACAGAAAGTAATGACCTCTTTTCGTGCTGCAGTACCACAAGTTTCAGCACCAATCAATCGCTCGAAAGCAGAGTCTTTAGGGGTTTCTGTTGGTGATGCATTTGATACTTTACAAACCTATCTCGGTTCGTCCTATGTAAACCTTTTTACCAAATTTGGCCAGGTATTCCAGGTCTATGTACAAGCAGATGCTTCTTCACGTACCAGTATAGAAGATGTGCGCAATTATTATGTGAGAAATCAGTATGGCGGCATGGTTCCTCTTGGAACATTAACGGATATCAATCCAACTATCGGGCCTGCACTGATTTCTCTTTATAATCTTTATCCGTCAAGCAGCATTAATGGCATTGCAGCAGCAGGATATAGTTCAGGACAAGCCATTCAAACCCTGGAGCAATTGGCGCATAGAATTTTGCCTGGCGGCCTCTCTTTTGAGTGGACATCTACTGCTTATCAGCAAAAGATAGCGGGCAATGTAAGCTATCTTATTTTTATCATGTCATTGATTTTGGTGTACATGATTTTAGCTGGACAATACGAAAACTGGCTGGTACCAGCCTCAATTATTCTGAGTGTACCTTTAACATTAATAGGAACAGCAATCGCTTATCAGCTTAGGACTCGATAATAATATGTATACACAAATAGGTTTGTTGCTGTTAATTGCCTTGGCAGCCAAGAATGCGATCCTGATCGTTGAAGTGGCGCATGAGCAGCGGCAAATTCATCGCAAACCCATTATGGAAGCCGCGGTACTGGGAGCAAAAACACGTTTTCGTCCTATTTTAATGACCTCTTTCGCCTTTATCATGGGTGTATTGCCCTTAGTCTTCGCCACCGGTGCCGGCGCTAACGCACGACGCTCAATTGGCGTAGCAGTATGCAGTGGAATGTTAGCCTCTACCTGCCTTGCGGTGGTTTTTGTACCCGTATTTTATGTACTGCTACAAACCTGGCAAGAGAAGCGGCAGACGAAAAAGAAAGCGGCGAAAGTTGTAGAGAGCAATTGAGGTTAGCATTTTGCTTTCCTCTTCCTCTTCATTTTTGGCGGGATTCGATAGTACTTCAATGTCGTGTTTCAAATTTCCCCTATAAAAAACCTACTCATTAAATTAAGTAAATTTAAAAAACACCCTAAATGAAAAATAATTATACATTTATTGCCTTTAAATACCCTTTATGTTCATAATATTATCATTTATAATGAAAAAATTTATTTTCCTTAAGGTTTCCTTAAGGTTTATTTAAGGAAATCTTGTTACAGTATAAGTAATTTAAATTAACTAAAGTGATCGATATGAGTGCACAAAGTACGCCTAAAATGTCGCAACTATTAAGCAACAGCTTTTTTGGCGGTCACCGTTTGCCTCGTAAAATCACCCAAACAGAGATACATGAGACCGTAGCAGGTCCAGTCGCTCAACTTGAACAAACTCTACAAGGTGTTCAATCCAAACGACCATCAGAATCTAATGAACGAGTGCTAAATTCGATGCAAGAGATTTTGAATGCATGCTTGCAGCCTTCAAATCCAATGAATGTTTTTGGTAGTTAAGACTTGCAGCACGTTCACAAAAACTTTAACTGTTCGAGTCATACAGAGTACAATTGTGTTATGAAAATCCGCTCTTTGTCATTTTCATTCATTTTTATATTTCCTTCGTTTTCAGTTCACTACCAAGTTCCCTATTAAACTCTAAAAAAGAATTCATTCTTTTACCGGGCCTTGGTATGATTAACGAACTGCAATTAGCAGGCTATCTTTCTCTTTCAGGTCCTGATTGTATCAACCTGCAAGGTGGTTAGATTTGTTTAATCATTTTATTCATGAACAAGCACTTGTTAGCATTCTCTAAGAATGTAATGTCTTGAAAAAAATTTTATTATTTTTTAAAGCTATTCATTGAAATTTAGTATTAAATACGGAAATTCAAATTAACAACGCGATAATGGAATATTAAGTCTGTTTGAGCCTGTCATGGACAGAAGGTAAAAATTTATAATGAATCAAACTCGGTATAGATTGCTATTTTTAATTGTTATTGTTCTTTTTTCTGTTTCACATCCTCTACATACTATCGCCCAATTTATTAGTAGAAGAAGCGTATTATTGGAATTATGCGAATCACCTTGATTTCAGTTTTCTAGATCATCCACCAATGGTTGCCCTCTTAATTAAGTTAGGCATATCCATTTTAGGAAACAATGAATGGGGAGTACGCTTTGCTACAATCCCTTGTTGGATTTTGACAGGGTATTTTAGTTTTAAGCTCACCGACTCAATAAAGAAAGGGACTGGCATTTATGCGATTGCGCTATTATCGGTGCTTCCTTTTTCTTTATTCATTCACATATCATTACTCCAGATATTCCCCTCATTCTTAGCTGGTCTGCAACGCTTTATTATCTCTATCAGGCGTTGGTTCTAGATAAATCTAAAAAATGGTATTTGGCAGGGTTCTGGCTTGGCTTAGGACTTCTTTCCAAATACACCATCGTTTTGCTTGGGCTTGCGACCCTAACCTATTTAATTTTAGAACCTTCTTCGCGCAAATGGTTTTTTGTAAAGAGCCCTATCTTTGTGCATTAATCAGCTTGGTTTTATTTTTTCCGGTTATTTACTGGAATGCTACCCACCATTGGGCCTCATTTCTATTTCAGAGTAGCCGACGCCTTCAAGAGCATTACTCCTTCTCTTTTCATCTATTAATCGGGTTATTGCTAATCTTTTTAACACCGGTAGGTGTTTTTGGTGGATGGCTTTTATTTACAAAAGAACAGACGAAAAATCTTGTAGCAACTAAAACAAAACATTTTCTTCAGATCTATACAACTGTACCACTCTTCTTTTTTCTTTATTTAGTCTGTTTCACAAAATAAAAATCAATTGGATTGGCCCCAGCCTTCTGGCAATTATTCCCTGGTTCGCTCTCTTGATTGCTTATGATCAGAAAATTATTGGTTTATCTGCCTCGAAAAAGCTGGGCAGCAACTTGTGCTGCATTATTGTCTTGTTACAGTGGGATGGTTTACTGTATTTTTCTAGGTCAATACCCAAAAACTTAAT
>NZ_CALJ01000086.1 GCF_000308315.1 Legionella tunisiensis | reverse complement strand
CTAGCCTTACAGGAAGCGATTAAACTAGCCGCCCCAGCCAAAGCTCATCTGCGCCTTGTTCATGTAATTGATGAGAATATGGTCAATTATACAGAAGGCTATATTGATTTCGACACCTTGGCTGCTGCTTATAAACGACAAGGGAAAATTTAGACCAAGCCAGTGCTTTAGTACGTGATGCCAAGATCAAATGCGATAATTGTCTTATCGAACCAAAGCTTGAAGGACGTCTCGCGGAGAAAATCGTAGCAGAAGCTGAGCGTTGGCCCGCTGACTTGCTCGTTATAGGAACTCATGGCCGTCGTGGCTTTAGCCATTTGTTTTTGGGGAGTGTCGCAGAAAGTGTAATCCGCATTGCCACCTCGCCTATCTTACTTATCCGCAGTCACTAAGAACCTAACAGTCTAACCTTTCATTATTAATTTTAGTTAGCATTTTATTAATCTTTATATTCATAAAGTTATGGTGAAAAAACCCTACCTTTATTATACTTTTTTGTTCGTTCTTTACTGTATGGAAAAACCATGTTACGGAAAACCATGATCGTTTTTATTTTATTGCCTTTATCATGCTGGAGCGCTGGTTTTTATGCAGGCGCAGGTGCTGGGCCTGACATTATTGATTTTAAGCAATATGCTTTTATTAGATCCCAGCATACCCCTCCGAATTTTGATGTCATCGATAAAACACATAAAACAGGCAAAGGAGTTTTTGGTTCCTTATTTGCAGGTCATGGCTGGCAACATGGGTGCTGGTATTTAGCAGCTGAGACAAATGTGAATGTGAGTACCGTTGAATTTGATTCCGCTAATAATGAATACGTTAACCTGAATATCACGGATACAACCTTCGAAATGCCTTACAGCTATGGCTTAAGTGCTTTACCAGGATTCCTGTTTTCCGAAACATTCCTCTTCTATGGCCGTGCGGGCTACGTAAATGGTCGTTTTAAAATTACTACCAGGGATAATTCACTCGCCAGCATTCATAGAAATCTTGGCGGCTTTCGTGCAGGTTTAGGTATGAATCAAAAATTTACCGAACATCTTGTTCTAAGAATGGAGTATTCTTACCTTCATTATAAAAAGACAACGTTTGCTGTACTTAACAATGAAACATTAAAAACAACGACTATTACTCCGACAGGGAATCTAGTCGAATTTGGAGTAGTATACAATCTTAGTTAGTGGAAAAATTTATAAATCACTCAATTTGAATTGGGTGATTTCCATAACTGGAGAAGTTCCATAAAAGCGGCACAAAGCATTGCGAAATAAATCGGCACGCCTGGGCAATCCCCGCCTGCAATAAGTAGTGGCTTGTTCATACACCGCCTGCTTAAACGCATCAGTATCTGCTTCACCGCCATTAAGATTATCGATGCTAACTCGAAAGCGGTGCCCCGTTGCAACAGAAAGTATCCACTCCATCGCTTGAGGCTTGACCTCCATCGCTTGAAATAATGTTTGTTGCTCCGGCGAGCGGCCATCCGGAAGATACCAATAACCAAAATCAATCTGCTTTCTACGCTCTTTGCCAGCAATAAACCAATGCGCACATTCATGCAGGGCGCTACTAAAAAACCATGCGCAAAAAATAGCGTGATAAGGGCGTTGCTCGTCAGCTGGCAGGTAAATAGGCTCGTCGCCCCCTTTAACCAAGCGAGTATTATATTCTTCTGCAAAACAAGTATTAAAAACAGTAATTAAATCTTGATAATGATGCACCTTACTACTCATAGGCTGTGAAATCGATCTTCTTTATGTTGTTGGCTTCTACTAAAAAACGGGTATTCATGTCAATCATAAATTGTTATTAGCCCAAAAAATATTATAATGCCATTTCGTTTATTATCAGATGAAAATAACATGGCATCCGCTTTAGAATTAGCATTCAGTTATTTTAGAAGAACACAACCAGTCTCTACACCGCTTCCTACTCTAGGAGTGAATAACCAGCTTAATAAATTACAAAAAGATTCAGAGCAGTATTTTACGATTGGAGTAAATGCGCAAGCAACAGACGGTATTCTTGCCGTTCAAGTAGTTCATGCTTTTGATCCAGACAACGAGTCGCATATGCGCTTCATGAATGATTGCACTGCTTTATTGCAACAAAAATCAAAAGCACTCAAAGAACTTGATCAAACCATTATGGGCAGTGTTCTTGTTGGTGTAGTCGCCTCCAGTTTGTCCTTTCTTCCTTTAGTTGGATATTTAAGTTGGGCAGGCTGGGGCTCAGCGATATATCACTTAAGCCAACGCTCTCTTGCTTATACTGAATATCAAGAAGCATTAAAACTTTCTGTGGCTTGCTGTAATTGGAGTCTTGGACCGCAAGAAGGGCGAATAGCAACTAAAGACGTTTTACAAAACAATCCAGGCATTCGCAATATGATGGTTACCCTTTACCCGGTTCTTACGCGTATACAAATAACACACTTCATTGCAAATGATATTGAAAGCGCCTACGTCGCAGAGCTCAACAAATATGAGAGCAGTTATAAAATACCTAATCTAACAACATTTGCCCCTTCCCGCGACGCGCCCCCTTCCCGTGATGAAAACATCGCTTTAAGTAAAAAAGGTGCTGAATTTAACCGCTGTGTTTATGGTTTTAACAAAGGTTCAGCAATGGATTTCGTCGACGCTTTTGTGTCGTTCCTTCCTGATTTGTATAATGCAGCTTGCTACGGTTGCAGGCAAGTACAGCGCAAGTGGCAAGAATATAATGCTCCCAGCGTAGAGCAAAGATCAACCCAGCTCTAGTTGCCCTAAACCCTGGAAGCACCTTCTGATAGAAGGTGTCTCCAGGGTCTTTCAAGACATCATCAAATTAATTCTCAAAACTGAAAAAATTCACTAGTTTTCCTAAACAACTGCTATCTTTTAATTAGGCATGCTCTGCTAGAAAAAGAGGAAAAACGGATGAAAACCTCAATTTTGGATAGTATAGGAATCTTGATCCTCAGCTTGGTTACTCATGCAGTCTCTGCGCAAACTACCTTGATTAGCGATTACAGCCAGTTGCTCACAGCCTTAGAGCGAGGTGATGATGTGAAGGCCATTCTCCATTTTGATAAATGCCAACTTGATCCAAATTCGGCCGCTGCCCACATTCTTCCTAAATTAAAAGGAGCCAGTACCCGATTTAATTTTAATGAATATACCCACTACAAATTACAAGTAGATAACCAGGAAAAAGATATTATTGCTACCTCTATCACCATGCTGATAGAACATCCTCATGGCGAATTTTGGAATAATTATGCTCGCTTGCGTATATTTGAAGACAATTCAGCAGAACTCCATGTAGCCTATTATGATCCTCTCACTGATGAAAAACAGTTAGGCATGGATTGGAGATGCCATCTAAGTAACGGGAAAGATGGCAATGGGATTATGATATTTGATACCAGTAATTAATTATCATCGTTCTATACTGTTACTTATTCGATCTGACCAATTCTTGTGTTTTACCTTGATATCCACTATGTTTTTAAATTAGAATTTTTAGGGATAAAAACATGAAATTTAGTTCTTTTAACCTACTGAAAAAACTTTTTTGTTTATTGGTACTGAACTGTTTTCTTGGTAATGCCTATTCTGGTCAAACCCAAAACCATTAGTTGCCAACAAGAATACGCTCTCTGCACCTCAGCAGCCTGCGTACCCGATCCAAGACACCCTCGTTACGCACTGTGCACTTGCGTTGTTAAAAATGACATCAGCCTGGGATTTACTTCTTGTGATAAGCGAGAACCCAAGATTAATAAATACAAAATTAAACGTATTCGCTCTTCTTTTCTTTGGCTCAATTTAGCCAAAAGAAAGGCATGACGTGTCCTGAAGGCTCACCATGGACTAATTGTCTTGACTCCCCTTGTACTGTTAATCCCAGAACCCCCAGTCAAGCCATCTGCAGTTGTAAAATTCATCATAAAAAACCATTCATTACCTTGGGTGGTGATTGTAATACGTCCAGTTGCGCAACAGGATATTGGGCGGGCTCTACCAAAACGAAGAGCACTCTCTTGAGAAATACCTTATTGGAGAAACTTAATATGAATAAAGATCCCTGGCCATATGCAGCCTGTCCCAGTGCTACCACCAAACATTAAGTAATGGGGTTGTACCCATTACTTAATTACTCACAATCAAACCTGCAACTTGTTAAGTAATAATCAGGTTGCAATCAATTCACACATCCCTCATCTCAATGGCCTACATTCGGATCAATAGTCTTAAACAGCTCTGCATTGTCGCTATAATCAATCGGCACATCTACCAATACCGGTTTCTTCTGCGCCATGGCTTCCTGAAAATATCCTGAAACTCGTCTGGCTTAGTCAACTCCAAACCAATCGCTCCGAATGCAGCAGCAAAATCAGGAATGTTAACCTGTCCCAACGTCACACCACTAATACGATGATATTTCATTAATTCTTGCTCCAGAACCATGTTGTAACTTCCATCACGCCAGATGAAATGCACGAAATGCAGTTTTTCCCGCACAGCCGTTTCTAACTCCATAGCACTAATAAAAAACCTCCATCGCCTGAAATTGACACTACTTTTTCATGAGGAATAGCGTAGTTACTAGCAATTGCCCAGGGAAGAGCAACGCCTAAGGTTTGCTGGCCGTTACTAAATAATAATTGATGCGGGCGGAAAGAAAAAAATAACGTGCCATCCACATATACACGGTACCAATATCACAACAAACCGTTGTTGAATCATCAACCGCCTGCCGTAACTCATAGATGAAGCGTAGAAGATGAATAGGTGAAGTCTTGTAGTCTTTACCTGAGTCAATTTTATCAAGCAAAGTTTGACGTGCCTGAATTATTTTCCTATTACTTAGAACTTGTTCACGTTTTTCTAGATGAGAAGCAAGACTATTAATATTCGTTGCAATATCACCTAATACCTCACAAGCAGGATGATAAGATAGATGTATATCACAAGCATGATAATCGATATGAATTACCGTTTTTTATTGGTCGCATTCCAAATTTCTGGATCATATTCCACGGGATTATAACCTATAGTCAGTACAACATCAGCAATATCCAGCAATTGATCCCCAGGCTGATTTTTAAATAATCCCCATCGCCCCATAAACAGATCGACATACTCTTTCGAAACGACCCCAGCCGCTTGATAGATACCGATTAACGCAAAAGGATGTTTTTTGAGTAACGCTCGAATCGCCTTAGCGTTATTCTGGCGACTTGCTTCCATACCCAATAATATGACGGGTTGCTTTGCTTGATTAATTAAGGCAGCGGCTTGTGCAATTAGCTCTTTTGGCGCCTCTCCATACTCTGGTGCAGCAATGCCAGGAATCGGTTTACAATCAGTACTATCAGACAACACGTCTTGCGGCAAACTGATAAAACAGGCTCCACTGTAAGGAGTAAGAGCGGTGCGAAATGCGTTCGCAACAATTTCCGGGATATTATCCGACCCAATGAGCCTCAACACTGCTCTTAGTCACTGCCTCCATCAGTTTAACGTTATTTGTTCCTTGATGGGATTGTTTCAGACTCATTGAACGCGCAACATTACCACCAATGGCGACCACTGGATCACCTTCTGTGGTTGCTGTTAGCAACCCAGTGACAAGATTGGCTACGCCAGGTCCAGAAGTCACTAAAACAACACCAGGTTTCCCGGTTAAACGACCATAGGCTGCTGCAATAAATGCTGTA
Organism: Legionella tunisiensis; assembly: GCF_000308315.1. GTDB lineage: Bacteria > Pseudomonadota > Gammaproteobacteria > Legionellales > Legionellaceae > Tatlockia > Tatlockia tunisiensis. The sequence goes on along the minus strand of NZ_CALJ01000086.1, from coordinate 8,326 downwards.
TTTTGCTCATGCCGACAGACAATCAGTTTAATACGAGAATCAACCAAGGCATTAAATACTGCATCAATTTTAGCGCCAGGAATTCCAAATACGTATTCCACACCTTGTTCTTCCAAGCATTTAACAAGTAATTGACCGCCTGTCATTTTTGCTACGAAAGATTCCTTGATGTATTAAGCAAATAGATAATAACTTTCTTTATAACACTAGCCAGAAGAGCGCGCAAACCTATAAAAGGCATTTGCCCCCCTAAGCATGATGCACAAATTATTGATAAAACAGCTAAGGATGCAAGTTGTTTTGAACGTCATCTTCCGTATCAATCGGATCTAACTTAGACTCTTTAATTTTTTAATTTCATATTCAGTATCAATGGGACCTATAATAGGTTTGTCAGAACCTGGATTAGCTTCATTATTTTTTGCTATTTCAAGCGGCATATCATTGGGGTCATCATTCTTCTCAAGGCTATCCTGCACACGCATTTCCCTTATTACACTTTGGTCTGCTTCATACGAAGAATCAGCAGTATTGGCTATGCCAGCCTCATTTTTTCGCAGTAATTCAGCTAATTGTTTGGGATAGATAGGAATAGGCATGATAACTCACAAAAAAAGTAATTCTTTATTAGTATAGTTTTATTTTACAATTTTTGACTTTATTTTATACAGATGAAACAGATGGTGCTGAACAAATCGTGCTCGATGAGCGTATCCATGTCAGCTCTTAAGGAGCCTAGAACAAGCTTTTTAAACAGAAGAAATACCTGTAGTTGACACTATCAACAACATTTCCTCATCAGACAGATCTAAAAATATCTTGATTTTTTAGTCATCCTATTAAATCTGCACGCACTTAATAATCATGAGGTAGATTTAAATGTTCGGCTTTTTTAACCAAAAAAGTGCCTGGCGTGCTGGAATGCAAGCTTACCATGCACTCGCTTTCACTTATGCAGCTTATGAGCTTTATACTAATCCAACGTCCTTGGCTGAAAACGGCCTGACAATGTTTGTCAGCGCAGTATCCGGCCTGAGTTTATCAGAGCATAACAATATCTTTGCTGATCTTGGCGGAGCAGCACTGAATACCACTCAGATAGGCGCCGTTTATAATGGTGTTACATCCGGTTGTACACTTGTTCCAGGACTATTTAATGCTGTGAAGACCGTTGGCAGCTTGGTGAGTACGGGAGTTTCTGTCTTCACAAGTTGTCCCGATGAACCAAGTACTGCAAGCGCTAAATTAAACTAACGTTAGCTAGTAGGCTCAAATAGAGTGCCCATATATTGTTTAGCATGCTGAATGCAGAGTTGCTTTTCATCATTAAAAATCCATTTCGGTGCGTTCCGTGCTTCCGTAATGAGATGATCGGTGAACACTACTTTATTTTCTAAAGCATAAGATAAGAGTAAGGAAAATGGCATTTGGCGGCTAAAGAAGAATTGATGGAATCGACTATGTTCCCTATTTGCTGGCATATATGCTGTAATGTATTGAATGGGTTCACATAATTTGCAAGAGAAAAGCGAGTACTGTTGTTATAACCCGTGAGCCCCCTATTATTAAAAGTCAGGCGCAACCTATTAGCTATTTTTCTTCGGATCTCTTCAATCTGGGTAAGAAAAAAGGGTACTCAACATCTTTAGCCGGAATAATATCCATCAAAAAAAGCACTATAGGCTGCTGCACCTCCACAATATTTTCAATCATGTAGGACAGTTCCATATAAAATCTTGCTTCGTCGTATAACCTAGGTAAGTGTATTGGTCCTAGGTTCGGAATTAGCAACTGGCACATGCTATCAACATGGAGAGAATCCTAATGGAGAGCCTTTAACGCCGGTGCATCTTAACAATGTGGGTAATCGTTGGATATACCAAATTACCATAATTACCCTATTGATTACCCTAGATTTCTAACAGTAAGGATTTTTTAATTAATTGCGCTAAATTACGTGCTTGCATTTTGAGCATAATTTTCCGACGATGCAATTCTACAGTGGAGATAGCTATATCTAATTCCATTGCAATTTGCTTATTTAAATAACCGTCAACAACTAAATGCATGACCTGACGCTCTCGTTCAGTTAACGAGGCAAATTGTTTGGCCACCTCCGTCATTTGCTGGTAGTTTCGATTAACCTCGCTTTTACTGGCCAGAATAGTTTGGATTTTTTCGAGTAAAAATTGCTCATTAAAAGGTTTTGTTATGAATTCTTTTGCTCCAATCTGCATTGCTTGTACCGCCATTGGAATATCTCCGTGCCCGGTAATCATAATAACAGAAGGCCGATCGCTACGCTGGCATAATAATTTAAGTACCTCCATGCCGCTCATAGCAGGCATACGTACATCCAATAAAACACAACCCTCTTCCAGCTTATCGGAATGCTCAAGAAACTCATAAGGATCAAGAAATGTTTTTACTGCCAACTTTACGGATTTTAAAAGCCATTCTAGTGCATTCGCCACATCCAGATCATCTTCAACAATATATACAGTACTAGCCATTATTTGCTTCCACAATGTAAGGTAGGCTAAATCTGCATATAGCACCTTCGTCAATGAGATTATTTTCTATATACAACGTTCCGCCATGCGCTTTGATGATATTACGGCAAATAGATAAACCCACACCCATACCATATTCTTTCGTGCTATAAAATGGGGTAAATAAATTTTCAACAACATTTTGTGAGATGCCTGGCCCATTATCCATGATAAAAACATTTATCTCGTCGTTCACTGTTTCTATTTTGATAGTTAATGTTGGTTGCCGGGTATTGGACTCTAACATAGCCTCAAGGGCATTATTGATAAGATTCAAAAAGACTTGTTTGATTTGATTGGGATCCAAGATGACCTTTGTCAGGTTTTTATCAAAATCATAATTTACGGTTACAGCAAAATCGAATGAAAACCGCGCTATTTTGACTGCATGTTCTGCTACTGTAATTAAATCAACGGGTTCATAATGCAGTTCTCCATGGGTAACAAAACGCTTAATACGCTTGATAATCTTACCCATCAAATCAACCTGTTTAAGAGCAGCTTCTAAAACGTTAGTGAGTTCTTCTTTATCAATATCATTCTGTTTCAGGCGGCGTACACTGCCACTGAGATAGGTGTTGGTAACCAGTAATGGCTGGGAAATTTCATGGGTTAACGTTGATGCAATTTCTCCTAACACATAACAACGTGACAAGCGCGTAAGTGTCGTTTGTTGTCGTCGCGCCAATTCTTGAATATTTTTTGATCTGTAATAAAACACCAAGTACCAATCATTTTAATCGGTTTTCTAGCAGCATCGCGGATATAACGACCACGGGCAGCAACCCATTCATAACGGCCATTCATGAGTCGAACGCGAAACTCGGCATTATAATCATCATGAAGAGCAAAGGCTTCTTCCAACTCCTTTGCAATACGTTCGCGATCATCAGGGTGCAACCGTGTAAGAAAATGGTTTAATCTACCAATTTCCCCCTCATGACCACCTAAAACAGATAACGACTCTGAATAGCCAAAATCAACGACATCGTCTGAGATGAGATCCCACTCCCAGATATTTAATTTACCCGCATCCAACAATTCTCTAATGTGTTCATAAGAGATTTCAAATGGCGGAGGATCAGCCACTGTGCATTTTGAGCATTTATTTATGGTTTTCATAATTACTCAATATAGAAAAAATCTAATTATATCAATAAATTAAACAAATTGACACAAGTTTGCTCGTAGTGGTTTCTCAATTACCTAAGGTTGAATTTTATGACTATACTTCTACCTAGATTAAAGAGCTTAATACTATATGATGATTCAAGATTAAACAAATATTGTTCTCATTACAGACGATTAATACTTTAAAGTATCACTGAATCCAACTAGCTACTGTTGACAGCCATCTTAAGTCTAAACTAAGGTAATCACAACGCTTTAAGGAAAATCAATATGAAAAACCCGTCTGTGTCGTTGTAGGAGTTGGTCCAGGCAATGGGGCTGCTTTTGCAACTTGCTTTAGTCAACAAAACTATAAAGTAGCTCTATTGGCACGTACAAGTGATTTTACCACGAAGCTTGCGCTTGAGCTTAAAGACGCACACGCTTACGAATGTGATGTCAGTGATGCTCGCTCTATCCAAGAGGCCTTTAATAAAATCACCAACGAATTAGGGGAAATTGATATTGTCATCTATAACGCTGGCTCAGGAAGCTGGGGAAATATTGAAGAAATTAAACCAGACGCCTTTGAAGCAAGTTGGCGTGTTAATACATTCGGTTTATTGACTATCGGCCAAACTGTTATTCCTGGGATGAAGAAAAAGGCCGCGGCAGCATTATTGTTATTGGTGCGACTGCCTCTAAACGTGGAGGCATTAATACTGCAGCCTTTGCATCTGCCAAAGCTGCTCAACGAAGCCTTACTGAATCGATGGCAAAATATTTATGGCCCTTTGGCATTCATGTGGCTCTGATCATTATAGATGGCATCGTTGATTTACCAAACACACGCCAACGCATGCCTGATAAAACAGATGATTTTTTGTTAAACCAAATGATGTGGCAAATACCGTTTTTTGGCTGACTCAACAACCTGCTTCAGCATGGTCTTTTGAAGTCGAAGCACGTCCTTTTGGAGAGATTTGGTAGAAAAAGACAGGTATGATTAAAATTAAACTTCTTTTATTAGGTAAAAATGATCAAATTTTTAGCTGACATTGGGGTGATAATCACCGCTATTTTGCACCTTTGGTTTTTCATCCTTGAGTTTTTTCTCTGGAAAAAACCTCTTGGCCGCAAAGTGTTTCGAACACAACCAGACTTTGCTTTTCAATCTGCATCACTTGCAGCCAACCAAGGTATTTATAATGGCTTTCTAAGTGCAGGACTGCTCTGGGGTTTACTAGCTTCCGATCCCATTGAAGCATTCCATGTGAAATTATTCTTCTTAAGTTGCATTTTAATTGCCGGAATTGCTGGAGGGCTCCTCGTTAATTTAAGAATCCTGGTTATCCAAGCTTTTCCAGCTTTGATTACCTTGTTCTTATTACTCATGTAATGACAAGCCCCACAAGGAGATTTGGAGTTTAATTGAGCTAAGTTTAAAAACAGATTAGCACTTATCCTTAGCAGGCCAAGCAACTAATAATCTGTAATAACGAGGATAAAAAAGCACTCTCTAATAAAAATCTAAGATATACTAATGATATTAGGAGCCTTTTTGGAATTTTCTTGAATACATCTCCATTTAATATTTATAAATATATTGCAACCAGTAATTGGCGTGGCCTCGGTGAAATTACTTTGAATTTGTTTACTTATTATGGGATTAGTTATTTTACAGGTTGCTATCAGTAACCACTACTGGCCTCTATTCATCTTCATCATTCCACTTGCCTTTCTATTTACACGTCTTTTTGTGCTTCAACATGATTTAGGGCATGGAAATCTTTTTAAAAAAGAAAATATAATGATTGGATTGGCGTTTTTACTGGGATTATCCTTTTTACACCTTATTATTATTGGCGAAAAGCACACGCTATTCATCATGCCAATGGTGGTAATGCAGATAACCGCCCCTGGGTAGGTGATATAAAACTTCTCACCGTTAGAGAATACAAAGCCAAAAGCCGTTGGGGCAAATTGGTTTATCAACTATATCGAAATAGCTTTGTGATGTTTTTCTCGGCTGGATTTACGTCTTTGGCATTGATCAGCGCTTTTTTCGTAAACGAAAAGGCTTTGGTAAAAAAGAACACCGAAGCGTTGTACTTACTAATTTAGGTATTATTCTTCTCTACGGTCCTCTCATTGCCACAGCAGGCCTGAAGTTTTTTACTAGCCATCCTATTACCACAATGGCTTGCTGGTGCATTGGGAATTTATTTATTCTATGTACAGCATAATTTTAAACATAGATATTTTGTTTCAAGTAAAGAATGGAATTTGCATGATTCGGCATTAAAAGGAAGCACCTACTATGATTTACCCCAGCCCTTCAAGTGGCTGACAGCAAATATTGGTTACCATCATATCCATACACTGGCACCTAAAATTCCCTTTTATAAACTAGCGCAATGCCATAAAGAAAATGACTATTTCAGTACCGTTCCCAAATTTGGATTAAAAAATACAAAAGAATTGATATCTCTCAAGCTCTACGATGAAGAAAGAGGTCAAATGATTACCTGGAAGGAATACAAAGCGCTTTACTAGGGGCTGGGGTTATGGACAGAACATCGGGCGATTTAAGAAATTGCTCTGCTAAGAAAACAATGCTATCGAGACTACGCATTAATTCACCTTTTACAGGATTATAAGAGTCTGTCTCATATTTGGAACGCAGCATTGCTAAAGGGAAAAGAACTGAGCTTATCACCTTACATAAAGAATCACAAAAATAATTTGCCGTATCGAGGAAAAAATCCGGACTGCCACAATATTTTGATTTTTCATCATAATAGAAAGAGCTTGCTAATACGCTAGCTAAACCCATTAACGGCGCATAAACTAATCCGCCGATGCCACTAAAGAAATCTACGAATAAATTTCCCCCGGAAAAATTGCCTATTTTAATCTCTATCTCGTCGCCACCACGAATAGAAGGAACCCGAGCAGATTGACTTTTTATTGCCCTGACTAACTGAATTACCGTTACATAATTCGGTTGTGACTGATTAAGTTCGGTAACAATCGCTTCAGCTTGCTTAAGTAGCTCTTGATAGTGGCGTTCTTGTTTAGAAGCATTCTCAAATTCAAGCCGGGCGATATTAGTATTGCCTATTGAAATTCGCCAAGAAAAATCCTTTCTTGCACGGAACCAAGATGGTGTTTCTATGGGTGTTTGCAGATCGAGCTCTCGAGATCGCATGCCAGTTTTTTCTGCTACTACAAGTAAATGAGCCCACCTGTCTTGATGGTAGGCTGCAAGCTGGGCCTGTAAATGCCTGGCAATTCGCTTAACTTTAGGTTCCTTAAAGAAAAACATAATACAAAAATCCTTTTATCAAAGATAACGAAATCGTAAACTAAAAGAACTAGTAGAGCAAATTGTGTGGATAGAGGTTATTTATTGGATTTACTTTCATTTTTCTCACTGTCCAAATTTTTAATGCTATCGACAAAACATTTGGTTTCGCCACGCCAAGGAGCCACAAACTCTTCACAATGATAGGTAAGAATAACATGCTCATTAGTTTGCATTGCGCGTTCAGCTTGCTCAACAAGCTCCGATTTAAACTGTCCTAAAGTAAAGTGAAATTCTCGACCCGTAGCACCAGTCGCATTATCAAGCCCGCCACGTATCATTTCTCCCTCATAGGTTCCCCAATAACGACCCTCTTTGGCAACCTTCACAATAATTCCTGATTTCTGCCCTGACTTGGTTGTCCAGCATCCAGTTAAGAGGCAGGTACTCATCATGAGTATGGAAAATAATATTTTTCTATTCATAACACTCGACTCCCAAAAGGCACACTCTAACTAATTTTCAATTGTTACACTAGCTGTACGATAAACCAGCCACCATGATTTCTTGTGAATATCAAATCGAATGACTTATAATCAGCTTAGTTTAAGTTAGCGAGCTGTTCCATCTGCAACACCACTCTGATGAATATCTGCAGCAAACTAGTTAGAGGTTGTCGTATTCCTGTTATCTTGGCCGCTTATCAGCTTGATTTTTCTGCGCTCTACTGTGATGCTCTATACGAAATCAAGCCAATAATCACTCAAGTTAGCAAAATATAAATAACCCCTCCGTATAATAACCTTCTTAATGACAGGCTTATGGAAACACAAAAAGAGATTTCTGCCATTTACATCGTCAAACCCGAATTTCTTCATGAATTTTGTCAAGAAATAGAAGAATTTTCTGATGTTGTCGACGATCTGGTATTGTCTTCTGTGAAAAAACTTACTGTTTGCTTTGCCCAGGATATTTGGTTAGAACCTCGCCTTGTGAAATTTCAATCGATTTCTGAGGCAGTTAAAATTCTTCGCCAGGCTGGCCATTTTTGGTATTTGCATCCTATTGCTAAAATAAGACGCTCGCGTCTAATTGCAGAACAATTACGGAAATATCCTCCTCTAACATGCTCTTTTCCACTCCAAACCGAGATTCCTGCCATAGGCAGCTTTAGTCTTTTAGATCAAAATACCTTAATCTACAGTAATAAACGCCTCAAAAAATGGCCTGATGGAAAGTGTTTTTTAATGAAGACAAAACCAATCCCCCCAATCGAGCCTATCTGAAATTATGGGAAGCACTTACCTTCTTAGAAAAATATCCCAAAACAGGAGACTCCGTTTTAGACTTAGGTGCA
>NZ_CALJ01000087.1 GCF_000308315.1 Legionella tunisiensis | reverse complement strand
ACTGGAAAAAGCAAAAAGAATCTGGCAAGAATTGTACGGGATATCTGCCAGGCTTTTCATGATGTCTTTACGTTGGCTGCAGAAATTGAAATTAAACAAGCGCAATTATTGAAAGCCCGCCAAGATTTCAAACATCGCTATGCCGTCATTCATGCAAAAGGGGTATCCTTGGAAGATTATCAACATGCCGTTGATGATTTGAAAGCAAGTTTTGCCGCATTAAAAAGCACAAAAAGTCAGTATCAAAGAGCCTTGGCTTTTGTGCAAGGGACTACCATTACCGCTCATCCCCTTGTGTTGGAAGCTGCCCAACAGGTACGTGATACCTGGGTACAACTTTATCGCTGTAAAATCTATGCCCCCGTGGATGGACTTGTCGCACAACGGCGAATTCAGGTAGGGATGAGGGCTTTAAAACGTACGCTGTTATTGAGTATTATCCCTCTTGATCAAATCTGGGTAAATGCAAATTTTAAAGAGACCCAAGTTAAAAAAATGCGTATTGGCCAAAAAGCCAGAATTATCTCCGATCTTTATGGCAGCTCCGTTGTTTTTCATGGGAAAATTGTTGGTTTACCAGGTGCTGCAGGTAACGCATTCTCACTATTACCGCCAGAAAACCTCTCTGGCAACTGGATTAAGATAGTCCAACGTTTACCAGTGCGTATCAAACTGGATCCTAATGAATTAAAAAAATCCGCTTCGTATTGGTTTATCATTGGAAGTCACTGTTGATATTTCTGATCAAAGCGGTCTGTTAGTACCGACTTCATCTGAAGGGGCCCCACACTACACAACCAATATATTCAAAAAAGAAGAACTAGGTGTTCAGAAATTGATTACTCATATTATCACCAATAATTTAGATCCCAAGCTTAAAGCTTACGCACAAACACCTCTCACTCTTCAAGAGGTAGCTCTTGGCGAGGTACCCCCTAAATGATCTTCTACGTTTTGCTTCTCTCGTTAGCAATTGTTATTTTTAATCTTACTCTGCCAATGATGGCGGGTCTTTATATCGTCAGTGATCTCGGTGGCAATGCCTATTTAGCACCGTATGGAGTTAGTTTCTTTTGCCTCGGTAATGTATTGGGTGTCCCTCTAGGTAAACCCTGGATTACCCGTTTGAGTGCGCTTCAACTCTATGTCCTGTGTTTATGCCTCATGCTCATCTTTTCTTGGCAATGTGTTGTTGCCAGCAATTATTTTAATTTCATTTTGTTTCGCTTTTTGGAAGGTTTTGCATCTGGACCGCTTTTTCTATTAATCACTATGTCTCTGATCCCGCTACTGGCACCAGAAAAAAACCTGAATTTGTTATGCCACTCCTTTTAACCTGTTTTGCTATTACTCCAGTACTTGGTGCTTGTTGGGGTGGCTGGGTCGCATTTAATTATCATTGGCAAGCATTGTTTGTACCCAATATTCCTATCTGTGCTTTTTAATTGTCTATGTCGGTTACGGCTTTAGGAAATTTCATAAACCACCTGAGAAGGTACTTTTTGACAAGGCGGGATATTTCTTTTATTGCATTAGTCTATTTTTATTGGCACAGCTTTAATTCTGGGACAAGAACTCGATTGGTTTCGCTCCTCATTAATTACGTTCATGCTCATCGCGGGTGGAATAATTTTCTTTATTTCATTCTGCGTAGTCTTTCGTTCCCTTATCCCATCGTTGAGTTCAGGCTATTCAAACACCTCTATTTTTGCTTTGCTTTATTAAATGTCGCCCTTCTGTTTTCCGCCTATTTTGGTATGGTCATTCTCTTATCACTATGGTTGAAACTCTACGTCAATTATACCCCTGACTGGATTATCTTGTTGATAGGTACAATGGCGCTTGGAGCATGGATTCCAATATTTTTAAACTACAAGCGTTTTGATGCACGAGTTCCACTTGCAACCGCTTTGCTTTTTTTGCTATTTCTTGTTTTTATACTGCTACGTTCAATGTGGAGATTAATTTTGGCAGAATTGCTGTTTCGCGGCTTTTGGCAGGACTTGGACTCGCCCTCTTTTTGCCACCACTTTTCCGCATGTCTGTAACTATCTACCCTCAAGAGCAGGCGGCTGAGCGGATCAACGTGTTTCACATTGTGCGTTTGCTTGGTAGTGCCTTAGGCGCAAGCTTATATATTATTTTATGGCAGCGTCGACAAGTATTCTATCATCTACGCTTAGGCAGCCTACTCACGCCTCTTGCCCCACCTACGCAACAATTTTTTGAGCGAGCAGAACAGTTTCATCTGTCAGGAGAAAAAGCATTGGCTAAATTAAACTCTCTGCTCGATCGACAAGCTACTGCCTTAGCCTTAGACGATTGTTTTTACTTAATGGGGTGGATGATGGTTTTTTACTGCTGCTTTTAATCCTTTCTTTTGTATTTCGCCCCTACTTGCCTTTTGCAAAGGAGAGGAAACGGGAAGAAAAACTACTACCAAGTACCTCTTGACCTTAGGTTAGCTTAAAGCGCAACGAACACCGAAAACCTAGAAAGAGGCTGTTCAGCTTTCGCTAGCTTGAGTGCTTCAGGCTTGATTTTCGAGCAGCGCAGCATACATGCAAGTATGTGAGCAGCGAAGCACAGAAAATCAAACCTGAAGCGCCAAGATAGTAGAAAGATCAACAGCCTCTAATCGACGACTGGACCTGCAACAATGATATCAATTACCGGCTCACCACAGTTCTTGGCAATTTCGGTACGCATTATTGAATGAAGGTGGATAATTTCATGCCAATCATTACCTTTGGGAGAAACAGGTTTGCCAACAACCACTTTGATCTTCCCCGGCTTGGCCAGTACATTCTCACCCCGTAAAATTGAGCGTGTTCCCTGCAAGGAAACTGGACACAGCGGTGTGCTGGTTTCGGCTGCAATGATAAAAGCACCTAATTTAAAAGGCCGTAATCCTGTCGCATAGGTAAACGTTCCTTCAGGAAAAATAACAATAGATTGTCCTTGTCGCAGGACTGTTTCAATCAGGCTTTTATTTTCCATACTCTTAGTAAAATCCATTCGATCAACAGTTGGGTAATTCAATTTTTTAATAAAACTGCTAATGATAGGTACTTTTAATAATTCTCTTTTCGCCACGATCGCAATATTTGTCGGCAAAACTGCCACTAAAGCAAGCGCATCTGCATAGCTGGCATGATTAGCAACATAAATCACTGAATCCTGAGCGTTCAAGTTGTTTTTCCCTTCGACAGTAACCGGGCAAAAACTTAGTCTGAAAAAGAGGCGAGCAAAAAATTGTACCATTTTAGCGGTATTTGGGGGTGAAAAAAGCAGCAAAAGCAACCACATGATTGGCAAAATAATCACTAATAAAATAGCTACGTAGAGACTGTATATCAATCGCCCCAAATAACAGAACCAGCTATAAATTTTTTACCCGCGCTGATACAAGCTAATTTTATCAACTGCAACTTGACTGGCAATTGCTGCTTGCTTAATTTGCCTTCAATATAAGCCTGCTTACAGGCAGAGCGCTGAAGTTTTCCACTTGAAGTTTTTGGAACAGTTCTTGGCGAAACCAAGATGACTATATCAGGCGGTACGCCTAATTCCATTGCCATCTTTTCAATAATTTCTGCACGAATAGCTTGTTGTTTTGTTTTTACCAATTCATACGTTTCCGCAACTATGACCAATTTTTCAGTACCGGTGCTCGAATCACTGATGCCAAACGCTACAGAACAACCTTTCCGAATACTACTTATCTGATTGAGTATTTCCTCTATCTCTTCCGGATAAATATTACGACCTGCTTTAATAATTAGGTCTTTTTTGCGTCCAGTGATAAACAATTCTTTATCCGCCAAATATCCCAAAATCCCCTGTATCCCACCAGCCATCCCTGAAGGCTTTTTGGGTTGCTTGCGGATTATTATAATAACCCTGCATGGCGGAGGGACCTTTGAATTGTATATTTCCCACTATCCTTTCAGGTAATTCAGCGCCTTTATCATTCACAATACGTATTCCATGCTCGGCTAAAACCTCGCCACACCCCACGTACTCAACAGTGTCCCCTCCTTTCAATGCTGGGATCGCTTTATTTCTTTTTCAAACCATTCACGTTGAATTTTATCGATTCGAGGCTCGCGTTTTTGGCTGGGAAAAGTTAATCCTACTGTAGCTTCCGCTAACCCATATACAGGAGCAAACGATTCAAGTTTAAAGCCATGGGGAGAAAATTTCTTGGCGAAACGCTCGAGGGTTTTGGGATTGATTGCTTCAGCACCATTAAACGCGTACTGCCATGAGCTTAAATCTAATCCCTCAATATCGCTTGGATTAATCTTTTTAACGCATAATTCATAGGCAAAATTGGGGCCGCCAGATATTGTTGCGCGATGATAATGTATCGTCCACAACCAGCGTTCTGGACGGGTCAAAAATGTCAGCGGAGAAAGAATAGTGACTGGAATTCCAAAATAAAGACTACCAAGCCAACTCATCAAGCCCATATCATGATAAAGAGGCAGCCAACTTACACTGACATCCGTTGGTTTTATGCCAATTGCTTTTTCTATCGCTCGAATATTCGCCAGCATATTTCTATGAGTCAAGGTAACTCCTTTAGGTTCTCCCGTACTGCCTGACGTATATTGAATTAAAATAATATCATCCGGTTCTATAGCAACAGTAGGTAATGTGCCAGTAGATGCTTGTAAGTTTTTTACAGTAATAGCTTTAGTCAGACTAGGGACAAAGGTTTGTAACATATTACTGAGAACTTCAGCGGCAGCAAACGTAACTAATAGACGAGCTTGTGCATTACGTAGAATACCTACCTCACGCTTGGCATATTCTTCAATACGATCAGCACGAAAAGGTGGATAAATGGGGACAGGGATAGCTCCCGCGAGTATCACTCCACAAAAAGTATAAAAAATGCCTCACTGGTGGGTAACATAATCGCTACAGTTTCGCCCGGTTGGATACCACGTTGATACAAGCCTCTTGCTATAGCCTCTGCTTCCTTAACCAATTGTCCATAATAAATGATTTGTTCATTGCCATGTTCATCTTGTAAATAAATATGCGGGCGTTTGGGTTCTTTCTCTGCGTAAGCATAAAGCACCTCATAAAGTGAGGAGGTGATAGTCAAGTCGAGTGTTTTTGATTCAAGTACAGGTGAAAATTGCTGATTTTGAGTTCGCAATAACGTATTAATATTGCCATGTTTAATCATTTTTATTAAATCACGGAGCGTCACTGCTTCCATTATTGCATTGTCAGGTAAATGAACAAAAAATGCTTGTTCTATACGGTGAAAAAGTTCTACCTTTCCCAGACTATCAATACCTAACTCGCGTTCCAAAGAAGCATCCAAGGTAATAGCCTGAAGTGCTCGCTCTGCCTGAAGTTCACTTAAGAACCCACGAGTAATGGCCAATAATTGCAGTTCAATTCCATTATTTGCATTCATGAAATTTGCCGGCCCCCTTATTCAACTTAAAAGAGCTTCAACAAACCCAGTCCAGTCTATTTGGAGCTAAAGTTTCTCTATTTTTCAGACAATAATTCGTTTATTAAGAAATCGTTGCCCTTTGTTTGAGTATAGTTGACTGCTATTCATTTAATTATCAAAGCATCATGATACGGTCTAAAATAAATAGGTAGAAGTACCAATAATTTCAACTAAATTAGGAAGCCACATCATGACATAT
>NZ_CALJ01000088.1 GCF_000308315.1 Legionella tunisiensis | reverse complement strand
TATGCTCAGAGGGATGAGACGTTAAAACAATATGACCCTTGGATTTTCTTCCTGACTCATTAATTGTTGACATACTAATCCTTGCAGATAGATAAATGTCTTAGGGGGAAAACTACTACAAACCACATTGTACTTATTTTAATAATAGTATTTTTTATATGGCCGCTTGTTATTTTGTTAATTTGATTATTTTAAATGCATAAAATATTCCATACCTAATGCACGGTCATGGAATTGCTATTAGGGAACTTATCAAAACACAGATGTAGGCCTTGTTTTAAAATTCGCGGTAAAAAATCATTGTCAAATTGAATGCCTTGCTCATCAATGACTACCGTGGTTTGTTGTGCTGCTGCACTGCCAACAGCATCTTCTGCCGTAATCTGGACCGTGGCATGCAGTTTTAAATCTTTAACAATGGTTACCAACAGCCTCGGTAAAGGACAGGTACGAAAATTTTCAGCCTCTTCTATATCTGTCAGGAGGCTTTGGGGAAATGAGACTTTCATAATAATCGGATCAGATTCTGTCTGACTGATATCGGCCCTGACTAAACCGGAAAGAAAAGTGATTTGAATAGGAGAAATAGCAATTCGTTTATCCGTTACGACAAGCTTCGCATTAAACTCTGTTGGTAGCTGATCTGGCTGTATTGTAAATAATTGCTCGATAATCTTGGAATTGACGATCTTGCCACTGATATCAGACACCAATGTATTGTTAACGTATTTAGCCTGAAAAGAAAATTTATTTTGTGCTAAAAAAGCACTGCATTAATTAATTGCTCTTTATCTATAGTATTCAGCACCGCGCTGACATTAAACCGCTTTCCTTGTAGATCACCGCGGCTTTCGATGAGAATAGAATATGGCTCCTTGGTCATACGTACTATTTTAACCGTTTTAAAATGCAACGGCGGTAATAAATCAGATAAGGAATAGACCACGTCAATATGAGATAACTGAGTCTTATCTATAAGAATGGATTGACTATGAGAAGGTTCTTTTTTCTCTGGAATACTCACTCCAATAGTCTGTTTTTTTCGACAATGCTTTTTGGCAAGCTCACCAAATTGATAAATCCTTTTTAAGCTCCAGGTCATAAATATGCAACTGTTGTTTAAGTAAAGCCAGTAAAGATAAATGCGCACTTGCTTCCTTAAATGAAATAACAACTTTGCCCTTATAACGATAAACAAAATGATCAACATTTATTTTAAAATAAGGTACAAGATTAACACGCAAATTAAATTCTGGATTTTTCTCGCTACCTTGCGTACCTTTGCTTGTAAACGAATAAACCAGATGGCTTGCGAGATAGCTCAGCAAAAAATTAAGACTTAACAAAAGAATGACAATGACTAACAAAGCAAGTACTGCTTTTTTACCCCATTCCCCTACAAAATTCTTCATCTAGCTCTCTATTTTAATAAATGCCTTCACAAGTCTATTATAGTGCTTTTAAATCATACAAAATGATCATTGCTGCGAGCATCTGTAACAAATGACTAAAATAGCCTAACAATTTCCCCGTTTACTTTGTTTTATTTTTGCAACCATATCATTTTCCCGATAATCTCTTAAGAAGGTGCCAAACGAGCTCGTCGTAAAGCATCGTTTTTGAATTCTATTCGTTTTGAGCAATCAAAGGGAAACGCACATGTGGGTAATGACAAGGATACTAATTTTCGTCAGTTTAATGACTTCATTAATATCCTGTTCTATCTCATTACCACCACACGCTCAGGTAAAGCATTTGCGGGCTCTCCCTAATATGGAAAAAAGCGTTAAAAAATTTAAAAGAACAAGCGATTTTTGCGCATGGTGATTGGCCAGACAAACAATGGTGGTTAGCCTATAATTCACCCGAATTAAACGCCCTCATCGCCTCGGCATTGGCAACAAACCCCTCTATTCAAGAAATGAAAAGCCGGATTGTTGCTGCCAGACAAGAAGCTATTGTAGCTCGCTCAGTACTATTCCCACTCGTGTTTTTTGATGCCACAGAAAATAGGCAATTTTTAAGTAAGCACGGCCTATATCGTGCTCTGAATCCTAACATTCCCTTAAACGTCAATTTGGTTGATCTAACCTTATCCTTCAATTATGAATTTGACTTTTGGGGACAAAATCATAATCTCTTTTATGAAGCAATTGGCAAGGAAAAAGCACAACGAGCTGAAGCAGCTCAAGTCGAATTGATTGTAACAACGGCTCTCGCTCAA
>NZ_CALJ01000089.1 GCF_000308315.1 Legionella tunisiensis | reverse complement strand
GGCAGCTTTTGCTGCTGCGACAGTACTTATATTGTATTATGTAAGTTTTCTCAGTGCATATGTAAAATGAAGAATGGTTTGTTACTGATCAACCTAGGTACACCAGAGGCACCCGATACTATTGCTGTTCGGAAATATCTACGTGAATTCCTAGCCGATAAACGAGTTATTGACTTGCCTGCGCCGTTAAGGTACCTATTGCTCTATGGTATCCTTTTGCCCTTTCGCCCAAAAAATCAGCACGCGCTTATCAAGCCATATGGAGCAAAGATGGCTCACCCCTGCTAATTCACAGCCGGCATTTACAAACCAAATTACAAACGGCACTTGGAAGTAGTTGGCAAGTGAGTTTTGGAATGCGTTATGGCAACCCCTCTTTAACAAGCGCTTTAGAAGAGGTACGTCATTGTACACGGTTGACCATACTGCCTTTATATCCACAATATTCCTCGGCAGCAACTGGTTCATCTATTGAGAAAGTCTTGCATTTATTAGCTCCACAACCTGTTTTACCTACACTTACAATCATTCGTGATTTTCATGATTACCCGGGCTTCATTAACGCGCAAGCAATGTTGATTCAACCACATGTTGCTGATCACGATTATGTCTTATTTAGTTACCATGGAGTACCAGAGCGCCATCTTTTAAATACGGGTTGTAACAAAATTTGTGCGCAAAGTTGCCCGCCCATTGATGAAAATAACCAAGCTTGTTACAAGGCACAATGCTATGCAACAACTCGTTCCATAGTGAAAGCCCTGAATTTATCTGAGGAAAAATATGGTATCGCCTTTCAATCCAGATTGGGAAAAACACCCTGGATAAAACCCTATATTGACGAAATATTACCTGAACTGGCTATGAAAGGAATTAAACGTCTCGCAGTTTCTTGCCCCTCTTTTGTTGCTGACTGTCTTGAAACGCTGGAGGAAATCGGCATACGCGCACAACAGCAATGGCAACAACTTGGCGGTAAAAAATTAACGCTTATTCCTTGTGTGAACGAAAGTGAGCTGTGGATTACAGCACTTGTTAATCTCATCACCTCTTCTGACAATAATAATAACTAAACATTCCCTTATTTAACAAAAGATAAAAGCTAAAATTAGTGATTAATAAACAAGAATCCTCTCACAAAATTGCAAAACATTTTTTATGCTATAGAACATACATACGAAAGAATTTCTAACTGAGGTGAGCATGCATAGACAATTTGCCGAGCGTCTTAACAAAGAACTCGACGGTATCGGAGTACCACCTCGGACAGATGAGCGAATTGAAGTATTTGCCAAACTTGTCAAAATACCAAAATTTAAGGCAGAGGCCTTTTTAGATGGTATTACTCTCCCAGATCCCGCCATACTTAACCTGATTGCCCAAGAATTGGAAGTTGATCCTGACTGGCTGATAGGAAAAAGTGATCACCGTCAGAAAAAACGCGCGCCTAAATCTTCTTTACTCTTTATGGTCTACTGCCAAGATTACAATTCATTCCAGCTTTCTTCATTATCAGCAAAAAGCTGTAAACTATCCCAATCTTCAAATAAGGCTAAATGAAACAATGCATCACCTTCATTCACTAAAGGAATATTGGTTTTGCCAATCACCAAACCATCACAGGGAGAACAAATTTTTACTTCACTGTTGCCCAAAGGATCCACGATCAAACAGAGTAATTCATCTTTATGGATTTTTGTACCAAGCGATTTGCTTTCTATGACCATACCACTTTCCGCCGCCCTAACCCAAAAGGTTGATTTTGCAACAGCGACTTCAGGCTGTGTTCTGACTAGTGGCCTTCTTTGAGAAGGAGACAACATCTCCAGATAAGTCATTACTTTTAAGATCCCTCGTACCCCTAACTTAATAGAAAATTCATCAAAACGTAACGCTTCACCCGCTTCATAAATAATCATCGGAATATCTAAATTATCTGTAGCATGGCGTAGAGAACCATCGCGCATGTTGGAAGGTACCATTACTGGTGCAGCGAACGCTTCGGCCAAAGCGGCAGATTGTGCACACTGATGACTATATCTTGTTTGTGGATAATTACTGCGATGAATCGCACCAGTATGTAAATCAATACCATGTGTCGAGTGCTCAACTATTTCTGTCATCAGCAAATTAGCAAGTTTGGAAGCCATCGAGCCTTGTTCACGTCCAGGAAATTGGCGATTCAAATCCCGCCGATCCGGCAAATAACGCGAGTGAAGGATAAAACCATAAACGTTAACCACAGGAATTGTTAGCAAAGTACCTCGTATGCGCTTAAGAAGCGGGGAATGATGAAGCCTGCGAATAATTTCAACCCCATTAATCTCATCACCATGAATTGCTGCTGTTACAAAAAGAATAGGGCCTTCTTTCTTACCATGAAAAACATAAACCGGAACCTCAATGGGGGTTGAAGTATATAGCATAGACAAAGATAGTTTGACACAGTGGGATTGCCCCGCTTTGATGGACTCATTGGCAATGACAATTGGCTGTCTCGTAGTCATCCTTGGAACCGTCGGTTAATGCCCTTATGTTTGGCGTTTTTTCAATATATTGAATAATTTTAGCAGCAATATTCACATGTGTCGCTTTTTCTATTCCTTCAAGCCCTGGAGAGGAATTAATCTCCAATACCAAAGGACCATGTTTAGAGCGAATCAAATCAACCCCAGCCACTTTTAAGCCCATTGCTTTCGCAGCAGCAATCGCGATGGCTCGTTCTTGAGGGTCTAATTTGACTTTAACTGCTTTGCCGCCTTGGTGTACATTGGCACGAAAATCACCATCTTTAGCTTGTCGTTTGATGGCGGCCACTACTTTATCCCCAATCACAAAACAACGAATGTCAGTACCGCGTGATTCTTCAATAAACTCTTGCACCAAAATATTGGCAGACATTTCCTTAAACGCATTGATAATACTCACTGCTGATTGATGGCTTTCCGCCAAAATCACCCCTTTTCCTTGAGTTCCCTCTAATAACTTAATGACTAATGGCGCACCACCAACCATGCGAATTAAATCTTCTGTGTCATCAGGTGATTGTGCAAAACTGGTCAATGGCATAGGAATCCCTTTACGTGCCAAAAGCTGTAAGGAACGAAATTTATCCCGCGAACGTGATATGGCTATTGATTCATTCAGGGTGTACATCCCCATGGTTTCCATGTGCCTTAACAAGGCTGTTCCATAAAAAGTAATTGAAGCACCGATACGAGGAATAACTGCATCAAATTGTGGCAAAGGTACACCACCGCGGTAATGGACGTTAGGATTGGATGCAGCTACATTCATGTAGCAATTAAGTGGATTGATGATACTAACCTCATGATTGGCTTCTTCCCCAGCCTCTTTTAAGCGTTGGTGTGAGTATAATTGGGGATTTGTAGCCAATATCGCGATTTTCATGAATAAAGATTTCCTTGGTTATTTTTTAATTTTATGTTGGTATAAGCAAAGCCTAGCTCATAATTAAAGCCTTGCATTAAACTTCTTTCGAAACTCCACTGCAGTAGAGTTTCGAAAGAAGTTCTATTTTATTTTTGAAACGGCGGACAATCCTCGCAGGAAATTAATTGGTATAACGCTAGTAACGGGAGCATAGCCTGGATAAAACTCCCCAGGCTAATCTAGCAGGAATATATGAATACAAACTACAGACTATTAGCGTGCCTTCGCAAGCATTCTAAGAAACTAACAATTGATAGTCTTGAACCAAAAAATCAGCCTTGTGCGGCGTCGTGAAAAATGCACTTAAACCACCTTGTGGATTAAACACCATCACAGCTCCACTATGTTCTATATTATAATCGTGAGCATCCTTAGCATTGGGATTCGCGACTTTCGCATAAGCGATACCCATTTCGCGCGTCATCTTTTTTATCATCTCATTATCGCCTCTGGCACCATAAAAATGAGGATGAAACGCTTTAACATAATGTCTAAGTTTATCCAGATCATCTCTTTCAGGATCAACAGACACCATCACAATCTTAGGTAAGGGCTTTATTTTTGCTCTTCAAGCAAGCGATACATTTTAGCCAATTCTGCCATAGTAGTGGGACATACATACCCACAGTTAGTAAAACCAAAAAATCATAGTCCACTGGCCCTGCAAACTTGCATTATTAAACGATTTGTTATCAATCCCTGTTAAATCAAATTGATTAATTTCACGCGGTTTCTGCAGTAAAGTTCCATTAAATTGCTCGATATCAATTTTCTTTCTCGCATGCATATGTTGCGAGACAAATACTCCGGTAATTAGTGCGACGAAGGCAAACAAAACAGCCACTGTCAAAGCAATATGATTTTTGGCAGGCATTTTATCTCCTCAGACATAATGATCAATCAATAAAAATACAAATAACATCATTAAATAAACAATAGAAAACCGAAAAGTACGCATGGCAATAACTGGTTGTTCATCACGATACAGCATAATTGCCCAATGTAAAAAACGCAGGCCTAATAAAATAGCACCAATAAGATATAGGGAACCACTCATCCCTACGACAAAGGGCAAAACACTTACTACCAACAGGAGAATAGTATACAAAAGTACATTCAACTTGGTAAATGGAATACCATGCGTCACGGGTAACATAGGAATTTCCGCATGTTTATATTCTTCAAAACGATAAATAGCCAAAGCCCAAAAATGAGGTGGAGTCCACGTAAAAATAATGAGTACCAAAAGCAGTGCTTGCGGATCTAAATGATTTGTGACAGCGGTCCAGCCCAACAACGGAGGCGCAGCACCAGCTAACCCGCCAATCACAATATTTTGTGGTGTCGCGCGCTTCAAATAGCCAGTGTATATTCCCGCATAACCTATTAAAGTTACAAACGTGAGAACAGCAGTCAATGTATTGACAAACAAAATGAGTGTACTTAAGCCCAAAACACCTAGTATCAGCGCAAAATACAAGGCTTGCTTCACCGAAACCTTACCTTGAGCAATCGGCCTTTTTCGAGTACGGATCATGATAGCGTCGATGCGTTTATCTACAAGATGATTAATAGCCGCCGCACTCCCTGCACAAAACCCTATGCCAATCAGAGAAGCTAATAAGATTGGTAATGCTATCCAACCAGGGGCAGCTAAATACATACCAACAACGACAGTAAGCAACATGAGTGCAACCACTCTGGGTTTGCATAGCTCTAAGTAATCTCGCCAATCAACATTTAGACGAGGTTCTGTTTTAATGCTCATCACCAAGTCTCCTTTGAATAGTCCCCTTTCCCACTACAATTGAGTTTGAAAAAGGTCTAATAAGATAAAGCATCATCAATACCGTCGCCATCAACATAGCTGCCACACCATTATGGGCAACAGCAACCCATAATGGAAGTAAGTAAATAACATTCATAACACCAAGAGTAAATTGCGTAATCACCAGAAAAATAGCTAGTAGAGAAATACGATACAAAGACTTGTTATTGGTTTTAAATAACAATAATAAGGACAAGCTCAAAACATACACAACAGTCAAGACAGCTCCCAAACGGTGAACATATTGGATAGTTGTTCTAACCTCGCTGTCTAAAACACCACCTTGATAATTTGCTCCTACAGGTGCAAACAAATTAAATCCCTGTGAAAAATGCAATACAGGCCACCACTGTCCGTTGCACTGAGGGAAACCAATACAAGAAATCCCGGCATAATTCGAGCTCACCCAGCCACCCAAAGCAATTTGACAAAATACTATCACCACCGCTAACCCTATCCAGAATCTCCATTGCGGTAACGGAGTGAGAGTAACTGAACTTAATTGCAAGCGAAAACGACTTAAACAGGAAAAAATGAGTATCCCACCTAATAGATGCCCCATCACAACGACTGGGAGCAGTTTTAGTGTAACCGTCCACATCCCTAAGGCTGCTTGAAATACAACTAAAAGCACTAGGGTTAACGGTAATTGCCAAGGTAAGCGCATACCCTGCAGGCGGCGCCAAAGAATATTCACCGCAATAAAGAGAATGAGTAACCCGAGAGTCCCTGCGGCATAGCGATGTGCCATTTCAGTCCAAGCTTTGCGTGTTTCAATAGGACTATAAGGGTATTGATTCTGCGCTGACTTTAACGCTTTTTGTGCACTGGGAAGGACCATATGACCATAACAACCAGGCCAATCTGGACAACCCAAACCGGCATCGGTCAAGCGTGTATAAGCCCCCAACATAACAACGAACAAAGCCAGAATCACTGCGATTGTTGTTGCATAACGTACTGCTGTCAATTGCATGCGTTTAACCACTCTTTTCTGCTGTACTTAATAACTGTTTAAGATCATGGAATATATCCTGAGAATTAGCAGCTGGTGCATACGATAAAACCAAATAATTATTAGGATTTGCTATAAACACCTGTGCTTCAGGTTTCAAAATTGCCAAAGATTGACGTTGCTCATGAGACAGACGCAAGAGATGAATGTCTTGTTCCTTTAAAGAAGCCTCTAAAGATTTTGGTAGTGCTTTGCTATTGTCTTCAAGAATCAACCACTGTTCTACCTCATACAAACGCCGTCCTAAAGCCAGGCGAATACGTGCAAGTTTATCCAATTGATTAAGACAAGTGATGCTACAATCATCAGGACTCCACAATAAGAGGCGCCATTTATTATTACTAGTCATTGCAGGTACAAGAATCAGTGATTGTAACAATTCACCTTTATTAGTTGTTGCAGTGCCTAGCCATTGCGGATGCCTATAATATAAATAGGCAGTTATGCCTGGAGCCATAAATATCAGCGCCAGCAGTAGCAAAACCATATAATTACGCTTAGTCATCTTCATTGGTTTTCTTCAAATTTAAGGCAATAAATAAAATTAAAATAACAAAGGCAATAGCAAACCATTGCAAGGCATAGGCATAATGTCGTTCAGGAGGCATTGCTACCACAGCCCATTCTCGCACATAACTATCAGCTTCTGACTTGTCGAGGCGAATGATAAACGGATAGACTGATTTATGCAAAAATCGACCTATTAATTTCGTGTCTAGTTGTTCGATAATGGTCGTTTTGCCTTTTTTTCTACAGAAGGACCTAAGATCCAATTCTTTCCAGCTGGGTAATATACACGACCTGTCAAATGCATGGGGCCTGTCGGAATGACTATCTGTGGAAAAGTTCGCCGTGTAATATTCCCTTTAATCCAGCCTCGATCGATTAAGACAAGGCGACCAGAGTCAAGTTTGAACAAAGTCAGCACATTATAACCGAACTGATGCTGATAATGTTGATTATCGAGCAATAGAATATCCGGAAGATAATGACCTTTTACGCGTATTGGTTGATATTGCTGCGGCTTTAGCATCTCTGTTTGCCAGAGAATAGGACTTTGACTGGCAAGCGCAGTCTCTGCGGCCAGCATTCGTTTTTTCTCCTCTGCGCGCGCCACTTGCCAAAATCCAAGACGGACAAAAAGCACTATCGCCAGCAAAGCTAAAATTGTCATTCGCCAATCAGGCGTGAAACGGCGATTAAAACAAGT
This sequence comes from Legionella tunisiensis, assembly GCF_000308315.1. GTDB lineage: Bacteria > Pseudomonadota > Gammaproteobacteria > Legionellales > Legionellaceae > Tatlockia > Tatlockia tunisiensis. The sequence goes on along the minus strand of NZ_CALJ01000089.1, from coordinate 32,028 downwards.
TAAACTGACCATCTTTTATTTCTTCTTAAGAACCCAATTAAAATATGGAAGGTTTAGGGCTGTTTACATTTCGCTAGATTGAGTGGTTATGGCTTGATTTTTGAGCAGCGCAGCGCAGAAAATCAAGCCATAAGCGCCAAGATAGTAGAAATATAAATAACCTCTAATAAAGACCAATCCATTGCGGAGTATAACAAATGTTCACCAAAGCTATCATCCTTATTGTCATGTTGGTTATTTTAATCTCTTTAGGCAGCGGCCTTGTTTTTTAGTACGTGATGAGGGCAAAACAAAACGAACTGTCAAAGCGCTAACTTGGCGCATTGCTTTATCATTACTTCTATTCTTATTTCTATTGCTGGCTTTTAAGATGGGCTGGATTCAACCCCATGCCGTTTGATCTCTTTCCAAACTCTACTGGGGAGGCAAATTTGGAAAAAGGTCTGATTCTATCCAAAATAAAAATAAATATCGTTAATTCTTTTAGCCTGGATTTATACTTAAGAGAGACAAAAATTTTGACTTAATACATCAACTAAGGATAGAACCATGTACATACTGTATTCATTAGGAACTCCTAATGGAATAAAACCGACTATTATGCTTGAGGAGTTAAAAGCCCCCTATGAAATCAAGCGAGTTAATATTAGAGAAGGTGAGCAGTTCAAACCTGAATTTCTAAAAATCTCTCCTAATAATAAGATCCCAGTTATCTACGACCCAGAAAACGATTTTTATTTATTTGAGAGTGTCGCCATTCTTGAGTATTTGGCAGATAAACATCAACAATTTTTACCTAAAGATCTTAAACATCGACTTAATGTGCTCAAATGGTGTTATTTTCAGGTAGGGCATATAGGTCCTATGTTTGGTCAGTATGGTCATTTTCACCGTTATGCTCCAAAACAGGTACCTTATGCTAAAAAACGTTATGCTGATGAGGTTTTACGATTAATGGCAGTCATGGACAAAGAATTAGTACAACATGCTTACATTAGTGGTACAGACTATACTATCGCTGATATGGCTATTTGGCCCTGGCTATATTGCTATGAGCATTTCTATGAAGCAACCATTGATGGCAAACAATTCCCCCATTTAATGCAATGGTATCAAACAATTTCACAACGCCCACAGGTCCAAGCAGCATTGGCAGCCTATAAAGATTAAGCATAGCCCCCTACGCACCTAGGGGCTATTCATCTTCTAAACATTGTATTATTTAATAAATTTAAAATGTATGTATAAATTAGACATGAAAAAATTTTAGCGAGATTGCCGGGCAATTATCTCTTTGCTCATTTACAGACCGAGATTTTAAATCTATCATTTGATTAATGCACATTAATCAATATGAGAAAAATAACCATGTCACATGGCGGTAAGCGGGCAGGGGCTGGACGACCAAAAGGTTCCAATAGTTGGGGGGAATCCACACAGGCTATGCGTATCCCTCTTTCACGGTTAAATGAAGTGAAGCAATTTCTTGAAAATGCCCATACAAGCTGCGCCCTACCTCTTTATTCAAGCACTGTGCGCGCAGGATTTCCCTCACCTGCAGATGACCACGTTGACTCTTTTCTCGATTTAAATAGCCATTTGATTAAACATCCGGCGGCAACTTTTTTTGTCATCGCTTCAGGGGACTCGATGCAGAATGCGGGTATTCAATCCGGCGATTTATTGATCGTTGATAAAAGTTTAGAGGCAACTCACGGCAAAATCGTTATTGCTGCTATCGACGGTGAGTTAACAGTAAAACGGCTGTCATGTCTGGCTAATCGAGTACAATTGCTACCTGAAAATGATAACTATCAAGCAATCGATATCACTAACGAGCAAGAGCTTGTCATATGGGGCGTAGTGACTCACATTATACATCCAGCAGGTTGATATGTATGCTCTGATTGACTGTAATAATTTTTATGCCTCCTGTGAGCGTCTATTCAGGCCCGACTTGCATAATAAACCCATTGTTATTCTCTCTAATAACGATGGGGCAATTATTTCGCGTTCGAATGAAGCCAAGGCGTTAGGAATTAAAATGGGAGAGCCTTACTTTAAGGTCAAAGGATTTTGTAAGCAGCATAAAGTTCATGTTTTTTCCTCAAACTATCCTCTCTATAGAGATCTTTCACAGCGAGTCATGTCTGTTATCGAAGAGTTTTGGCAAGATATGGAAGTTTACTCTATTGATGAAGCATTTTTAGATTTAAGTACCATGCCGTCTTCTCTCCATGATAGCTTCTGTATCACCCTTCAAAAACGTATTTTACAATTCACAGGGATTCCTACTTCTATAGGTATTGGTAGTACAAAGACGTTGGCAAAAATAGCCAATCATATTTGTAAGACAGAACTCAAAATTGCAGTTTTTAATATCAACAGACATCCAGATTGGCTTAAGCGAGTTAATGTTGGGGAAGTTTGGGGAATTGGGCGGCAATGGCAGAAAAACTAATACAACAAGGTATTCATACTGCCCATGATTTAGCCAGTATGAATGCTCATTTACTCAGAAAACAATATAATGTCATCCTGATGCGCACAGCAATGGAGTTACAAGGAGTGTCTTGTTTAAGCCTTGAAGAAGCTGAATCCAGGCACTCTATTCTTTCTTCACGCTCCTTTGGAAGCATGCAAACTGACTTCGAACCTCTTGCTCAAGCAATCAGTAGTCATTGCGCCAATGCTTCTGCGAAATTACGCCGGCAGCATTTGTTAGTGCAATCGCTATCCGTCTTTGTGAAAACAAACCGTTTTCGTGCGGATTTAGCCCAATATCATCAATCTATCACGATCAAACTGGAGATTCCGACAGATGATTTGCGCTTAATTACTCATTACGGCAAAGAAGGATTGCGGCAAATTTACAAAGCGGGGTTTCAATATAAAAAGTAGGGATTTGCTTAGAAGAACTCGTTAGTAAAGAGCATCTGCAACTGGATATTTTTCACCAACCGAACAAGAAGTTTGAAAAAACAGAACAAATTATGACGGTACTTGAGGCGATTCATCACAAATACGGTCGCCACTCTATTAAATTGGCTGCGGAAGGCTATTCGAAAGCATGGGCTATGAAATCGGAATTAAGATCACCCGCTTACACAACCTGTTGGTCAGATTTGGCTATTGTTAAATAATTAAATTTTATTTACTGCACTTCGCAATATAATCCTCTGTACTTCAGCAAGTATCTATTTAAAATCGCCTGATTTACTTGACAGTATTAATTTTTACTATCTACACTATTGAGTGCTGAAAGTGGACTATTAAGTTACAGCTTAATAGCTTATTAATAATTGTTTCTCCATTGATTAAAAAGGAATTTTTATGAACAAAGTAACTGGTACCGCATTAGCATTCGGCGCAGCAGCTATTTTCTCTGTAGCTCCTGTATTTGCATCATCTGCTTCTGATGCTCCTATGGTTCAGTGCAAAGGCGTTAATGCTTGTAAAGGTCAAAGCGCTTGCAAAACTGCTAACAACTCTTGCAAAGGTCAAAACGCTTGTAAAGGCCAAGGTATTACTATGATGACGCAGGATGCTTGCCAAAAAGCTGGCGGCACAACAGATGCTGGCACAACAACTCAACAATAATTAGTTATTAACCAGGTATGCTCTTGCATACCTGGTTTTTACCAATAAGTCGTTATAATGTCTATTCCTAAAGAGCTGCAAAAATTACCTTACCTCGGGTTTGGTTTAGGGTTACGTCCTGACCATTATGAGGAAATACTAGAACAAAAACCATCTCTGGATTGGCTTGAGATCATCACTGAGAATTATTTGGTTCCCGGCGGTAAGCCACTGTATTATTTGGATAAAATTCGCCAGGACTACCCTCTTGTGATGCACGGGGTGTCACTATCCCTTGGTAGCACAGATCCTCTCGATAAAACTTATCTCAAAGAAGTAAAATTACTGGCCGAGCGTATTGAACCTGTTTGGATTTCCGATCATCTGTGCTGGACAGGTATTCATGGGCTAAACATGCATGATTTATTACCTCTTCCTTATACAGAGGAAGCCATTAAGCATATTGCTTCTCGTATTATTGAAATACAAGATTATTTAGGCCGACAAATTCTTATTGAGAATGTTTCAAGCTATCTTACGTTCCTCCAATCAGAAATCACTGAATGGGAATTCATTACAGAAATTTCTAATCGTGCCGATTGCTATATTTTATGTGATGTCAATAATATCTATGTCAGTTCGGTAAATCACAATTTTAATGCCCTTGATTACATTCATGGCATACCACCCAAACGCGTAGCCCAGATTCACCTTGCTGGCCATTCTGACCATGGCGATTACATTATTGATACTCATGATGCCCCCATAGTTCAAGCTGTTTGGGATTTATATGCTGAGACCATCGAACATTTGGGAATGGTTTCAACAATGATAGAACGGGATGATAATATTCCTCCCTTATCGGATTTATTGGCTGAATTAAATCAAGCTCGAAAAATTGTAGGCAACCTATCCATCAAAGAGTTAGCAATATGACTAATTTACATGAATTACAAGATAGCTTGCAAAATTACTTACTCAAGAACCCAAGCACTATTCAAACAGCGATTGTCACCAGTGATAAAGTGCCTGCAGCGAAACGTTTGGCTATTTACGGAGATGCGTATCGTCTCCGGCTTCTTGAGGCTTTGGCCGCTAATTATCCCATTCTTAAGCGCCATCTGGGAGAAAATACCTTTCAGAAAATAGGTGAGAACTATATTAATAATTATCCCTCCTCTTATCGTTCAATTCGTTGGTTTGGTGATAAATTTGCTGACTATTTAGCAGGCGACAAAAATCATAATTATCTTTACCTAGCTGAACTCGCTCAATTTGAATGGCATATGACTTTAGCTTTTGATGCCGCGGAGGCTAAGGTAGTCAGCATTGAAGACATGGCTGCCATACCGGCAGAATCTTGGCCTACCATGCAATTTATTACGCATCCATCTTTACACCGCCTCAATTTTTTCTGGAATATTGTGACTCTCTGGCAAGCTCTGGCAAATGAACAGTCCTTCGTTGAAGAAGACCTGGTAATTAATAACAAACAACTGCCATGGGTTGTTTGGCGCCATGGTTATACAATTCGGTTTTACTCTTTAACCGAGGATGAGGCCTGGGCTCTGGATGCCCTAATCCAGGGAGTGAGTTTTGGTGAGTTATGTGCGGGACTCTGTGAATGGATGGAAGAACAGGAAGTAGGTATGCGAGCTGCTTCATTGTTAAAAAGTTGGATACAATCAGGTTTATTGGCGGAAATAAAACGCAATTAAAGACACTTATAAAGCACATTTTCACGTCACCTCGAGCATAGCAACAGCTCCCCAGAAATGTTCCGTATCAAAATCGAAGATCTATCTCTTTGTTCAGCATGATGAAAGAATGACTTTAACAAATCTGATACGCCACCAAAAAATCTGGGCCAGCATCATGAAATCAATCAATTAATCTCTAAGGACAAAGCAATGACCTAATTGCTACTCGTTTCTATCTCATGCACAATAGAAACATTATCGCAGCAACATGGAGTATTTTATGATACGGACTTCACTATACTTTGTTCTAGCATGTCTAAGGCAGCATAAGCAGGCTAGCTATCGAGAAGCAATTTCAATTAACTAATGTCGCTAAGGCTCCCCTATGCAACTTGATTTTCTGGACATTATATTAGGCTTTTTTGAAGGTTTTGCTTTAATTATTTCACCTTGTATTCTGCCTATTTTGCCTATTATTCTTGCCGGCTCATTCGCTGGTAGTAAGAAGCGCCCAGTAGGTATTATTATAGGTTTCGTTATAACCTTTACTCTCTTCGCATTTTTTCACGACAATTCGTCCAATACTCCGGTATAGATCTTAATATCATTCGTCATTTTTCTTATGGCATACTCGTGTTATTGGGCATTATTATGCTCTCAACCTATCTGACAGAAAAATTTACCTACCTGACACAGCGCTTAGTTGGGCTAAGCTCAGCCTTTTCCACCGCAAGTAATCCACAAGGCGGGCTAATAAGTGGCTTTTTCTTTGGCGCTTTAGTTGCAATTATCTGGACACCCTGTGCGGGCCCTATCCTTGCAGCAGTGATTGTCCAAACAGTGATCCAGCAAACAACGATAATCAGTTTTTTCAGTCTTTTAGCTTTTGCTCTAGGTGCTGCCATACCCATGCTAATCATTGCACTTTATGGCATCACCATCATGGATAAATTCGCTTTTTTTAAAACAAAAACCTCTCTTTTTCGCAAAATTTTAGGGGGAATTATTATCGCAAGCGTTGCTTATATGATTTATCAAGAAAGAGGAAATGTCACGTCCACAACAACAGCCAAGACAAGCATTCAAACTGCTACAACACTGCAAAATGGTTTGTGGCTTCCTTATAAAGCACCTGCAATAGGCGGCATAGAAGCCTGGATCAATTCACCTCCCTTGCAACTGGCCGATCTAAAAGGCAAGGTTATTCTTGTTGATTTCTGGACCTACTCCTGTATTAACTGTATCCGTACTCTGCCCTATCTTAATGACTGGTATAATAAATATCACGATAAAGGCTTGGTTATTATCGGTGTACATAGCCCCGAATTTGACTTTGAAAAGAATCTGGACAATGTTAAAAATGCAGTGAAGCGCAACGGCATTAAATATCCAGTCGCGCTTGATAATCAATTTGTCACTTGGCGTAATTTTAATAATCATTATTGGCCCGCCCATTATTTAATTAATAAAGAAGGCAAAGTTGTGTATAAACATTTGGGCGAAGGAGACTATGATATCACCGAAAATAACATTCGATTTCTGTTAGGTATCGGTGGGCTTGCCATGCCTACTGAAGCCAGTACCGACCATTCATCGCTCGCTGAAACACCAGAAACTTATTTGGGCTATGCACGAGCAGACAGGAATGTCAGCCCCTACCCATTAATTCATGATAAACCCGCACAATATAACTTCCCAAAACAACTCACCTCGAACAGTTGGGGTTTGCAAGGCATGTGGCAGGTGATGCCTGATAAAATTATTTCAATGCAGGCCGATGCTGCTATAAAAATTCAATTTAATGCACGTAAAGTTTTTGTGGTAATGGGTAATACTTCTCAAAAACCCATCCAGGTGAAGCTACTTTTAGATGGTCGGATGATTACGACGGAGAAAGGTAAAGATGTCATTAACAGCACTATTAACGTCAATAAACATTCTATATACGAACTGGTAGTCTTGCCTCATTTCGCCGACGGTCTTTTGCAGCTAACCGCCACAGAACCTGGGCTTGCTATTTACACCTTTACTTTTGGTAGTTAAGCCTAATTTATAGATGTCTATAGTGCCCGGTTACTGTTGATTAATTGGGTACAAAAGAGGTTACTGTGTCAAATTAAGTCGGACCAATTCAAATTTTTCTGTACAATCATTAGGTTGATATTAATTCGACCTACCGAAACAACAACTCCAATGACGATTTTTATTATCTTTTTCCACCTCAACGGATGCGTTTGATGCAAGAAATGAAAGGTGCCGCAACGAATTTTTTCCTTCTGTTTTAATTACCTCTTGGGTATCTGATAACTCTTTTTGTGCTTCCAAAACTATATCTTTCATAATTTTATTTGTACGTGCAGTGTATTCACTGGGTTTTTCATACTCGCTTTTACCAAATAGTAATACACCTCCTGAAAATTTTTTCTTTATCTTTTCAGTAGCACTTTTAATACTCGTGAGTATATCGTTTAATGCTAATTGAATACTCTCATCTTCTATTTTACTGTTAAATCTTTCTGTAAAACGCTAAACCTATCGATTGTACTTCCCATACCTGGTGCGACTCTAAGAAGAAATTTACCATCTTCACCTTCTTGTACATCTATACCATTTACTACAAATTTTTCTCTTGATTTGCTTAAGCCTGAAATTTTTTCACTCATTTTTACTGCTTCTTCAGGTGTCAACTCTATCAGCAATAAAAAGCCAAGTGGCATCTCCTTAACCACATCAATTCTCATCGAGAATTCTTGAAAGCTCATGTGCTCTCCTACAAGAAAATCGCACCACATCCAGTTTATACTTTCAAGCAAGTTCCTCTTAACTCAATTATTACTCTATAAAACCAGGTGGTTTTAATTGGAACAAAGCCGGATGCCGCGGGCAGAGCACGCGGCATATTGGAATCTCGGAACAACCACGTACAAGCATCTATTCCTGATTTAGTATATCGTTTTACAGTTCTGTCAGGCGAAGCCTCAACCTACATTTGCTGACGCTAGCCGCCAACTCATTACTGTTTATTTCCGCACAATCAAATTATTTTCTACACCTTTAACGCCATTGACTTTGCTCGCTACATCGCCAGCTGTATCACTTTGGCGAATAGTCTTCACATAACCACTTAGCAATACAATACCATTATGTGCTTCTATATGAATACGTACCGGAGCAAGTTCAGGTGTGTTTAAGAAGGCTGTATTGACAGATGCAGTCAATGATTCATCAGAAAGACGTGGTTGGAACAAATTTCCTCCACTAAACATTTGACAACCTGCTAATAGTGAAAAACCCAGAGCAATTAGCGCACCTTGATAATATTTTCTCATCATTTCCCCTTTTTTATTTTAGTCATGCTCTAAGATCACATGAGTTATTCAACTCTTCCTAACTAGCCCTTCTTTATCTTTACTAGCAAGAAGCATGCGTAAATGATCAATTTCTTTGAGTAATTCAATCGCAAGTCCAGCGCCAGCGACATTAATACCTAAATCTCTGTTTAATTGCAATACAGTACGAATACACCGCAATGCTTCATTATCAAATTGCCACTCATCATTCTCATTTTTTGTACATTAATAATACCTTCATCAATAATTTCGATAATCAGTTCTCTTGACACACCAAAAGAAGAAGTAATTTCATGCAATGACAAACAAAACCACTCTTCACCAGTTACAGTGGGTGTTTTTTAGATTCAGTCATTGCTAACTCCCAATTTTTCTCGTGGATTAAATGTTGTAGTACCCGCCATTTGCTGATATAGACTGGTCAACCGTTCATTCTCTTCGGTAGGAATAACTATCTGCAGAATGACATATTGATCCCCTGGAGGATTACCCGGCAAACCTCTTCCCTTAAGGCGCATTTGTTTACCAGCTTGCGTTAATTTAGGAATTTTTAAATTGACCGGCCCTGCCAGTGTTGGAACTTTGATGCTAGCTCCGAGTGCTGCTTCCCAGGGTGTGATTGGTACCTGTAAATGAATATCTTTTTTTGTAAGTGAAACCAGGGATGGGGAGCAATATGAATTTCGATGTATAAATCACCCGCTTGTTGTCCAGCCCCCTTACCACCTTGACCTTTTAATCGTATCTGCTGCTTGTTGCCAATCCCTGGAGGAATCTTTACTTTAATAGCTCGCAGTTGATAATCCATGAATCCTTGACTATTCGTCACTGGCATTTGTAATTGCAGCGTTTTTTCAGTCCCATGAAAACTATCTTCAAGATTAATCGTCAATTTGGCATGCACATCACGTCCCTGATCATAATAGGAGGCGTGCTGTTGCTGCTGGCGTTCGCGAAAAATACTATTGATAAAATCCTCAAAATCAGCAGCATTCCCTTCGTTAAAGTGGTAATACTCACCTTGCCCTGATTGCGGCCTATACGCCTGCCCCTGCTCTTGCTCTTTCCAATATTGGCCATACTGATCGTATTTAGCACGTTTTTCAGGCTCGCTCAAAACACTATAAGCTTCACCCAATTCTTTAAACTTGGCTTCGGCATTGGCCTCTTTACTAACATCAGGGTGGTATTTACGCGCAAGCTTGCGATAAGCACGTTTAATATCTTCTTGGCTAGCGCCACGCTCAAGCCCCATTATCTGGTAATAGTCTTTATATTCCATAGGTTACTTATTAAATGATTTTATCCATTTTTAGCGACGGACTAAAGCTTGTCAATTTTTTTAGTGGCAACAATGATGAAAAAGATAAAAATAGAAAAGGTGGGAATAACGTCCCACCGTCTCCTATCTACCAAATATCTCTGGACCTTTATCTTGCTGCTCTCTTAACTCATCAAGTGTTTGTTTAAAGGTACTCTTATAAGTTGAGCTAATAGACGTTGCAAGTTTGTCTGCCTTTTCCAAGGTTTTTTGATGAGCGACTCTTTGTGCACACGCTTCTTTGATACCTTTAAGCAAACCATCCACATAAGCCTTATGAGGCTTGAAAAGAGTCTCATGGCAAGAGCTATTACTGTAACCATAGAACATGCCGAGTTCATTAGCTGGCTTAAATGTTGGGCTTATTACATTGATTGCTTTGTGACTAAATTGCATGGAAGGTATTTCTGAGCCCAGAACCATCAACGCTGTCCATATATAGCGCATTTCTTTTTCTTCAAAGCCACGCAATACAACCGGATTACTCTCAGTAGGCGGGTCACTGAAAGCGCTTAATAGAGTCACAGCACAAGCCAAAGCAAAATGTATTCTATCTTCAACCAACTGAGGATCATCTTCCGCTACTCCGAGAGGGGCTTCAGGAAATTGAGTGATCGTCAATTTAAGATCAGCTAGATACTCACTCGCATTGGCAAGACTCGTACGATAACTAGATGCTCTCTCTTCAATATAACAACCAGAATATCGCCCGGTACGTGCCGCATCGGGATTAATAGTATGTTCTCTAAAATGCCCTGCTTTAAATGCATCACCTGCCGCATATCGAGCTTGATGAGCACCCAAACCCAAGGTCGTGGATCTGGCACTAACTGCCGTTGCACTCGATGTATAGCCTGCTCTAAAATGAGCGGCTCTTTCGTCCATCAGATGATCTTGGGTAGCACTCTTGAAAGGAAATACCTCAAGAGCTCCCTCATCGGTTTTTGCTCTTCGAATGGTTTTTAATATACCATCCTTCAAGACCTGCTCGCGCGCTCTTGGATCACCGTACAATTGCTCATACACTGGTTTATAGAGTTCTAATTCTGCGTCTACTTTTTCCAAATACCTATTTAAGAGAGCCCGACGCCCTTCCAGTGCACTCCTTTGCTCCTGAGAAAACATACTCGTATCAGCCGGAATACTAGCGAGTTGCTCATTTAATTCATTACGCAGCGGGACAAGATAATCCACTATCACTTTACAAGTCGTTGCCAATGCAGTGAAATGAGCTTCCATCGCTATTGCATTTTTCTTGGCTGCTCCTCGGAAAGCAGGACTAAACCAATGCATAGGATTCATAGCCCCTAATTGCCGTAATTCACTACGTACCTTCTTATCAACAGTACCAATAGCGCCTACACGTTGATTAATGCCCTTTAATGTAGTCTCATCAGCCAATAAGGTTGCGGCATATTGCATAGGATCTGCATATTTATCTCTCTTTTGATTACGGTCTGCGACCAGAAAATCAAGTCGTGCGTCCGCCGCATCACGAACCCGTTCATACGCATCATCTTGTACTAAAGCCTGAATATTATGTAGATTAAGTTCATCAAGTTGATGCCAATTGTGATTTAATTCTTCATTGCTAGTTGCTCTTGCAATCTCTGTCAGTAAGCGCCCATCCTTACTGATAGCAATCTCTCTTTTCAAAGCATGAACAGCTTTTTCCTGCGCTATGATTCTTGGATCAGGTTCATCCGGTCGGCGATGCCTTGCAGCATCCAAGGCAAGCAAACGTGCCCTTGCCAAGTCAACAAATTGCGTATAAGCATCCACTTTAATCAGGGCTTGCAAATGATCGGCATTACCTTTACCAAACAGATCAAAAGCCGCTTCTAAACGCCCATTTGTTGTAACTCTGGTAACCGCTTCCAGAAATTGCGCATCCTCGCATCCGTTGATAAAGTCTGTCAGAGCTACAATTGCATCTTGATTAGCATCTATACGTTCTTGAGCTACGGCCTTAATATCCATATAGGCATCGAGCCTGTTCAAGGCATCTACATGACCAACAGTTAAACCAGTTCCTCTCAAATCAACATTGCTATCAACATTAGCAACTCGATCTAGTAGGGCGGCATCATGACTATCATTAATTGCTGCTATTAAAGCGTCTTGCGCTTCCAGATCTAAAGTTGCTAATCGAAGTTCTGCCTCGTCTTTGATGGCTTCATAGGCATCAACTCCTCGCAAAAATCCTACATGCTCATCAAAACCAGCTCCTACTTCTAACTCATCATTGCTTTCAGCATCAGCAATTCCACGCAAGGCTACCAAATCTGTACTATCTTGAATTTTGGCTTTTAATGCATTACTTGCCTGTTGACTTAGAGCTGTTAGACGTAGATCTGCTGCATTTTCAATTTGTTGCCAAGCAATATCTCCAATAGCCGCTACTTCAGCAGCATACCCATTCCAGCCAATAGCAGCCAAATCTAACTCCGCTTTGTCTTCATCACAAATAGCGTTTAATAAATCTACGTCTCTACTAGTTTCAATGAGAGGTTTAAGCACAAGCAGCGCTTTTTGTTCAGCGACTGCTCTTAAAGTTTCTTGAAGTCGTTGTAATTCCACTAATCTTTCTGCTGCAAGAAGCTCCTGCTGTTCTTTCTCTCGCCTTTCTGCTTGAATTTCCAGGTCTTTTTGTCGAACAATTTCTGAGATTTCTTCTATCTGATCGTGCAGTTCGCTGTTAGTGGCTTCCAGTTCTTCTACACGCAAACTCTGTTTGGAGTGCTCTACACGCAGCGATTCCAATGATTCCAAATGCGTTGAAGCCTCTTGTTTCGCTAAATTGGTCGCTGCAAGTTGCTTCTCCAGAGCCAATTGCATCTTACTGCGTACTTCTTCCGTCTCATCTTTCGAAGAAGACAATTCCTTTTGCAAGTCACTGTTGCGTGATTCTAAACTCAATACCTCTTTGCTCAAGCGCTCTGCATTCAAAATACTTGATTGCAATTCAATGGATTGCTTCTCAAGTTTCTCTGACAATTCATCACGTGTATTTTCTGCTGTGCTTAAGCGGCTTGCCAAATCATCCAGCGCATTGCGATGCTCCAGGCGCTCTTGCTCAAGATCAAGGGCCGCTTGCTCAGAAGCCTCATCCTTCTTCGCAATCGCTTTTTCCAGTAATTCGACCTTCTCATTATGCGTCGCTATCAAGCGCTCCGCGTCTTCTTCCAGGCGATGAACAGTCGATTCCGTTTCTTGCAGTTGTTTCGCTGTCTTGACCTGGGTTTCTCTTGCTTCAGCAACCGCCAATTTCTCAAGGCGTAACTCTTCGGCTAAACTCTCCTGCGCTTCCGTTAACTCTTCAACCTGCTCCTGCAGCTCTCTAACCGCCTCCCGATCACTCGCCAAAGCCGCAATCAACTCATTCAAATCGCTTGTTTGTCTGGCGACTTCTTGCATGATCCCTGGTGGTAACTGGATAGCAACTATTGGGACCATCGGAATTTCTATACGAGGACTCACATCATCAAGTAAGTCTTTATAAAACGTTTTTCAACAGAAGGAGATTTGGCATCTTTTTCTAATTTGGCGAAAAGACCTCTTCGGAAAGGAATAGACAGCGCGTCACTATGTAATAATTCCTTTAAAGCCTCGTGATGCGTCTCATTTTGAGCTTTTTCAAGTAACCAATCTTTATTAACCAATAAAGCGACTAGACGTGCCTGCTCTAGCTCTGGTTTCAGAGGATTCGCTTTAGCGCAAACTGCATCGAGTAATTCTTTTACCATTTTAAATTGTTTTGCTTCGCTTTTTTCAGCCGCTAAATAGTTTTTGAGCGGATTAACCGGATGTGGATTACTCAGAAGATGAACTAAAGTCTTTTCAGCCGTATCGCCACTGTGTGTTTTAATTTTAGCAAGCAATTCCGTTAGGAAAGTAAACTGCTCTTGTTCTAAGACATAATTGAGCAGGGTTTTACCGCTCTCATCCCTTTGTTTAAAAAGTGCTGTCCATTCTTCGGCAGATAACTCGAGCGTTTCCCCCAGCCGAATTAATTCTTTCACGCCCGCAAAATTACCGTTTTTTGCTGCAATTAAGAGCGGGTAAGCATCTGTATGAACCGGTGCTTCTAATAGAAAAACTTTAGCAAGTTCTTTATTGTCCGCTGCCCACGCAAGTTCTTGCGTACCTTCATCGCGCATGAATAGATGGTAAGGCGAAGTACCATCAGGTGGCAGTAGAATTGCCAGGATAGTTTTTGCATCAATTCTTTTTTCGGGCTCAGGATTTAATGCATTGTATTTAGCAATAATTTGATTAAATAAGGTCTTATTACCAAGCACTGCACAAAGATGCAGAGACTCTTTAATGGCCTTAAGGTTATCGCCCGCAGCAAGCTTGGCAGCTTCTTTCGCAGCAGCTAAGGCTTCTTTTTGCTCCGCGCGTTGCACTGCCGCAGTCTCTATTAATTTATATTGTTCTGAAGTAAGAGCGTCAATGGTTAAGGTATTATCGATACCTTTAAGTTCCCGTATAGCGAGAGCTTGTCCTCCGCCTAGCGTTTTTAGCGCATCCACATCTTTATCATATTGACCAGCAGCAATTGCCTCAGCCAGCTTAGCAATAGCAACAGCTAATTCAGCGCTTCCAATTACATTCTTGGTTACCTCATCAAGTACTAGTGCTGCTTGTCCAAGGTCTTCTGCTACTTTCTGTTGCCTACGCTCCGTAGCTATCGTCATTATTGCAGACTGATACAGCTCCTCAGAGAAGGTTGAACGTTGAAGCGAAAGCGTTCCATCTATTTCTTTGAGCCTTTTATGTGCATAGGAAGAGAAAGTGCCTTTCCCTAAGGAGGACAATTGCTCATCATGTCTACCCTCACCAATTTCACTAGCAAAAGCAGCAATTGCTCTCGCCCACTTCAGATTTTCTCCCGCAGCATCAACCTCTTTTTCTTTCCTTGTAGAAGTAGCAAACGCGTTGCTGCGACTTTCTGCAGCGATTTATAGGCATGGTCTGTCAGATTTAACTCAGCACAGCCCTCTAATGCTTTGAAAGGCGCATTAGTGGTAGCCACAACTAGTTCCTCTAATGTCTCAGGTGCAACAAGCTTACTAATTGCTTCTTCAACTAACTTCTCTGCTTCCTCATTCGGGAATAAGGCTAAGATAGTGTCTAATTGCGCTCTATTATTATTGCGGACAGCAATATGGAAACAATTGGTTGCCCATTTAATATGGGGAGCACTCTCAAGGCGGCCCGAATCAGCAGGGCCATATTCCTGCATCATTAACTTGAATATTTCTGTTTCAGAAGCGCCTGCTCTTTTTAACGTTTCAACTAAACTGTTGAAAACGTCAGTCATGCCATGTTCCGCAGCATAGTGTAATAGGCCGTCTCTTTTTACAACAGCAATCAACCTCTGCGCGTTCTCAGGATTTTCTGTAGTAATTTTGCCGAGTACATGTTTTAGAAGTTCGTTTTGACCCTGGGCAATACAATTTTTTAGCAAGTCAGGGAAGGTTGCACTGTCGTCCAAAAAGAGGCGAAAAACATCTTCTTCAGGTAGAAATTTGTCTAAAACACCTTTTACTTGTCCAACTTGGGTCTCATTACTAGGATAATTAAACAAGACATCCAGATGCTTTGTTCCGCCTGAACTCTCCAATAAACGGTATTTCGCTGTGATTTTTGTGAGCACAGATTGTAGGATCTCGCCTTTTGCCAAGACTTGTTGGTGACCCAGATCATTTAATTTTTCATAATCATTAATACATTGCTGTGCTGCTGCCAATTTTTCTTGTAATTGGGCTTTATTATAACCCACACCACTAGCAACTACTGCCCGAGCATCGGTGAGAATTGCATCGATCTTATCGATAAGTTTTTTCTCTGGACTTTGAGCTCCTTTAAGAAGAGCAGCTTCTGTCAATGATTGTTGTAAGGCTTGCAAACGGCGATAGAGATGTAGAGGTGAACCTTCACGTTGGTTAGATGGAATGAACATGACCGCATCTTTTTTAGTATAAGCAGCACCCGTTTCAATATCCTGTGCAGTAATCTCATTCCCATCGCAAGCAAAATATTTGTTAAACTCTCTCCAATCCGTAATTGCTAATCCTTGAGGATCTTTTCCATCAGCGGCTAAAACTCTAGGAATAACATAATCCCCGACTGCCCGTCCTTTAACAAGGCTAAAATAAGCCTGGCGATTGCATATACCAAAAGCCATTGCAGTTAATGACCAATCATCCATATGAGGATCTTCAGGTTTATCCAATACCGTATTTTTGCTGGGATCAGGAGCACTACTTGCTGATAACGGTATAGCGCTCCGATCCTCTCCTAATACTTGGGGACTGATATAAGGCAGAGTTCCATTACGTGCGCCATGTAAAATTTGTAAGGTTGGTTTAACCCCAAAAATTATCTCGCCATTCTCTTTCTTTTGAACAAAACGCCCATCAGCATCTATACATCTTTCAACAAAATCCCCGTTAGCATCATGATATACTTCCTTCTTGACTACTTTTGTTGGGAGATTAAGACCAAATTTTTCGTCAAAAATATCGCTGACTTCGATTTTGGAACCTTCGTAATTTTTTATAAATCCACCAGTTGCCCAGTCAATGTATTTGACTTGATAAGTACCATCCGGATTTCTCTTATAGAGGAAATTTTCTGGTTTGATATCATTATGGCTAAACTTTAAAGCCTCAAATTTTTGGGCTTCCCTCACAATGGCTTGGGATAAAGCAACTGTCTCTTTCAAATCAGTAAACGCTTGCCCCTTCACTTTCTCGGGTCGCTTCGAAGGATCGTGATATTCAAGCGCTCCCTTTGTGTAAAGGTTTAATTGAGCATTGGTTATATCCGCTAAACTATCACCCTTTGCCCGTTCAGTTAAAATCTGATACTGTTCTGGCGTTTTATCCTTGGCAAATAACTTTCCAGCCTTTCTAGGTTTATCTTTTTCTATCCAGTATTGAGTGCCTCCCGATAAAGCCCCCTTTCGTGCATTTTCGGCTTCAGAAAGATTTTGCAAAACATCACTTTCTATGCGATAAAGAGGATCATCCCGTGCGGTAATAGGGCGTGTTCTCAACTCATCGCGACTCTTGGGATCAAAAGTTGGATCAGTTCCCGGTACATAGCCTTTTTTAACTACCTGGTTTAAACCAACCAGTAGACTTTCAACCTCTTTCACTGAACCGTATTGACCAACACCCAAGAGCCTGCTGTGGGTAAATAAACGACCTTTCTTTCCACCAGGCCCAGCATAAGCTTCATCCAAACCCTCGAAAGGTGCAATTACACCCCGACTACCACCGTAGGAAAAATAAACTCTCCCCCTGGTGGTTTTACCAAAGAATAAGGGAGTTTTGTTGAACCTAAATTCACTGCAACGGGGCTACCTTCAACTGGCTCTCCAGCTGAATTTAACACCTGAATAGTAATCGGACCTGTTGCTGAATGCTTTACTTTAAATCGTACATCAATAATGTCTGTGGGTTTTATAGCATCTGCAATTTTTTGCACAATAGAAAAATACGCATCTTGCTCAGACTTTGTTATAGCCGGCTCACCTTTTCGAGTACGCTCGATTAAACGAACCGTATCGATTGCCATGCCCTTAATCTCAGCTTTCATACGTTCGATACCGAGGACATCTAATTTCAAGGTAGGTGCCATTGCCTCGTATTCGGCTAAAAAGACCGCTTCTACTTTGGCAGCAACGTCTTCTTCTGATTGAAACGCCTCTTCAAGTTGCCGTACTTTTTCACGCCTTTCTTGGGCAGAAGCAGTCATTATTTTTGCTTTGCTAACAATAGGTGCAACACGTTTATCTAACTCTCTTTCATCTAATAAAGCAATTTTCGTGTATGCGTCCTCTGTACTAGCAGCAATTCCTGGAACTTCTAGGGCTGCTTTATATTTACCGGCAGCCACCAATTTAAAGGCTTCTTCGAGTTCTAATAAAGTTTCAGATTTAACTAGTGGGGTGGGAGCATTAATAGCGTCTTGAACCGCTTTTACACCACATATAGATTGTAATTCCAATAGCTTGCGTAACAGTAACTCACCGTCACCTAATCCTGCTTTACTAATTTTAACACTCTTTTCGGGAATGCTATCTTTAATTAGGTCCAAGGCCGTTTGATAAGCTAGTGCTTCTTCTCCATCAACATCTAAACGAGTAAGCTGTCTCTGAATATCTTCGACAGAATCTCCCGTGATAGATTGGCGATGAAGGTGGTCGGTGATGTCCGTTAAGCCAGTAAAGCTCGCGAACATTGGCCTGAAATCCCGGCCAAAACCGCCATTCTTTTTAATAACGTTATAAATAGCATCTAGGAAAGCAGGTTTCATGTCGAAATAATACAAATTGACAGTTATTTTACCATTTGGAGAAACCTGCACTGTAGGAGTACCTGCATGTCCGGCAAATATGTCTTTTACACATTCCTTGATTAGTGTTTTATCATTTCGGAGACCGGTCTCAGTGAATTTTTCTATTGAATTACCAGTTTTAATACCGAGACCTTTTCGAGCATCCCACACCCCCGCCAGCCCTTCTTCCAATTTTTTAAGAACTAGGTCAGCACTCTTATGCTTAGCCTGCTGAAATTTAAAAGTACTTTTGCTTGCTTTTTTTAATAAACGCCCCTCAGCCAAACTAGTAAACACTTCATCAGATGTTGTACTTTTAGTAAACAGCTCTACATCTCGGATATTTCTTGCCCAGAACAAATCACGTGTAAGGTTGCCTTGGATTTTTCTTGCATATTCTCTACGATCTTCTTGGCCAAATCTTAATTGGTCAAAGAGTGCTTTTCTTTCTTTGACCATACTGATTTTAGCTGCCTTATCCCAATCACCTTTTTGCGTTATTTTTAATTTGCCTTCTACGTCAGCTAGTAAATCCGCAACAGAATGCCCATTGCTATCTTTATATTGGCTTAAATTATCGATAATCGCCGAGGTTTTTACATTAGGTAATTTGGTGCGTAAACCGGAAAGAACTTCTTGGTATTGGGCATATTGTGCCGATTCAGCGACTTCTACTTTTGCACAATCACGGCGAACCATCTCATAGAATCCCATCTGTGCGAGTCTTTGGCATTGATTCCGTAGTTGCACATCATCCGGTTTATTTTCATACATTAAAGTCGCTTGCTCTATCATGTCCTTAATATTATCCAGCGATAAAGTCTGCAATTGTTCTTCTTGTTCTGCTTGCCCAAGTTTGGCCAACATTTCAACATAGAGATTGGTTTGCAATTTTTTAACGGCGGCAGGAGCATCGGAAAGAGTATCAGCTAAGTGTCTGATATTACGGAAATTTTGAGAAAATTCGCTAATAAAAACGGCTATATCACCCAAGACTATAGGCTCATCCAAATTTACTTTGACTGATTCTTGAAGACCTAGCATGCGGGCTTTAATATCTAGGTTAATTTTCTGCTGCTTTTCTTTATAGAGTGCTAATTGCTCATTAGCAGACTCATTACCTTCAATACTCTCAGGTAAATGTTCCAAGCGTGCTTCAATTGCTTTCGATTCTTCGGCTAACTCTTGGTAAGTATAGGCTATTAAAGCATTTTTAACGATACCAACTGATTTTTCAGAAAAATTAATCGCGTTAATACCATCGATAAATTTCTTGCAATACGCCATATTGGAACCTCGCGAGCGGTTGCTTTTTATATATTTCTATAGATATATGTAATTTTAACCTCTAATTATTAAGGTAAAATTAATCCCTATCTGATTATAGACTCATTAGACTGTATTAATTGAAATTTGATAGATTAAAAATCGGACATGTTATTATAGAGGAACTAAAAAGGCCAGAGGCAAAGAGAGCGATTTAACATTTCGTTAAATCCTTAAGAAATCCTTAAGAAATCCTGATCATAATATAGCTAGTTTTCCCTCCCCCTTTAATCATCCAAGAGGATAACTGTTATGATAACAGTCAATATTTGGTTACCAACAGCGCAAATTTTTGGGAAAAAGATCAATCATAATATTTTTGCCCCTTTAGTCGCTACACAAAGGGAAAATGAAAATGTTGGCCATGCCAATTTTCAGCTTACTCTTGATGAAAGATCAAATGCTTATGAACAGTTATTACATTCAAAATCCCCATTAGTGGATAAAACTCTACGTGTCGTTCCTACGCTTGTTAAGGGGAAAGAGCGTGCTTACTATACCCAGGAAAATTAGAAGTGCCACAATGTCCCATAGTTTCTGGCCTGATCTGAAGCCAAGCGCAGCGAATTTGGTAAAAGATGTATTACATCTTATGCATCTTGGTTCTGGCAGCAAAGGTGTAGAACCCGAGTTTGCTCACCATTATTCTGATATGGAGCGTGAAGAGCTGGGGCAGCTATTGGTTATTCAACATCAAGTACCAGACCTGGATAAACTGCAAATTGAAAAAGAAGCCAATTTAGCTTTAGCTGCAGAAGCTAGTGAATTGGAGTCCAATCTGGAAATAAAGACCAATTTATTGGTTGAAATTGAACAATTAGAGCAAGAAGAGTCTCTGTTAAAAGAGTAAATTGAATAGCTTATCAGCCGAGTATCAGATGGATAAAACGCTATTAGAAGATGAGCGGGTCAACATCAAGCATCGTGTTACTGATAATGCCAAGAAAATGGATTTTCTTGGCAGAAAACATCATTATCTCACAAAAATTTCCAATCCGGATCTGAAAACTGGTAAAGAGCTTATTCTCGTTCAGCAACAAATGGAAATCCTTAATGAGCAACAAACAGAATTGCAATATCAGGCGAATTTCTTTGAAGAAAGTTTGCAAAAATTACAATTGACCTACGCAGAAGAAACGGAGAAATGCCAACGTGCCCTGACTCAGGTTGTGGTAAAAATTGATCATTTGCGAGATGCGATTAAACAAGCTGAGAAAATAATACAGGATAGAGATATAAGCATTGTCCATCAGATGCAAACTACGTATAAAGAACAAGTCGATTACCTACAGCGTAAAAAATATTATTTGCAGGAATTATGCAAGACAAAGGGCAGGCATCCAGATAGCTGTTTTCGGTTACCAACCAGCGAAAGTGGATTAATGTTTTATATTGATGAAGAAGCTGTCTTCGTCGCTATGCAGAAGGAAGCGAACCAAAAGTATTCGTTTATAGCAAATAATTGCTCAACTAGTGCAAAAAGATGCCTATTGGCTGGTATTACTCCAACTTTACGAAAACTATTAATAGAGGAAATTGGATTTTCAGAACAATTTTTAAATTAAATAAAATTGAAACATGCAAATCGCTAGAGTCATGGACAGAACGATTACAAAATGGGTTGACTCAATTGAACATGAAAGCCTTGCAACAGAATTCTCAAATTTCATTCTCTGCGCCAACGGCTTAATGCGTGCTTATATCAATTATAAAGCTTGCAACTTTATATACTTCTGTTCGCTCAGGTATTCAGTGACTATTCAGCCATCTCTTAATCTCATAAGTGGTATCAGAGAGTACTTCCAGCAACTGCTTGTAAAGTTTCTCCAGTGATTGGGCATGACCTGCTTTGCGATAACGCTCCAAATACTGACAAGCGTATAACATTTTGATGGTACCACAATATAAAGCACCGCTTTTCATCTTATGAGCTAGTTCTTCAATAAGAGACCAATCTTCGACAGCATGGGCTTCTTCAATCGCTTTTTTATCATCAGGGATCGCCTCATCAACCATGACTTTGAGCAATTCTTCAAAAACTTTAGCATCCCCCAGAATTCTGATCCCACTATTGCTATCGAGTAAAGGAAAGTTATTTAATGCAAATAATTGCTCTTCTGTGTCAGGTAAATCATGTCCCAGCCGGCCAGTAACCAATTTTTTAACCTCCTCCATCCCATCGACGGTAGGAAGAATGTATTGCCTTATAATTTCTTGCATCCTCTGTAAATGCAAGGGCTTTCTGATTAGTTGTGCTAACCCTACGTTTAGATAATCACTTTCTGTTTGCTCAAGAATATCCACCGTTAAACCAATAATCGGGATTGGCGTGTGGTACAACTCTTTTTCCCGCTCACGAATTACCAAAATCATTTGCTCAACAGAAATTCCCGGCAAATTAACCTCGGTGAGTATTAAATCAAAAAGAGTTGTTTGCAGCAGTTCTAATGCTTGTTCGCCGCTCATGGCAAAAGAAAATTGACAACCAGCTTGCTTAATAATGATTTCAGTCAGGCGGGCAGCAACAAGATTATCTTCTATTAATAATATATGGGACAAATTATTGACTCCCTTCTCAGACCCATCGATATCTTAATCCTATTAAGCCGTCGTTTCCGCTCAAAGAAAGAATAAGTGTATTTTGGATTATTGAACGTCATTAACGTATGGTTAATAGGATAACATTTATCTTTATAAAAGTTATGGGCCTATTCGAGCTGCATAGCCCAATGAGCATTCAGTGCAAGATCCATACCGATACCTAATTGTTTGAGCATCGTACCATTACTAATGGTCGATATCATAAAGCTCTTATCAATACGGCCATTAACCTTGATTCATTAAGATTAATATGACATGAGTTGGCCGAAATTGTAATTCGGGTCTTTGTATTTTCTATGTTGAAATGAGGCTAGCGAACAAGTTTGATCTCTCCGAGTTAAATTTACCCTGGATACTGCTTCAAAATCTTTTCAATAGACTTGGAGGTGATTGGTTTACTTAAGAAAAATCCTTGTACTTCGTCGCAATTTTGTTGTTTAAGGAAATTAATTTGCTTTTTTATTTCTACTCCCTCGGCCAGAACTTTAAAATTTAAACTCTTAGCCATATCGTAAAAACAATAAAATAGCCAAGGGCATGCTTTGGCTTCACTTTCCAAATTTTTTAAGAAAGGTTTATCGTATCTTGGAAGATAAAAGGAAAGTCCTATTTTTGGGCTCTTATCAAATAAATTGATAAATTAAACCAGTATTCACCCTGATATTTTTCTTGGCATTTCCGGTCATAAGCATCCACCATGGCCTCATTAATAATGGATATTTTATCACGAGGGATTTGGCCATGAAAAAATGCTATTCCATTGACAAATTTACGGAAAACATCAAGAGAAGGCAAAGGCAATGCATGTTTCAGTCGCTCTATGCTTATTCGTTTAAAAGGGATAGCCTGTATTCTTTCTTGTAAATGATCTAAATTCTTATACTCTACTGGCGGCTTAAAACTATCTAAACAGGGAAACTCGCCCGATGCTTTTACTGCCATATAACTTGTAATAAAAGGATCGTCACCCGAAGGAAAAAGAGTCAGAATTTTTCCGCCTGGTTTTAAAGCACGATAAATATTCTGAAACGCCTTTTCGATACTAAAAGCACACCATTGTAAGCACCAAAACGATACGATGAAGTCAAACTGACTATCAAACGTCATGGTTAATACATCATCCTGCTTTAGACTTACATTAGGATGATTTGCCAGTTCCTCGCTGGCTAATTTCAACATATTCTCAGACGCATCAATACCAAGCAGCGAGCCTTGTGGAATTTTTTCCACGGTCTTGCGGGTATAAGCACCATTCCCACAACCGATATCCAAAACCTGATCGGTTGGTTGTATTGTTAAATACTTTAAGTAATTATCGGCAAGACTCGCTTGAATAAAAGAACCTATAGCATAATCATTGGCGGGCCATTCTGGTAAAGACATGTTTATTTTCCTTTGTTTATAACGCTAGGTTGATGTATTCGAAAAAAACACATTTCCTTCCTTTATTTCGGATCCTCCCGACGATATTTTCCCGCCATAAAAGAGCGCGCAATAGTCTCGGTCAAACAGGTTAAATTCGAATTCATGCTGATAACGAGCGCTTCTGGCGTCACTTGAGTAAGTTTCAGGTGATAATAAACATCATGCTTTTCAATTAAATCACTATCATGATAAATAATGTATTCAGCTCGTAATATACTGTTGCCGTTAATATCGATAGAAAAATCTGCAATATTGATTTGTAAATGATAGCTGGGCTTGAATTGACTATCCCAGGGATAGCTCTCAACCACAGCGCCTGGCAATAGAGTAGACAGATTGGTTTCTACCACACGCATGATGTTTTTATTCAAGGATTCAGCCCATTGATGAAACTCTTTTAGCGCAATCTGATGTGGCGTGTAGTGAATCATTAGTTGTGGTTTTTCAATATAAGCAGGGCAATTAACTTGGTCGATCCCTATTTTTAAATAGCTATAAGTAGTAGCCTGTTGTTTTTTCGGTGGAATAGGATTTAACACATAAAATTGTGACTCTTTACTGCGTCCACAAGCAACAAGGATTAAGCCTATAAAAAAACAAAACCTAGTTTGCTTATTTTCACTGTTTACCTCGCAATAATGATTCAGGATGCCGTGATAGATAATCCGTCAAATTTTGAGCCGAATAAGCAGCGCCAGAGATCTGTTGTAGAGTTTGGGTAAAATAGGTGAGCACTGGCGGTGTATCTTCATTAAGACTATTGGTTAATCGTTCAAAACTCTCTGCCATATTTTTAATCGCATTAATTGTTTGGCGCATTTCTTCCGAACGCACAAATTTACTAATGTCTTCCATCGTTTTTTAGCGGTTTTTAATGCGTCATCTAAAGTTGTGTATTTATCAACTGAATTGATTGTTGGAAAAACAGGATAATTACGATAGCGTGTTCGCTTATATTTATGCACAGGCAATGATTGGACCAGGTCAATATTTGCAACACCCGTTAAAAAATTGGGTTTGGATATATCAGCAACATAACCTTGTTTGATAAGCGTCCGCATAGGGTTGCGTCGCAGACCGAATGTTTTTCAACAAAAATTGTACATACACTGGAATTTCCACTTCGCTCTTTGCTTTATTTTCCGTAATTTCTATCGCTGTAACTTGACCTATTCGCACGCCACGATAAGTAACAATTGAGGAGGCCTCTAAGCCAGTCAATGACCCTTTGAAAAACATAACATAGGTTTCTACCTCGGCACGCAAGTATTCATTGTAAAAAAGATTGCGCCAAAGATCATTAAACTAAGGGCGCCGACAATAAAAATGCCTACCAATGTATAGAGTCGTTCCTGACGCATTGCGTTCCTTAAAAATTCGAAATATTCAAATATAAGCTAAAGACTGTCAGCCATAATAAACCTCGGGTTATGATCCTAGACACCGCTTGTCTTACTGAGATATTTCTTACCGCTACATCATAATAGTAATAGCCTACGATGAGACTCACAATGGTACAATACACCGATGTTTTTAAAATTGAGATAAACATTTCTATAAACGTTATAGAACCTGCTAAATGCAACAAATATTCGTGAGTACTAGTACCTAACACAAAATGGAAAGTAAGATAAACGCTAAAAATAAAAGCAGCCACTGTATAGGTGTAGAGGAGTAACGCTGTAATATTGATCCCAATAATAATGGGCAGAATATAATCAAGTAATACTTCCTCAGGTAAACGATGCAGTTTTGTAACTCGAGCAGTAATCAAATTCAAAGAAGATTGCACACAAAGGACATAGCCAATTAGTAAAGGAACAAAATCTCGTGTTAATAAATTTTGTACAATTAATAGTGCCTTATGCTGTAGATGATACCTATTTAAAATATGGTGAAGATTAGTGGCTATAGACATTCCCATTAAACCACTAATAAACAATAAGGGAATAACCAGCTTGGCACCAGAGCGATAGATAGTTTTTATTATACGCTCCCAAGAAATCGCGGCGCGCCCCCAGAGGAAATCTTGTATACAGTGCCATAAATGGCCAATGAAGTGGAAAAAAGGGTAACTGATGCAATAAACTTTACTGCATTAAAACCTGCACGTCGAAAAACATACATGATCCCATCCTTGTAAAAAGAGTTTCATCAATTAAGTTCTCCTCAATCATCAAACCCACAGATGCTGATTATGCACCTTTAAAATAAATAACCTCCAACCAAGTTCTTATAAAGGCATCGGATTTAGGATGGTACCAATTTATCCGATGCCTTTTCGTTTGTTATTTACCCTTAAAAACTTTGATAGGAAATGGCTTTAACTCTTTCTGCCCTTTTAAAAAATCAGTTACTTGATTCACCTGTGTGATTGTAGCTGATGAATAAAGACCTTTTGTACAAGCTGATTTACTATAGCTGTTGGCGACAATAACATAAGGTCCTTGATTACTGACAATGGAACAAGTACAAGACGCTTTTGATGGATCATTTTTATCGACAGTACAAGGCATATCCAAACACCAAGCCCAAGGGCGGTTATTTGCACAACTTACATAACCTTTGATGGGATAATAACGCGAGTAAATGATTTCATTGCTTCCATTACAAGGTTTTTCACCAGCAGAATACCCTTCTTTTACATCGCATTTGCAGGATGCCAAATCTTTTTTCCTGGAATAGGTTCACATAATGACGTAGTGCACAAGGCATATTTATTTTTGCAAAGATTAAAACTGGGTGCAGATGTAGAAGCTGATAGATTAAAATTAATCATCATCAACAAAACAGTAACCATCAGTTTCTTCATAATAAAATCCCTCCTAATTTAGAAACCAACATACAAAATTTCACACGCTCCTTCAGTAGCCAACAGCCTATCTATTTCTCAAGATAGAAATTGAGTATGACATTAATTAAAGATTGTTCACAATGAGTTTCTACAATTTTACCAATAAGAAGGGCTAGTTGTCTGATAAACAGCTAGTTGTTCATGATCGAAATGATTTCTTTACTATTAAAAAGCAAGCACGATTTGATCAGCTATTTTTTCGCTCCCAAGGAAAGATTAGTGACTGACTATTGGTGTACTTAAGATTGTAGCAATAGAATCCATTTCCTGTGCTCGTTTTTGATGAACAAAACTCCGAAATAACCGCGGCGTATAATTGATTGGTACTGATGCAGCAGCTAATCCTTCTGCTTGGTGCTCCTCACCTACATTAACAACAGAGTCGGTTTGCGGAACAGCGGTCAACGTGGTTGTAACCTCATTAACCAATTGATTGATGGAGGATTGGAACTGTTCTTTCTCGCCATCTTGTAAGGCTTTTTTCAAACTTTGATATTCAGTATTACCTACTTCATGCAAACGTGCCAAGACTATTCCGGGTACCTTGTCATATCCGAGCGCCTGATTGCTATGAATATCATACCACTCCAACCAGAGAGTACGGTGTCTGTTAAAATTTTCCGTTCTATCGAGTAAGTCTTGAGCGCTGAGAGCTTCTTTTGACTGAAACTCTGCCTCGCGTTTTTCACAAAGCTTAAATTCTTCAATATAAAAATGTCTAACCATTCTTGCATTGTCTTTACTGTTAAAGGCACTGGTCATTCTGGCATTCACCTGAAACTCAGGAATTTCAAATGCTCCACCATAATAGAGTTGGCGGGCCTTCTGATAAATGTCATTTTTTACTGTAACGTATTTAGCGGAAGCACCCAAAGCAACCAACAAGGTTGGAATTAAAGTGAAAGTAAATGCCAAATCAGGGATAGCTAGTGGACCAAGTATAACGGCCGTCACAACAATCACCGCCACAGCAACGATCATTGGCATTACCATTCTTACGAATTTAAAGAAGGGATCCTTTTCATATAAACCAATGTCACGGTATTCTTCATAAATGGGACGAAAAGGCGCAAGCAAGCTTGCAATAATCGCTTTGTTTTCATTAATTTGATTTGCAAAGCGACTGTAATTATAAAGATCAAGGAGAGCAAGAAACGAACTCTCGTTTTGAGTTGCAAAACTGGTAGCCTGGATAAAGGCATGAGCATCTGCTAGCTTGTTGACCAACTCTGTCCCGCCATTGACCACCCTATTATTCCAGAGGTAAGACAAGGAATGCATTAGGACTTGCCCTTGCGTATCACTTGGCGTTTTCCATTCTTTACCATTAATCAGAAGCAGCCTTTCCATAATGTGGTCAGTAAGCGCTTTTTTATAAATTTGAAGCCAATCGGCTAATAACAGATTTCCTTCATCATTAAAAGCTTGCAGAATTTCTTTGGCAATTCGTTTAGCCTGCTTTTGATTGAAATCATACAGTATCATTTCACTAGGAAGGTTTTTAGCAGTTGCCTGTTGTAAATAATAAAAAACCACTTCGGCTACTAACCGTTTTTCTACTTTCGCCATATTGGGTTTTTTCTTCTGCATTTCAACATGGTATCTTGCACGCAATTCTGCGATTGCAGTTCCTTCTTGTGGAGGAAGTAGATTGTTAAGTAAGGGGAAAACTACCGCCAAGGCCTCAGCACGCGCCTCTAAAGCAACTATTTTTTGAGCAATTTTTTCCTGGCGAATCCGCTCTCTTTCCTGAATAATCGGCTCGCAGATAGAAGCCATCTCGGGGAGAGTAAACAATTGAGTCTCCCACTCGGCAATAATCTTTTTCTTTTTATCCTGACTTTGTAGAGGGACAGAAAAATCTTGATCATCCAGGTAAAGTGGAGGTATGCTAGTTTGTAAAACCCTTGAAAATTCAGCTTGGGTAAGTATGCGCTTTTGTTCAGTGGTCAATAATTTAAACTCAGGGTACTCCGCTCTTAATATCTCCCAAATGATTCGTCCAACAACCTTTTGGTAGTCATCAGTTTGGGCAATATTACCCAGCAGCCGTGCTTTTTGCGTAATAAAGTCTTGTTTGACTTGTGCATAGATTATTTCAGGGGCTGAAAAAAGTACTTGCCACCAGGCTAAAGAAGTGCGAACCTCTTCCATTGACTTTAAAGTATTATTAACTGCTGCAATAAATTCCTGGCCCGCTGGTGAGCGTTCAAAAGTCTTGCGTTTTCGCCGATTAAGAAGGCCGTAACCAGGTATATACCGATTCGCTATATCCAAAAATTCCATATGTCAGGCCACTGTCATAAAATAGAGGAGAATCTTACTCTCCCAAGCTTAACATTTTATTATGCAATAGCGCCACTGAAGTAGATAAAAATACACGAATAAATCAAAATTTAATCATGTATATTATTAAAATACAACAAGCAATTTTTCCTTCCAAGCCAAGGGGATCTAATCATGCAATTTGGTTCCGTAAACACGATCACCAGCATCACCCAATCCAGGGAGAATATATCCTTTTTCATTCAAACATTCGTCAATTGCTGCCGTATAAACCGGAATATCAGGATGTTCCTGATGGAAAGAGGCAATGCCTTCCGGGGCGGCCAATAAGCAAAGAAATTTAATTGATTTCGGTTGTACTTCCTTAATTCGGCTGACCGCTGCAATAGCACTATTTCCAGTTGCAAGCATTGGATCAACCACAATAATGTCCCGATCTTTAATATGTTCAGGTAATTTATAGTAATACTCTACAACCATTAACGTTTTAGGATCGCGATATAAACCAATATGACCGACGCGCGCAGAAGGTATTAATTGTAACATACCATCTAAAATCGCATTACCAGCACGTAGAATAGAGACAAAAACCAATTTTTTCCTTGTAAGACTGGTGCATGCATAGTCGCTAAAGGGGTTTCAATTTCTTCATATTCAATAGATAAATCACGTGTCACTTCATAAGCGAGTAACATACTCACCTCTTGTAAGAGAGTACGAAACTTAACAGTGCTGGTATCCTTCTTACGCATAATTGTCAGTTTGTGTTGGATAAGCGGATGGTTTACTATAACCACATGTTGATCAGTCATTATTTTCCTTTTAAAAAACGGTGCCATCACTAATAATTTGGATAGGAGGGGTACCTTTGTTGCGCCTCAGTCTGGCTATGCGTCGCCCTGCTTCCCAAGTTCCTCCCTGTAAGATTTTAGCCAAAGGGAGAGCCGCCGTATCCATTTGTAGTTGCTGACGGATAGCCGTTGCCAGCTCATCCAACAGAGCCACAGTCAGAGCCCGCCACTCAACAATGGCCTCTGCTCCTGGACTTTGAGGCTGTAGGAATAGCGCTTGATTTTTACCTGCAGCAAGCCTAAATCAATCAACAAGCCACCATTACGATACTCGGGTAACCCAGTCAACTCATCCAACTGAGTCACCTTTATTCCAGTCCATTCTAAAGGTTCTACCAAAGAATAAGTTAGCCATTGAGATAACTTATGGAAAGGTATCAATTCTGAACCTAAAACATCTGTCTGCAATTTAGGATGGCACCATACATCTCCTAAAGGGATCCCCTTAAATTGTAATCGAGCCGGCCAAATTTCAGTAAAAGCCGCTAAGACGGCCTGAAAAATTTTGCCAGCAGTGATGGTCTGATTAACTTGTAAGGATGAAATATAAGAATAAAAATTACCTAGACGCCCTTCTTTCCCAAAATAATTGCTCTGTCTACTAATAACTGTCCCCAGACGATTAAGTAAAACCACTCGTCCTGCTATGCCTTCAAGAACATTTGTATTCGTTATCTGGAAAACTTTCGTCAAATCGGAACGAGCAAAAGTCAGCAAGCGCTCATAATCAACACGCCAAGGCTGGTTTGGATCGTTACTCAAAACACCACTTAGATAAAGCGCTAAACTGGCTATTGCCAAACCTTCTGAACGGCTATATTCCTGACCGGTCTCCGGATCAAGATAACGCCAATAGTTACCTGCACCAGCATCCAGAAAAACACTAATAATTACCAACTCGTAAAATATTTTGCCTCGCTCTTCCTGTGATAAATCGTGCAGGCGAGCAATCAAAGCATTCACTCTATCAATACCCCCCGTTGCAAAATGGCGCCAACGGCTATGGTAGGGGATCGCTAGTGTAGGATATTGATCGTAGATGACGTCTACCACAAAAGCGACCGTTGCAGACATTTGTTCATTATCAATAGCAAAATGCTCCAATTGCTCTTGCTGTGCCAGATTCAGCATACGCTGGGCTTGCTTACGAATGGTTCGCGGATCTTGCAGAGTTTGCAGCACACTATCCATTGACTCTTTATCACTCATCAAGTCCACGTCCTTTGGGTATAGCCAGTTCGTTAATATCAATCATTCGATCTGGTGAGAAATAACCAGCTGCCCGTTTGGCATCCATTTCTACTTTGGCATCATGGGGTATTAATTCATCAGGAATCTTCACCCGCTCTACAACCTCTATGCCTGCTCGCTCAAGAGCAGCAAATTTAATATTGGACATGGATACAAAACGATGAATCTTCGTAATCCCAAGCCAATGCAAAACATCAGACATTAATTCTTGAAATCGTACATCTTGCGTACCGGCCACACATTCCGTACGCTCAAAATACTTGGCAGCAGTATCACCACCTTTCTGTCGTTTACGAGCATTATAAACGAGAAATTTAGTCACCTCACCTAGCGCTCGGCCTTCTTTACGATTATATACAATGAGCCCTGCTCCCCCCCTTTGTGCTGACTCAACACATAATTCGATCCCATGAACCAGGTAAGGACGGCATGTACAGATATCCGAACCAAAAACATCCGAGCCATTACATTCATCATGAATACGGCAAGAAAGTTCAATTTTTGGATCATGAATTGTCGTTACATCACCAAAAAAATAAGCTGTTAACCCACCAATGGGTGGTAAAAACACATCAAGATCCGTCCTGGTCACCAATTCTGGAAACATACCCGCGGTATGCTCAAAAAGGGTACGTCGCAATTCAGCTTCAGAGACATTAAAACGTTCAGCAACACCTGGTAAATACCACACTGGTTCAATGGCTGCTTTAGTAACTAAAACATCTCCCGATTCTTGCAAAAATGTTACCATCTGGTTTAAGTCGCCCTTTTTGAATCGCGTTTTGCAATTCAGGGAGATTGATATGTGCTTTGGTAACAGCAATACTCGGTCTAATATCATAACCAGCCGCAATTTCTTCTGCAAAAACATCCGCAACAACATGCCCCCAAGGATCGAGAGAAACAATTTTTCCTGGTTCATGCCATTGTTTATGAGGACCAATCTTCACCGGTGGCGTTGTATTAGTCAAATCAGGTTTATGCTCAGGATCGAGAACACCCGCAGCAATTGCCAATGCCCGATAAACAGAGTAAGAGCCTGAATGAGTACCTACCACATTGCGATGCCTGATATTCGTAAGTGAAGCAATAATAGGACCTCGCTCTTTTGGATCCTCCACCCCCCACTTAA
>NZ_CALJ01000090.1 GCF_000308315.1 Legionella tunisiensis | reverse complement strand
AAGATAAGTAACAAGATCCCCAGTGATCTCGTTGGGATTAACAAAATCAGTCATACCCATTTTTTTGCTAAACTCTGGCGCTGAGGATTAATATCCACACCAATAATCTGGTTGGCACCTACCATACGAGCTGCCTGAATCACATTCAACCCTATTCCCCCTAAACCAAATACAACAACTGTGGAGCCAGGTTGAACTTTTGCTGTATAAATCACGGCACCAATGCCCGTGGTTACACCACAACCGATATAACATACTTTTTCAAAAGGTGCATCGTTACGAATTTTTGCCACCGCGATTTCGGGCAACACCGTATAATTAGCAAACGTTGAAGTACCCATATAATGAAAAAGTGGTTTACCATTGAGACTAAAACGAGAACTACCATCGGGCATTAAACCCTGTCCCTGCGTAGTACGAATGGCCTGACAAAGATTTGTTTTCTGAGACAGACAATAAGCACATTGCCGACATTCAGGGGTATAAAGAGGAATGACATGATCACCAGGCTTGACTGAACTGACACCGGCTCCCACATCAACAACAATACCTGCACCTTCATGGCCAAGAATCACTGGAAAAATTCCTTCTGCATCTTGCCCTGATAGGGTAAACGCATCCGTGTGGCATACGCCAGTCGCTTTTATTTCAACAAGCACTTCACCTTGTTTAGGCCCTTCTAAATCGACCATCTCAACTGTCAAAGGCTTGCCTGCCTGAAACGCTACAGCGGCTTTTACTCGCATCAAGAAATCCCTCCCTGAAAATCCAATGATCCAATTTCTTATTAACCGAATGAATTGTTAAAATTATGGTTTTTTATCCAATTTTAATCCCTGCAGTTATCAAAAAAGCATTAAGCACTTTATTTTCAATCGAGTATACTTAAATTACCAAACACTATATATATGCAACACAATATGGATCTAAATCAAATTCGTGCATTTGTTGCTGCTGCTGATTTCCGCTCCTTTACCTTAGCAGCCGATTACTTATATATCACTCAATCGGCAATGAGTAAGCGTATTGCTGCTCTTGAATCAGAAATTAAGACCTCTTTATTCATTAGAGAACATAACCGCTTAATTCTAACCGAGACAGGAAAGATTTTCTTACCTTATGCCATCGAAGTGTTGCAAACTATCCAATCAGGCATATCGTCCATTAATCATTTTATTGATAAACAAAAAATCCATTAAGAATTGGAGTAGATTTTCTGATCGGTAGTTGGATGTTACCCGATTTTCTCGCTTCTTTTAGTCATGAACATCAAGACACAGAATTTTCCGTCAGTTACTTGTCACCACTGATGAGTTTCCGCGCCTTACGCAATCGTGAAATCGAAATTTGCCTTAATTGCATTAGCGACAAAATCGCCCATGAATTTGAATTAATTCCTCTTTTATGCTTCCTTATGTTATCAAGGTAGCTCGTAACCACCCTTTAGCTAAGAAAAAATCCGGCACTAGCAACTATTCTGGAGTATCCAGGGATTGTTATGCCTAAATATGCGCCTCCACGCCAAACGTTAGAGAATTTTTATTCAGGAAAAATCTTATATTACTTGCGCAGCATGAAGCAGAACCTATTTTTGCACTGTTAAAACTCGCCAAATTAAATTTAGGTTGGTGTTTTATACCCAAAAATGTCA
>NZ_CALJ01000091.1 GCF_000308315.1 Legionella tunisiensis | reverse complement strand
TTATTCTTATAGTTAGCTTACTTACTTTGCTTGTTTCAGTTTATCTCTGGGATAGACATCAAAAACAACATGCTGTTTTACGTAATTTTCCCATCGTAGGTCATTTTTCGCTATTTTTTGAATATTTAGGGGACTTTTTTCGTCAATATTTTTTGCTAGTGATCGAGAGGAATTACCTTTTAACCGTGCCGAACGCTCTTGGGTATATCGAGCCGCTAAAAATGTTGATACCACTGTAGGGTTCGGCTCAACACGTCCGCTGCATAATACAGGAACTGTTTATTTTGTTAGTGCTCCTTTCCCTCCTCTCGCCACTAGCAAGGCAACTATCAGACCAGTCACTATAGGACCTTATTGCGCACATCCCTACACTTCAACTCATATTTTTAATATTTCTGCCATGAGTTACGGTGCCATTTCCAAACCAGCTATTCAAGCCTTAGCAAAAGGGGCCAAAAAAGCAGGCTGCTGGTTAAATACCGGGGAAGGAGGACTATCACCTTATCATCTTGAGTATGGTTGCGATATTGTCATGCAGATAGGAACAGCAAAATATGGCGTTCGTGATGCTACAGGCAACCTATCCGATAAACGTCTGCGCGAGCTGGCCGCAGAGAAAAGTATTAAAAATGTTTGAAATAAAACTCAGTCAAGGTGCCAAGCCAGGTAAAGGCGGTATCTTACCCGCAGTGAAGGTGACTGACGAAGTAGCTAAAATAAGAGGTATTTTACCTCATGTTGATTCTATCAGTCCTAATCGGCATGTTGATATTAGTAATGTCGATGAGCTTTTGGACTCTATTGAACATATCCGCCAAATAACAGGTAAACCAGTAGGTTGTAAATTTGTATTAGGCAGCTATGAATGGCTACATGACTTATGTCTGGCTATTCATAAGCGCGGCAGTCAATTTGCTCCAGATTTTATTACTTTGGATAGCGCCGATGGAGGTACTGGGGCTTCCCCACAAGGATTAATGGATTATATGGGTATCCCTATCCAAGAATCACTGCCCAATTTAGTCGATATTCTAGTGATGTATAACTTACGTGAACGCATTAAAGTGATTGCCAGTGGTAAGCTTATTACCCCCTCTGGTGTTGCCTGGGCGCTTTGCGCTGGTGCAGATTTTGTGAACTCTGCACGAGGCTTCATGTTTGCTCTAGGTTGTATCCAATCAATGCAATGCCATAAAAATACCTGTCCAACTGGGGTGGCCACTCATAACCCCGGCCTGCAACGCGGACTAGTAGTCGCAGATAAGGCAGAGCGGGTTTATCATTATGCAAATAATATGGCGCACGAAGTTGCTGTCATCTGCCATTCCTGTGGTGTAGATGAGCCAAGACAATTACAGCGCCAACATGCTCGTGTTGTCAGAGAAGATGGTTTTTCTATTTCGCTGGCTGAAATTTTTCCCAATAAAAAACCGTTACCGGAATATTTATAACTTGAGGAGCTGCTTACATTTCACTAGTAGAAATAGCAGCCCTACCTATTTTTGCTCTTAAAGAGGGCACTAATTCCTGCAAAACCTCTTTAGAATAAGGTGTGGCAGTCATTCCAGATTGCCATATACCATGAGGCCACGCTTTATCGCCATTAAAACGTGCAACAACATGAATATGGAGTTGGGAAACAATGTTACCTAAAGCTCCAACATTCAATTTATCCGGCTTAAAAAGAGTATTAACCAGATTGGAGATCGTTGCGATTTCCTCTATTAGTACCTGACGATTTGTGGGTGATAACTGGTAAATCTCTTGAATATTCTCTTCTCTAGGCACCAGAATAAACCATGGAAAATCAGCCTCATTTTTTAAATAGACCGTGGATAAAGACAAATCGTCTAACCAAATACTACTTGCTTGAATACGTTCATCTGTTACAAAACCCATTAATCACCCCGATACCAATATATAAGGGTCTATTTACATTTCGTTAGCTTGAGTGATTATGGCTTGATTTTTGAGCATCACAGCAGCGGAGTATACATGCTAGTATGTGAGCAGCGAAGCGCAGAAAATCAAGCCATAAGCGCCAAGATAGTAGAAATGTAAGCAGACCCTAGCTATATAACAAAGACGCGTGAAAACGTAAATGCTCCTCTATAAAACTAGCAATAAAATAATAACTGTGATCATAGCCTTTCTGCATACGCAGATTTAACTGCACACCAGCTCGTAAACAAGCGGCCTGAAAAAGCTCTGGCTTTAATTGTTCCTGTAGAAAGGGATCTTGCAAACCTTGATCAATCAAAATAGAGGAGTGCGGCCACCCCATTTTTTCCACCAGCTCAGTAGCATCATAATTTTTCCATGCCTCTTCATCCTGTCCTAGATACCCTGTGAAAGCTTTTCTACCCCATGGGCACTGCATGGGAGCGCAAATTGGGGAAAAAGCAGATACACTCCGATATTGTTGGGATTTTTTAAGTGCCAAAACTAAGGCACCATGCCCACCCATTGAATGACCCAAAATACCAGTACGTTCAGGATTCACAGGGAAGTGCTGATTAATTATTTTAGGTAATTCGTCACTGATATAGCTGGACATTTGATAATACTCATCCCACGGGGATTCCGTTGCATCGACATAAAAGCCAGCCCCTATGCCAAAATCATAACTTTCGCGATCACCGGGTATCTCAATACCGCGGGGACTAGTATCAGGTACGATTAATATCAATCCCAATTCAGCAGCGATACGTTGTGCCCCTGCTTTGGTTATAAAATTTTGTTCATTGCAGGTTAATCCTGAAAGCCAGTAAAGAGCAGGAACTTTTTTGTTGCAGTTATGGCAGGTAAAAACACTGCAAAGCGCATTAAACAGTTTGTTAATGAAGATTGATGGCTATAAGCCCCTTGCATACCATTAAAACATCGGTGTTCTTCAATCATTGTAATTGCCACTACCTTACTCCCCTTTATACCACGCTCTAGTTAGAACGTTAAAACCGAACGTATTGATTCACCTGCATGCATCA
>NZ_CALJ01000092.1 GCF_000308315.1 Legionella tunisiensis | reverse complement strand
GCTTGGCAAATCCCACTTGCTCTGATATTACTAGGATATCAAAATAAACTTTAAGTCCGGTCCGCTCAAGGCGAATCTGTTGTAACTCCGTAAATCCGTTGGTAATAATCCCCAGTTTAACCTTCCCTTTCAGAGCAATTAATAAATTTTGTGCGCCTTCGATTGGTGTACAAATATCTGCCATAACAGCCATAAAAGTACTATGCAAAACCTGAGTGGAGACTTGAAGTTTGTCAGCCCAAATCGCGAAACGCTGATGTTGCAATTCTTGTGCAGTAATCGTACCGTTCTGATAATCTATCCACAAAGACTTATTTACCACCTGATAAGCCTGGTAATCTTGTTGGGTAAAATTTACCTCAAACCGGGAAAGCATACGTTGTAAACCCTCAAAAGAATCGAAATTAAATAAGGTTTCATCCGCATCAAATAAAATCCACTCGTAAGTCTTCACTTGATATCTCACATGATTAGTTGCTTCTCAGCAGGAAAGTCCTATTCTACTGTAAAAAGAATCAACAAACGATTGGTTTTTATTAAATGGCGGTCAATTAGTGCTTTTATTAAACCAAAAATCACTCTAATTGACTTGGTGTTGTTTAAATGAAAACAGCTTCTAAATTGAGGGAATGCCATCGAGCTTTATCTCTTAAAGCGTTTATTCAACAAGGCTGCCGTTGTGATAGTAGAAACCCTTGCTAATTGGTTAATGGCATGTTCATGTACTATTTGCTGCGCGGCACCACAAGCATCTTCCACAATAGTAACTTGGTAATCACGATCATGCGCCTCACGCGCAGTGCTCTGAATGGCCATATCTGTGGAAACACCTGTAAGAATCAAAGAGTCAATTTTCTGCGCATGTAAGAACGCTTCAAGATTGGTTGCATAAAAAGCGGAAACTCGTTTTTTAATTAAGATAAAATCATCTGGCTGCACATCTATTTTTTCATGAAATTCCGTACCCCAGGTTCCTAACTGTAGTGCACCAGCTTCCTTCGCCTTAGAAAAAAGCGGCGACTGCATGGGGCATTCAATGTAAGAAGCACTAAAACCTACTTTAATATGGGCTATAGGAAATTGAGCTTGCCGCGCCATTTTGATCACTTGATTTGCATGCTCAAGCACTTCACGCTCATGTATAAAAGTAGCATTTGCTGCAATTTTTCCCTTTGGATGCACAATGTCATTAACAAAATCAATGACCAATAACGCTGTTTTTGCCATATTCATCATCCCTGATAGCTTGGTTCTGCTTCCATTTTACCGCTCAAGCGATCTTTGCCACAACCTGTTATTGCAGAAAGACGTAACATCGTTGCTTATTAATTATGATTAATTAAGGGAGCATGTCAGGCCACCAAGGCCCGACTATGTC
Organism: Legionella tunisiensis; assembly: GCF_000308315.1. Taxonomy (GTDB): domain Bacteria; phylum Pseudomonadota; class Gammaproteobacteria; order Legionellales; family Legionellaceae; genus Tatlockia; species Tatlockia tunisiensis. The sequence continues at coordinate 3,244 of NZ_CALJ01000092.1, read as the reverse complement.
AATCTATGGAATGGCTCGAATACCTTCGTTAAAAAGCAAGTATTTCTTGGGGGAGAGATACCTCTAAAGTATTCCTTGTAGAAACAGCTGGATAAAATCGATGACGACTATAACCGCCCACGCTTTCCGGTTCATTTCTATCGGTTTGTGGAACATCCCCCCTATCATTTTCCGGGATTGCTCTTTGGGTTGCCACAACATCACTACTTGCTAGAGCTTGCACACCAGGTCTTGGGTAAAGTGTTTTTATATGATCCAGCTCTTCCTGCAACTGAACTCTGATATTAGCTTCATTATTCTTATGCAAATGATATTTAATTGCAGCAAGAGCAATATTGGTTACTACTGCAGTAACCGTAAGACAAAGTCCACCTGGCAAAAAACACCAAGCCGCCATAACACCAGCTAAAGCAACAGAAACAGAAATATCAATGGCTACCGCATTTTTATTTTGTAAATATTGGTATTCACGCCGTGCATACGTTTGATGGATACTTAAATTATTACTATCGTATATAGGTGGCAAGGTTTCATGCTCTACCCAATACTGTGCCATACAAAATAAGTCTTTCATTACATTTACTATTGAAGCTGCTACAAAGAGAGACCCTACAGTGGGGGACATTTCTGTTGCAGCCCAAAGAGCATAGGCAGATAAATTATAAAAGGTATTGGCCAAGAGAAAACCGTTGTCACGAAACCGAATGCTGCGTGATTTTTTCAGATCAGCGTTGCTTTCATAAAGACCAGAAATAGCAAAACCACTCGTACTAATCATACCTAAGATACCAGCCATCGCGGGCAAATAAGCTGATCCTGCTGAAAAAAGACCGGTAACCAGGCAACCAAGAACAAATTTTGCGGTTGCCAAAGACGTCTTTTCCTCTATCAAACTCAGTATATAATCCACTTGATAATGGCTGCCTTCTGTTTTTAATTTAATAAAAAATCATAAACAGTAAGGTTTGCGTCTATATATCGCGTCCATTCCTTTTGTGGGATATTAAGGCTATGTAAGATATCTTGTATTTTTCATAGACCTTTGCGTTATCTCTATTAATAGTCATGAAATAAAAATTGGTTCTTAATTGCTCCAATTCTTTATCATAAGATTTCATGTGTTCTTTAAGAGCTTCAGGGCTCTTTTCATCTGCTCGAATGTAAGCATTAAACGCCTGTAAAGTCTCAACTAATAATGGCATTCTATGGTGTCCCCCCGCAACATAATGCGCACAATATTATCACATTGAGCTTAAGCAATCCTTAAGAAAAACTATTTTTTGAATCATCTAATGACTCGCTCCCTGCTTTCCAGGCAACAAAACAAACATTGTCAAAAATACCTATATTTGAAATAATGGGAACCCGTTTCTAGGTGCATTATTTATTGTAAAATAAGGATATTATCGTGAATAAAAAGTTAGGTTCTTTAGCCACCTTTCTTGTTTCTTTACCTCTTTATGCAGGCACTATGGGGGAACTAACGCCTATATACCCCTGGTTTGCATCGATTGGCACCGGTTACTCTTGGACGGTAAAACCTGGCATTGACAATCCAGATCCAGCATTCTGGGATTTTTCCAGCGAAGGCTACGACTCTCGACTAGGTGATCGAGGCTTTTATACGTTTGCTCTTGGTAAGCAAGTCCACGATTATATTGATCTCAGTTTAAGTTATCTTGTTAACGAAGTGTTTGATTATCAAAAATTCCAAACAGCACCACCTGGAACTTCTGGTACACCGGGATTTACAGGAAGCGCCAGAACTCGTTATTTTAGATTGGATAATCGTGCATTATTGGTTAATGGTTTTCTCCATCCCGCACAAATGTGGCAAAATTTTGCTGGTTTCGAATTAACTCCCTTTATAGGGGGGGGAATTGGTTATGCCCGCAATCAAGTACGTAATTTTTATACAGTAGGAACTACAACTGTTAGCGGTGTTGCCATTGGCTCAACTACCTCTATTGGCGGACCAGCAAACAGAAACAGTTTTGCCTGGCAAGGAACTGCTGGTCTCAATATCAGGCCACAGCAAAGCCACTTTAGTGTCAACACAGGTTATCGCTACTACGATGGCGGTAAATTCGAGGGACCTACTCAAGTCTATACTAACAGTGCAGGCTGGTTAAATGCTACACCTTGGTCTGGTCGGCTAAAAGCCAATCAAGCTTTTGTAGAGTTTCAATACACCGTTTAATCATTCTTTCTTGAAGGGAAGTCTGCAATCGGCTTCCTTTCCACTAAGTCGTCTTTAAATATTACTTTGTTAGTGACATTACCTAGGGCTACTTAAAGAGTTTAACGGTTGGCAGTACTTTTTTACTACCCCTAAAAGCTGCATAAGATAAATAACCAAGGCTATTAGTAGAAAAAATTAATGACTAAATTAATAAAAGGATCCAAGAAGAGATATTGATTGACTGCCCACAATAACAATCCAGTAATAATAGCCATAATCAACTGATTTAAACTATCCATATGACCAGATGTCCTTTTCAATCTTAACGAATAGAAAATTTGCTGTCTTAATAATTCTTGTTTATATGATGATACATAAATTTTTTCATATTGGTTTGGGTGAACGTTTTATTTTGCCGCTCGCTATAAATTTTTCTAAAAACAAGGTATGTCTCGCCAGGTTGGCTAAAGAAATTATTCCAGTTGGGGCTTTATTTTGCTCGTTATTCAATACTATCAGATTAGCAATCTGCAAATTACCCATCTTTTCTGCAACAAATCTTATATCATCATTCTCATAGCAACAATAAAAATCCCGGCTCATCAGCTTACCTGCGACCATGCTCTCAGTCACCTCACTCTTCTGCAGATTTAACACAATATCTCGCAGGGTAATAATTCCCAATAATCCTTCATTAGCAACAATAGGCATAACCGCTAAACGCAGTTTTCCCATGAGTTTTGCAACATCAAAAATAGTATTATTTGGAAGGCAATAAACTGAATTATCCCTCATTATTTCCCGGATTTTCATTTAAGACCACATCATTTTTAATACCCTACTAATAAAGTATAGAACAATTTAAGGCATTTATAGTGATCCTCTTTGTTTACGACCTTTGCGCGCAATGATTTTAGTCGCTTTAAAATAGAATTTTATTATTTAAAAATAATGAGCTGATTTAATTTCTTTTTCCAAAACACGTTTTCAGTCATAACAGTACTAAAGACTAGTCATTCATATAATTCATATAAATGGTTTTCACTCGTTCGCAATACGTAA
>NZ_CALJ01000093.1 GCF_000308315.1 Legionella tunisiensis | reverse complement strand
CCACCTTAAACCCGGTGAAATATCGCTTGCTCATCACGGTGTTTTATTTCTTGATGAATTACCCGAATTCCATCGACATGTTTTAGAAACCTTACGCGAACCCTTGGAGTCAGGAACTATTTCTATTTCCAGAGCAGCAATACAAATGGAGTTTCCCGCCAAATTTCAGCTTCTTGCTGCAATGAATCCTTGTCCCTGTGGCCAATGGGGAAACCCTCAAGCCGATTGCCTGTGTACTCCTGAACGCATTAACCGTTATCTGGCCAAGCTTTCCGCCCCCTTACTGGATAGAATTGATATGCAGATTACTATTCAAGCTTTACCACAAGAAGAATTAATTAAACCCAATACAATTGAAAGCGGCCAAAGTATAAAAATCAGGCAGCGAGTGGAAAAAGTCAGGGAAATTCAACTCCAACGACAGCATTGCATTAATGCTCAATTAAGTACAAAAGACTGTGAAACAGTCTGCGCCCTGGAACAAGAAGAATTGGCATTCTTAAGCCAAGTGATGAGTCGTCTCAAATTATCTGCTCGCGCCTATCATCGCTTGTTGAAAGTAGCGAGAACGATCGCCGATATGAATGAGTCTGAAAAAGTTACCTTGCCGGCTCTACAACAAGCTTTATCATTTAAACAGACACTGCAAGCACCTAAATAACAAGGTAGGTCGGCAAGGAGCTTTTCATGACTAGAAATAAACCAATGATTGATTCTCAGCTTTTAATCAAAAGCCGACGTTGCCTTATTCAGAGCGTAGACTAACCGAAATGTTAATTCCGGCGTCGTCAATATGATCGATTACAAAACATTATAAGGCCAGCAACGTCAGTAAATAATCCCGCTTCCATGCAACACGCTTCAGCCTGGATCTTACACTGCGTTTCTTCTCTCCAGCTGTTTTATTTTTATGAAGCTTAGCAATAGCCGTTTAGTTCTTGCAAAATTTTCAGTTCAACGTGCTTATGATGCAGCTAAAGAACTTCATGTACCCCAAATTTTATCTGAAGAATCTAAGAAAAATTTTGTATGGAATTAAATCAATAATTATAAATGGGAAAATTCTTTTCCAAATCCATGTGGGGACATTATTCGTAACTTTGCGATTTTATTGACTCACAAAAATGGAAATTCCTATATGCTAAATTTAAAACCTATTACTGGGGTTTACATAGATTTATTCATGGAATCGTTATTTAAATTCATTTCTTGTTCTGATTTTACGTTTTCTTCCTTCATCATATTTAATCGTTCTTTTATGCTCTGATTTTTAACATATTTTTGCTCAAAACGATATGTCCCCTCAAAAAATTTTCGAATGGTACTGTGGGTATTTGATGGTTTATCCACCCCATCCTGTCGTTTATACATGACATCCATAAACTCTTGAGAGTTAATAGAAGTGCTCTTTATCTTATTCCAATCATCAATATTTTCCATACTTTGAATATCCTGCACCAGAAGAGACAATTTCGTTGTTTTGTCTATTTGCTCCTCTCTGCTACCCTGTTTCCTAATATCGCTCTTGAGTCTAGCTAATTGTTCTCCCATTTTTTTAAAAGCATCCGAGTTAAGAACTTGTTTTTTAAAGTCTTCAAATTCGTATTCTTGTGGTTGGGTACTTATTCTATGCTTGCTTTGATAAAATCCTAGACTCTCGCCATATGAAGAAATCCTTGGTATTTTATTTTCTTGTATCTTTGTATTCGATGATTGAGGGTTTAGCTTGGAAAGAGAATTAATTTTATCCTCAGCCTCCTTAACGTAATTAATATAAGTTTCAGCATCCAGAGCTGCTTTTTCTTGAAGCACTCCCATATCCTCATGTTGATCTGATGAATAAACAATAGATAGCAAGTCGAGTCGATTCCTGTAAAAACTCTCCGTGCACATCTCATTTTTTTGGCAACTTCAAGCCAAAATAATGAATCGCTAACCTCCTCAGGCTTCCCTGAAATTATAGCTTTCTCAATGTTGTTCTGAATTTCTTCAAAATTAAAACTAGACTCTTTCTTTTCTTTCATAAGTAAATCCTCTTACATAGGACGAAAAGTCGAAGTTTAATACATACAGTATATTTATAGCGCACCGTGGCTAGACAGAAAAATTGGAAATAATTTGCAGGCATCGAGCTTGCATAAAATAAAACAGTCTGAGGCTAAGAAATGCAGTGTAAGATCCACACTGAAGCGTGTTGCATGGGAGCGGGATTATTTACTGACGTTGCTGGCCTTATAATGTTTTGTAATCGATCATATTGAAGACGCCGGAATTAACATTCCTTTGCGTCTGCGCTCTGGACAAGGCATCTTATTAATTATTTAGAGTAAATATTATTCATTAAATGAGTTGCTTGTTGGTGGGATTGCCTAAGTAATTTAAGTAATCTCGCGCAAAGGCCCTAATACTGTGCTAAGGCTTCGAGACGGCGCATAGCGCGCCTCCTCAGCCCGAACGGTCTGGGTTAATCACAAAACATAGCGGCCACAATAGTAGAAATGATAACAACGAGGAGCTGCTCCCATTTCGCTAACCTGAGTCACTATGCTTTGACAGCCGAGCATCGCAGCGCAGCATACATAATATAAGTATGTGAGCAGCGAAGCGCAGGATATCGAAGCATAGCGGCCAGGATAGTAGAAATGGGTGCAGCTCCGGATTAGAAGGGGCAATCGGTTGGCATTACTACTAAATCTCTGATACAAATCCTCTGCGGCAGCTTCCAGCAAAACATAATAATCTCTGCTAACTCGTCCGGCATAAGAAAAGTAGGATTACCCAACAATTCACAATATTCAGCAAAACTGATCCCCATATTGGCGTGAATATTTGTCTTAACCAGGCCAGGAGCAACATTAATAATACGAACATTATTTTTAGCTTCGGCCATTTGCAAACTCTCAGCAATACTTCGTATTGCATGTTTACTGGCATGATAACTTACAGCCGTCGGATAAGGTTTTCGATCAGCAATTGAACTGATATTAATAATGGTGCCTGATTTTCTAGCTGACATATCAGACAAAACAATTTTTATCCCATTGATCACCCCATTGATTAACACTTCAACTTCATAATGCGTTTTCTCAATTGGAATATCTCTAAATTCACCCACGTTGACAAAACCAGCGTTGTTAATCATACATTCGGTTTTGCCATATTTTTTTCTGCATCACGGACTGCGATTTCGAACCGTTCATAATCAGTAATATCAAGTGCTGCATACATCACTGAACGCCCTTTTAGTTCAGCAAGCGGTTCAATATGACGACTGATCAATAAACAGGGATAACTTTCCTCTGTAAAACGAATGGCTAAAGCTTTACCGATACCGGCACTTGCACCAGTAATCACAACAAGCGGTTTTTTATTTTTCATGTTTCATTCCCTTGAGTGCTCTCTTAACTATAGATTATTTTGTCCGGCATGAGGGGGAATTTAATTAATACCTGTTAGCCAGTAGAGAGCTTGGATGACATTGGTCAAAATGTCAATGAGATCAGAGAGCATGTTCGTGAACAAATTGCTACAGGATTTTGAGAAATTACAGTTAAATAAGCTCGTACAGATGCTGCGCAACCACTCACCTATTCGCTCTCAGCATTGGCTCTCACAATTCCATTTTGACCATAACAATTTTTGCACCAGAACCAAAATATGCCTCCCAGGATTCATCATTAGAAGAGTATTAAGTTTTCGTTAAGTTTTGATGTGTATCATTAGTGTTCATAAATTGAACAGAACGATATCTTAGCAAGCGAGGTTACTATTATGCGAAGTAAATTTCCTTTTGAAATGAGCTTTCTATCTAAATCTAAAAAGGGTTTTACATCTAAATCTAACGGGATGAACGCCAACAACAAAATGGGAAAAAATATCATCAAAAAATACAGGTGATAAAAAACATCTACCAGTCATAAAAGGTAATCTTTCAGCAGGGAAGCCAAAAAATTGGTTTCCGGTTGTCCAAGTGGAACAATATGATAGAAGAGATGATAACGGTCATCACAATCACCATGATCAACAATACAAGAATATTTCAGCTGAAACTGTATTTGATTTTCTTGGATTCTGCACCGGTGTAGCTATGTTGGCTGTAATTTTTTCACTCATTAAGGAAGCCAATAAACCAAGAGAAACTCCTATCATTGCTAAAGCGATTGATGGTTATGATGAGGTAGCTGAAGATTCGCAGACAGGTAAGAAAGGAACACTTAATGGCGGACTGTTATCCCAGAATGATGAAATATACTTGGTTAAGGGGGCGCAAAGTAGAGAGCAGTTAATCCGTGAATTTGTTATTAGCACTGCATTAAATCTCATTGACTCTGAGGCTCAGCCAAAATCTGCTTTACATCATACTCGATTAGATAGTGACTCCGCTCAATATCGCACGATGTCTCATATTAGACCTAAGAGCATGGATCTTGAAGATTTTATATCTAAAAATAATTGGCAAGAACGGTTGCGACAAAAACCCCTAGTAGGTTTTGAAAGAGCACTCGCTTTTGTTGGCCTTATAGCAGGTCAGCAAGACTGTAAATTTAGTAACATGATCATTACAGAATATGACCATTATTATGTGGTAGGCGTTATTGATCATGAACTATCTGGCGTATCTTTTTGGAAAGCGTTTAATCGTCGTGAATTAACAACCGATTTCAATGGGTTGATTAGCTATATACGTGACTTGCATGCCAACAATGGTCCTCATGATAAGCCTGTTGGTATGACTGGTGATCCACGGGCACACGAGTTTGCAAATTTTGCACTCAATCGTTCTATGGATAAACAAGCGATTGTAGATTTATATCTAACCATAGCGACCAATGATTTCATAACACCTACCATTGCTAAACTTGAAGAATTAAGTGAATTAACTGATTTGGTGAATCAAAGTGATATCCGTTATTGGAAGAAAGAATTGACAATGTGGCAACAACAAGCGAAGCAATTTGTTGTTTCACATGAACAGGAAAAAAGTCAAAGTAATACTTTTCGTGTATAATAAAAACAATTTATTTTATCTAACTGTATTGTAAGGAGTTATAATGTTTTTTAAAGATGAAAAGAGCAATAAAATGGAAGGAGGATCTAAATCTGAGGAGCCTCATAATAATCCACAAAGGGTCACTCCAAAATACATTTTTTCATCTAATGAAGTAACTAAAATATCTGATAAAGAAAAAGGGGCTCTTAGCGGCGAAGTAGTTCAGTCTAACCAAAATGACTCAATTACGAGCCCCCCCTTTAATTAAATTGATAGCTGCAAACAATGGGCTTGAATTACGAGCATTGGGGAAAAATGCGAACAGCTTAATAACCCGCAGCTAGAAAACGGCTTGACACATACCGCCTTACTCTTTGGTTAACGCGTCAAGAATAGCCATCCGCATAAAAACACCATTCTCAACTTGTTGTAAAATACAAGACTGTGGTCCATCAGCAACTTCACTATCGATTTCCACACCACGGTTCATAGGTCCTGGGTGCATCACAATTGCATCGGGCTTAGCATATTTCAGGGCATCTTGAGTCAGCGCATATTCGGCCCGGTATCGTGATAAATCGAGATACTCATTTTCCAATAAACGCTCACGCTGTACTCGCAAACAAACGATCACATCCGCTTCTTGTATACCGTCCCGTAGAGAAGAAGTCACATGACCAAAATGTACCGTTTGTGGCTGCCAAATATCAGGTGCTACCAAGGTTAACTCCCCAACTCCCATGCTCTTACAAACCCATTGCAAAGAATTTGCTACACGGGAATGAAAAATATTACCCACAATCGCGATTTTTAATTGGTTAAGATTTGGTTTTCTTTCAACGATAGTCATTAGATCAAGCATCGCCTGACTAGGGTGCGCATGCTTCCCATCACCTGCATTAACAATATGCACCTGGTTTCCTAAAACATCTGCCAACTGCTGTTGCAATCTATCTTGGATATGTCTAATGATAAATAGTTTAATTCCCATTGCTGCCAAAGTTTTGATAGTATCTTCAATGATTTCACCCTTGGCTTCGGATGAACTTTGCAAATCCAAATTAATGACTGGCATGGATAATTGCTTTGCTGCCAATTCAAAACTAACCCGTGTACGAGTGCTATTTTCATAAAAAGGTTAGCTACGCTGGTTTGGGTATAGGAAGGGTATTGTTTATTGTGTTTAAAATAGAGTGCTCTTTCTAAAAGCGAATCAATTTGAGAACGGGAGAGCTGACTAATTTCTAAAAATGCTGCATGGTACTCACTGTCTGCTAAGAGTGCTGTAGCCACTGCTCAAGAATAATACAGGCAGCGACACTATCGACTTGGGATTGCTTTATTTTACGATATCCCCCTTCGGCAAACAACTGAGCGCGTGCTTCAACAGTAGACAAGCGCTCATCAACCAAATGTACGGGGAGTAAAAAACGCTTGCGTAGTTGACGCGCAAAACTACGAGCGGCAGCTGTCGTGTACTGCTCGCTATCATCAATACAAGTTGGCAACCCCACAATCAAAGCTTGCGGATGCCATTCCGCAATTATTTTTTGTACTGCGTCCCAATCAGGCACGCCAAGTTTTGCATCCAATGTAGTTAATGGGCGTGCACTGCAGGTAATTTGTTGTCCAACAGCAACTCCGATTCGCTTATAACCAAAATCAAATCCTAAATAAACGCCATCAGGCATTGAGGAAACTCCGTACTAATACAAGTAAAATTTATCAAGCATGTCCTACATTGGAAGTTAATTGGCCCATTTTGACGCCAATGGTCATTCCAGCATACTCCCAGCGCTCTGAGAATGGCACTTCATAAAGTAGCTCTGCAGAATAAGGGCAAACTAACCAAGCATTATCCATCACTTCTTGTTCTAATTGATTTTCACCCCAACCAGCATACCCTAAAGTCACTAATGCATCTTTAGGGCCTATATCAGCTGCTATTGCCCGAATGATATCATTTGAGGTAGTAACGGTCACGTCGTCACGCAGCACTAAACTGGAGCGCCAACCGCCTAGTGGGCGATGAATGACAAAACCACGTTCCGGTTGAATAGGACCCCCAAATAATAAAGGCTTTTGATTTTGCTCGATTCGAATCGGTTCAATTTCCATCTGCTCAAAAACCATACCAAGGGGATATTGCATCGGACGGTTGATTATCAACCCTACCGTTCCTTGTATATGGTGTTCACAAATGTAAATTACAGAGCGTTCAAAATTGGGATCCGTCAATGAGGGCATAGCTATCAGCAGATGATTGGCCAATGAAGTATTGATTGGCATAGTACGCCTCCAATAATCCCTGTAAGTTAATTTAAGTATATACTAAATAAATCATTTATATGGAAAAAACTCTAGAATTTTTTATTCACCATCAATGATTTTTTACCTTTTTTCCTTATGATTTTTTAATCAGTACTTTACTGGGCTTGTTTTGTTTTGCTGTTATTAAATTAATAAAAGAGGATATAAAAAATTTCTTAAAACTCGACTGCTTTGATCATCATATTAAGAAAATTTGATTACAATACTTGAGGAGAAAATATAGAACAATTGAAAAATAATAACTGGATAAAACAAGGTTCCCTTAGCACACCGCTCATAGCTTACAGAGTACAAACTATCGACGACGTCCTTTAAGAAAATAAGTACACATCTTGCCTTTGCCTTTCACTTCAATTTCATCTCTTTCTTCAATGATAAACTGTTCTTCCAATAGTAATGCCATTTTTTGCGTAATCTGAATTTCTCCGGGAATATTTGTTGTTTCCATCCGGCTTGCGATGTTAACTACATCACCCCAAACATCATAGATAAATTTTTATGTCCAATCACTCCGGCGATCACTGTTCCATAGGTCATTCCTATACGGATTTGCAACTCTACCTTATGAATTTGAGAAAATGTTTTTACTTTGTCTTTTATAGCCAGCGCAAAATCAGCTATACGAAAGGCATGATCAGCTGCAGGCTCAGGAATTCCTGCAGCAGCCATATAAGAATCCCCAATTGTTTTAATTTTTTCAACACCATATTTTTGTGCCAAATCATCAAATTCGTCAAAGAGGTTTCCTAAAATGTCAAACATTTTGTTGGTGCCTATTTTTGCCATCAGGGCCGTGAAAGACACGATATCACAGAAAAGAATACTTGCCTGAGGGAATTCATCAGCAATAATTTTTTCACCTCTCTTAAGTCGCTCTGCAATGGATACTGGGAGGATATTAAGAAGAAGAAGTTCATTCTCTTTAGCGGCTCTTGCAATTCTGTGTAAGGCTTTAATAATAGAAATCAACATAATAATTGTGGAGAGCACTGAAAGAATGATAGCAATAGAAATGACCCGAGTAATTTCATGTGAAAGTTCTTCATTTCTTTTAGTTGTTCTTTCCCTAATTTTTTCGAAAAACAACTGAATGGGAGCCATAATGTTTGCTTTTTCCTTCATATAGTTCTTGCCAAAAACTAAATCGATAGCAAGTTTTTTATCGGGTTCTCCCTGAATGGCATATTGACCACTCCCGGTATCAAATTTTCCTTCGACAGCGTTTATAGCCTTAAGTTCAATTGCAGTCAGTGCATCACTCTTTTCTTGCGCTTGTCTTAGCAGTTCAAACTCCTGAAGAGAAAAACCCTGATCTATCATCATCTGAACTAATGATTTTGCCTTTTCATAGGGTCTTGGTCTTTTATCATCCAACACCAGGTCCCAATAAACACTATCGTAGTCTTTTGGGCGTGGACTTGTACCATTACGAATAGAAATGATTTCATTAAAATGATCAAGGTACCTTTTGTCCGCTGTTATCACGTAAAGACGAACCATCTTTGTCAAATCATCTGATGATATTCGGAGTTCTTGAGCAATACGATAAGATTCGTAG
>NZ_CALJ01000094.1 GCF_000308315.1 Legionella tunisiensis | reverse complement strand
AAATACGGGAACAGCTACCCATTGCTTACCAGGAAATAGCCTCTGCGCAAGTATGCAAGCGCATTCGTGACCTTTCCCAATACCGCTATGCCAAGCGTATCGCCCTTTACCACGCAATGGGAGGCGAAATTAGTTTGGATGCCTTATGGAACTCAGCGCCCTTACATGGTAAATATTGCTATTTTCCGGCGTTAAACGACGATAAAACGCTTTCATTTTTGCCAGCAACCCCCGCTACTCCATTTAAAGAAAACAAATATGGCATTGGTGAACCTGATGTGGATAAAGCCGAAGCGATGCCTCCCAAGCAACTTGATATCATTTTCTTACCCTTGGTCGCCTTCGATAGCCATTGTACACGTCTGGGAATGGGAGCTGGTTATTATGATCGCACTTTGGCCAAAGAAAATCATCCTTTGCTTATCGGTGTTGCTTATGAGTTTCAACACCAAACATACATAGAACCACATGCTTGGGATATTCCGCTCACCGCAGTGGTAACCCAACGAACAATATACTGGAGTAAACCATGACCAAGTATTGGTTAATGAAATCAGAACCTTCCTGTTTCAGCATTGATGATCTACGTACAGCTTCTCATCAAATGACAGCGTGGGATGGTGTACGGAATTACCAAGCACGTAATTTTATGCGTGACGACATGGCGATTGGCGATCAAGTGTTTTTTATCACTCAAATACCAATCCACCTGGTATCGTTGGTATTGCTGAAGTCGTCAGTGAGGCTTATCCAGATCACACGGCTTTTGATCCAAACAGTGAACACCCCGATGCCAAAAGTACGCCTGATAATCCAAGATGGTTTATGGTTGATATCCGCTTTAAAGAGAAATTCTCTCACATCATTCCTCTTGATTACTTAAAACAACACGCCGAACTAAAAAACATGCAGCTACTTCGTAAAGGGAATCGTTTATCGGTCATGCCAGTGGGACAAGATGAATGGCGATTTATTACGGAGAAATTAGCTTAAATAACGCTCCTATTTGTAGACAACCAGGCTTACCTACTGCTCCTAAATCACGTTAAATCGCATCAACACCTACTTCGCCCGTTCTGATGCGCACGACTTGTTCCAAGTCATAAACAAAAATTTTGCCGTCACCAATTTTTCCTGTGTAGGCTGCCTTGCAAATGGCATCAATTGCTACCTCGATCATGTCATCGGGTAAAGCGAGCTCAATTTTTATTTTAGGGAGAAAATCAACGACGTATTCTGCTCCTCTATAAAGTTCGGTGTGTCCTTTCTGGCGACCAAACCCTCGTGTTTCAGAGATCGTGATTCCGGGTACACCGATTTCCATGAGTGCTTCATGCACATCATCAAGTTTAAACGGCTTGATAATCGCGGTAAGCATTTTCATAATAATTCCTTCGTTACAAAGTACATGGCTGATAGACTTGAGTTTTGTTAGACTATCACCAATAGTATTACAACAGCAGGGAGATTTGCATGTTTGATCCAAAACACTTTGATGATTTAGCTCAAAAGCTCTTCGCCACTTTACCTACCAGTCTACAAAATTTCGAAAAAGAGATTCAACAGAAATTCAAAGAAGTTTTGCAAGCTGCCTTTTCTCGTTTGGACTTAATCACTCGCGAGGAATTTGATGTACAAACCAAAGTACTAGCCAGAACACGCGAAAAAGTCGATACCTTGCAAATGCAGGTTGATACCTTACTAGCACAACAAACAAAGAACAAGGAAAAAGAAATAGCTAGCTAGTCCTCCAACCGTCCAACCAATTAGGAAAAAAATGAATCTTGCTTTTAGCAAAACGCGCAGTGCTATAGGCATTTTTGCGCAACCTGTCTCTGTGGAAGTACATTTATCGAATGGTTTACCTGGCTTTACCATTGTCGGTCTTGCTGAAACTGCTGTAAAAGAAAGCAAAGATCGGGTACGCAGTGCAATTATTAACAGTCAATTTGATTTTCCCTGCCGCAAAATCACTGTCAATTTAGCCCCAGCTGATCTACCAAAATCAGGTAGTGGCTTTGATTTACCCATTGCTCTAGGTATCCTGGCTGCCTCAGGTCAAATACCTCAACAAAAATTAGACTCTCATGAGTTTATTGCTGAATTGGCCTTAAACGGTAATCTGCGTGGAGTCTCTGCTATCATTCCAACTGTACTGGCAGCACATCGTGATAAACAACAATTAATTATTGCTACAGCCGACGCCGAAGAAGCCTCTTTAGTAGGACACGAAGGTGTTTATACTGCGAATAACTTGAGAGAAGTCTGTAGTTATCTCTGTCAAGGTACACCACTACAACCTCTACCCGCACGCCCGGAAATCACCATCGAGAATAGCCAGATTGATTGGTCTGATGTGAGAGGACAGTATCACGCAAAACAGGCAATGGAAATTGCTGCTTGTGGTGGTCATAGTATTTTGCTCTGCGGTCCGCCTGGAAGCGGTAAAACCATGTTGGCCAAACGGTTTAATACCCTGCTCCCACCACTATCCGAGACAGAAGCTTTGGAATGTGCTGCTATCCATTCATTGCGAGGACGCCTCCCCAATTTTAACGCCTGGCGCTACCCCACGTTCCGAGCCCCCCACCATACCGCTTCACCGGTTGCACTTGTTGGCGGC
>NZ_CALJ01000095.1 GCF_000308315.1 Legionella tunisiensis | reverse complement strand
TAACTGGCTTTGGATTAGCATAAACATACGTGCGCGTACAATTTTGGATTTAAAAAAGATATGGGACTCACCTTCAGTCTGATCTTTCAAATCCAATAAATCGATACGTGCTCGTTTTTCAAATGAAGAACTCTTCGTATCCATATAGCTATTAGCAATACTGGTGTCCTTGGTTTGGAATGAATCTACTTTAGTAACATAAGCTTCACCAGCTGTTTTAGTGAAGAAATCCCACGTTTCGGTAGGATCTTCCAATTTCATACAAATTTTTATGTTAGTGTTTGCACCGATGGATGCAGCCTCTTCTTTCGATGCCTTCTGGAATGCAGGTAAATCTTGTCCAGCAAAAATAGCCGAGAATCCAAGAGAACGAGCCTGCGCCGGTACAACAGCGAAACCTTGCACCGCATAATAGCCGTACTCATCAAGAATACACATATAGGGGGTCGGGGAATTGGTAGGCTTTCGCAAAATAACATCACGATAATCACCTTCTACCTGATCTCCTAAACCGGCAGCCATCATCGCCTTTAAAGAGGAAACAATTACCTTACCCAGGTTCGATAACTCATCGGGCGATTTTTCCAAAGCAGGTAATAATACAACCAGAATCCGTCGATTAAGTACTACGTCTTTAAAATCAACCTCAGCCAAGTTAGTCCGGATAATATGGCCATAGGTATCTGCAAGCGATGAAAATACACGTACTAGCTGCATAGTAATGAAACCATGCTGTTCTAAAACCTGGGAAACCTGTTTACCCTTTTCTCTTTGTTATAACCAGGTAAGTTGAAAACATAGTTACGTAGAGGGTCAGTTACTAATTTTGGTACAGATTCTATATTAATACTCTCTTGTTCATCACGAGGAAATACTTTATCAATTACGATTGATTCTAGTTTTACCAAGTCAAAATAATTACGGATACTATTGGCATCAAGCAAAATTGCTCCCTCATCCCGCATATAGACGAGTAGTTTCATTAATGCTTCGACGAAGCTAATGGCACGTCCCTTCCACATATCACCATCAGATGACTGACCAGAAGAACCCATTAAACTCACAACGAGCTGAGTTAACATACTCGAAGAACCCTGGCAAAAAGGATTAAGGGTGTTGGACAGACGTCTTTCCTGCGGACCAATAACGTCGCGAGCACCGGTCATGAAATTGATAAGTAGTAAATCATCTTCACGCCCCATACTACGTACCATGGAAAAAACTTTGGCGTAAAGGGAGTTATCACCTTTTCCATCAACATAGATAAAACCGCTGGCTTGTACAAGCGCATTAAACGCTAACGATACAAGTGCTTCTGTTTTACCACTACCGGTAGAACCAAAAATAAGAGCATGGGTTCTTAAATCATCATTGGCAAACCATAACTCTTCATTGGTTTTACGATCATTACCAAAGAAAGCAATGCCTCTTGCAATATTGGGAGTACCAATTCCTGGCTTTAGATCATTATAATCTTTGACTCTGGCAATTTTGGGCAATCTGAAAGGTAATTTTTGCTTACGGGTATAACTATAAAGAAAAAACAGGACACCTATAACTAGCATTAAGCTAGCCACCTCAGAGAGATAATAGGAAACTGCAGCCACTGAAACCAAAACAATGGAAACGTTGGTTGGATCGGCAAAAAAGTCAGCAAGCCTTTGGCCAAGGGTACGAGTATCCCTTAGCAACATGGTTGGATCTATTTCATGACGCGAATCAATACCACGCATTACGGTTCTAACTCCTGCAATTCTTTAGGCGTTAATTTGACTTCTTTCACCGCGACTTCAAGGGCTTTAATAGCCTCATCAATCATGGGTACCAAAGAACGCCTCTTCATCTCTTTTTCCGCTCGCCAGTGAGCAAAAGGCCCCCCAACCTCGGCAAATGGCGTTTGTCTGCCTACACAATTAAGCATATACCATAATCGCCGATCTATGGTCTTTAACCACAAAAATTCTGCGCTCGGAACTACACCATCTTCTCGTGAAGCTTCAATTAAAGAAGCCATAACGGTCAGAAGATAAGCATGCTTTGCTAAAATCTCTTGAACGTTTTCGGCGTTTTGATATTTTTTAACACCGATCTTGCCACAGTAAAATCCGGCTTTCCTGAAGTGCAGGTTTTATCCAAGGTTTCTAAAATTAAATTGGCTGAATCTCTATCTCTGTTCATACGAGCCATAAAGACAGCGGCCAAGGCATAAGCCTGTGGAGGGCAACGATCAAATCCATCCCAATAAGGACCTAATTGCAAGGTAAATACTCGCTTGGCATCTCCTTTGCGAATACCAGCAGTCATCTCTAATCCAGGTACCGGATTATCCAAGAGTGCATCATCCTTTTTTAACAAGTGATATTTGCGTGCAAACTCAATGGGTGTTAAAGCCATTGCCCAAGGACCTGTATTGATATCCGTATCAGCCAGATCCAAGTTCACAACCGGCATAATTGCCATCCAATTATGCTGTTCCTGAGCACGCAAGGTATTCATATTGTGAGGTCTACGAAATTTAAGTGTAATATCCGATTTATAGAGAAAAATTGCCAGAATAACAAGAATCAAAACGACCGGGTAGCGGATATAATCACCCACGCTACGCGTCAGCGTCAAAAATTGATCCCAATCCACCGTGGCTGGATCAATTGTCTGCATCAGATAAACATCAGAGGCGAGTTGCTCATTACTAACAAAAAGAGTCACGAGTTTTGCTTGTAAGATATTTAAATAGAAAACAAAGGCAACAATATGTTGGTGCGCAGTTCTCCAAATAAAAACAACGTAAGAAACAATAGAACCATGATCCACACTGGTGCCATTGAATTATCGCCACTACCACCTGATTGTTGAGCTTGTTGAGCCATTCGCCAATTTTTTACTAATTAATTTAAATGAAGTATATACCCACTTTAAACAAGGCGCGACTCTCATCGTTAGTCTGTATGAGAATTTTTAACTAAACGCCCTTTTGAATAGCGATAAACCCCTGAGAGATGCACAAAGCGAATAATATTCTCCAAATTCAGAGAGCGATCTTTAAGACTCAGCAAGGGTCTACCATGCTTATCCATCGGCACTTTGTCAGGAGCCACCGTTAAAAGAGCATTTTGATCGATATAAATAGCCACATAGGCCTCATTTACTTTATTCTCTTTTGCTTTAATTGAATATTGCACATCCTTTTCATCAGCATAAATAGGACGTGAAATCATTTGGCGCGGGAGATTGGCAAGAATACGTTCCCAAGCTTGTATATTATTTCCTTCCGTCGAGTAGAGAGCAACAAATACCTCTTGTTGGCCAGCACGAAGGGCGATTCGATTTGCCAAATTCGACTCAGTTTTAGATTTGTCTTGCCCTCTTACTTCACTACCCAGTTGCCTGGCAAAATTGTCACGTATTTCACGCAAATTTTTACCAATTACACGTAAGAAATTTGATTCTTCCCACGGACCTGTGGCGATAGTTTCATCCAGCGCTTTTAAAATAGCCTGCGCTTGTTGTTCTGTTAATTCATCTTTCATATAGGATAAGGATAAACGATTGGCTACGTTTTTTACAATTAATATAGGAATATAGCTATTATAACAGTATTCCTTGCCATACACGGAGTACTATTTAAAATTTCCTGTGATAAAGTGGAAGTAATTTGATCAAAAAATATAACCTGCTCATTATGTTAACTTTTTGGACTCAGTTACTTCGGGTTGATCGAGCGCTTCTCCAAGCTTATGACCGAGATTAACAAGTAGCTCTTCGGCTTGGGAGTTAAATGGATTATCACTTGCCTTTCCCAAAAGATCGATCAATTTTTCTATGCGGCTCATTTGAACTCTTACATCCTCTATTCTTAAAGCCGGTTTTCTCGAAAAAAGTAAGAGACATAACAGACTCCTAAAACTAATTACTCTTAGCCTTACATTAACAGATGATGACTTAAGGCAAACTTAAGAGAAATCAGTTCTTTCATTTAATTTACACGTATCAGTATAAATATAGATCAATCATACATTAATTCATCTAAAGGCGTGTAATCTCTGCTTGGGCCACCTTGAATAAGTTCATTCAATACATCAGTCATACAAAGCAGGCGCAGGACATTAGGAGTGACTTCATCAAATACAACACGGATCCCTAGTAAGGCATTTTCAGCCTCATCGAAAGTGGCTCCTAGCCCATAACCAAGACAGAGAGAACAGAGTTGATCTGCCCGCCGAGCAATAGCAGGTAGTAATCCGGTATCTGAAAATACTTCATCAAAGCTTACAAAACGATCATTTAAATAAAATTTCGCATTCATATTAGCAGCAATCATAGCCATACTTTTACGAATATCTGTTGCCATTCATCGCCACCAAGGTTGAGAGGATTTAAGAGAACCGGCGAAGAAATTTCTAAGCCATCGCAAAAATACCGGGACCGTAAAACCATAATGTTCAATAATCCCGAAAAATACCGCAGATACTAAAACCAATACGCCTGTCCACACTCTGATGTGCATAAGAAAAAGAAAAATAGGAAAAGCAGCTCTCGCATCAACCATAAAAAAACGAGGGCTTCTTGCTGAGTCACGCCAATGCGACGTTTCCGAAAAACTCCCAGCAGCCATAAAGACTCCAACGGACTAGGTTTTATTTTATTAGTATATCGTTCAGGGACAAGAATTCAAGCAGTGGAATCACTCAAAATTGAGACGTTTCGTAAGCAATATAAAGAAATTACTTTAAACTATTTATTTGGTGTGAGATTAAAACTATCTTTTTGGGGTAAACATTTGGCCACTAGCTCATCCATCGGCGATTTTGGCACGGGTGTTACTACCATAGCAGGCTGTAACTCTGATTGCCCTACCTCTACCTCAGGTTGTTCAGCCATTGCTTTATTTGCAGAATTTGACTGCATTTTAGTCAACATATGGTTTGTGCTATTAGACATCATAGCTCCAATAATCAATCTATAATCAGATCATAACATGTACAAGATTAAGGCATTATTAAGCTAGAAAATGGGCATAAGGATACGTAATGGCATCACTTAATTCAGTTACCCAAAATGAGCTTCAGCAAGTCGTCTTTCAATTAGAGCAAGCTATTTATAATCATCAGCAATGGCACAATTCGCTCATTCGAACCTTGATTTGCCGATTACCTGGCGATAATAACGATCTTCTGCCTGATGCACATAAGCATTGTCGATTCGGGCAATGGTACTATGGCGATAGTCTGAAAGAAATTAAGGCTCATCCGGGAATTATCAATCTCGGTGTTTCACATCAGCGTATGCATCAAATAACAGCCCAGTTATTACAAAAAGCGAGTACACCAGAAGGTATTGCTCCTCTTGATTACGATCATTTTGCCAATGCCTTGGAACAGATGAGGCTCGAATTTTCTACGTTTAAAAATGAGTTGGAATACCTTCTCCATAGCCGAGATGCATTGACTGGTGCGCTTTCTCGATTGAATATGTTATCGACTTTGCGAGAACAACAGGAATTTATTAAACGGCAAGGACAAAATTGTTGTCTTATCATGGTGGATTTAGATCACTTTAAAGAAATTAATGATCGATATGGTCATCAAACTGGTGATCGTGTTTTGGCAACTATCGCTCGCTTCCTTATTGAAAATATTAGAACATATGACAAGGTTTTTCGTTACGGTGGTGAAGAGTTTTTACTTTGTTTGCCGTTCACTGAATTGGATACTGGTTATGCAATGAGTGAACGTCTTCGAAAAGGACTTGAGGCCATCACCATAAAGGATACTGAGCGCCTGATTCAAGTGACAGCTTCCTTTGGTTTGGCACTACTTGACCATCAGAAACCGATAGAAGAGTCTATTGAGAATGCAGATAAGGCTTTGTACTTAGCCAAATCCGAAGGAAGAAATTGTGTACGCATCTGGAAATAGAAGCACGGTTGTGCTCGGATTCCAACCCAATACGTCACCCGTACTCCGTTATATAAAAAATAAAGCATCAATAGTAGAAAATACGATTAGCAATAATCACTGTATTAGCTACTACCTCATCATTCCCCTGAATTTTTCTAATAGCTGCTTTTATTAGCTAGCCTAATTCTTGGCTCAGCTTAAACTGCCAACGTTGTTTTGCCATTTATTTCATCATGTTGCAGGCCAACAAAATTTATAAAGCAATCATCCTTTTGATTACAAAAAATAATCAAATAACGAACATCGTGATCAAAACATAAATCCTAAGATCGTAATATATCCTTAATGTTCTATTGTTATACTTAATCAACTTTGTTTTAAGTGAAATTAAAAAAATGCCTAAAAAATTAAGCACTGATGAATATTTTCGCCTTATTAAAGAAAACCATAGGAAATATTTAGAAAAAACATGATCACTCATCTTGAAATGGCTGGAAATCTAAAACAGGCCAAATTAGTTGGGCGATATGTGGAGCAAATTGGCGATTATCGTGAAGTTCAAAATCACTATCTGGATTTTGCAGTAGAACAACCCTCTACAGCAGCAAAAGTTGGTCATGGAGTCTTAGCTGGTCTTTTAGGTATTGGCGTAGCCGGTGCCGCCTATTATGCACAAAAAATAAGTTCTCCTACAGATGTCATCAATCCTTTAGCAAGTGCTAAGAATATCGTCGGTGGCGTTTTTAGTGCAGCCCTAGGTGCTGGCGCTGGTTATCTAGCCTATCAAGCATGGTTAGCCAGCACTGGAAGAATAGCAGATGACGATGCACGCAAAGAATTCGATGCTGAAATGAAAAAAGCAGGATTCACTGATAAGAAATATGAAGAACTCTCTAAAGAACTGGTCAAACTGTTCCACTATAGAGAGTGTCTCTTGCTAGGATTGGAGGATGATGCCAAGCAAAATGTGCGTGAAGATTTTAAAAAGAGACATTCCCCGGATCATCAACCTTTTAATGAGGAAGCCCTTAATGCCGCGATTGAAGTCTATTTTTTAGATGAATTAAATAAGTTATTTAATCAAGCCTTTGTAGATATTTATGACATTCAGGATCAACAGATCCTGGCTGAGAAGCAAGAATACAAAATCATTAGCTGGCTAAAAAGTTATTTTGCCAAACCTGAAGAAAGAGAAAGATTCACTCAACAATTACAAATTGAGTTCATGGATCAATGCTTACGTTACTTGACAGCCCAAATGGTTGAACCGAGTTTCATGGCTAAGCATCCTTATATAACAGCCAGTATAAGCGGTTTAATCGCAGGTAGCATTGCCTTAGGATTAGCTGCAATCATCATTGGCGGACCAATTAGCGCGGGCATCCTAGCTATTGGCCTGGTCATGACCTGTCTTGCTGCTGTAGGAACTTATTTCGCCGTCAATAATATCGACAGTTTACGATTCAAACGCAACAAAGAAAATCGTGATGCTCTCCAGCACGCAAGAGAAGATATTATCAGCGAGAGTGCTCGATTAAAACGCCTGATTAAAGAGGTAGTTCCCACTACGAATAAAGATCTGGAACAATTGAAAACCTATAGTGCTGAAAATGCTCCCGGAGGGTTTGCAGCTTATTTCAATATCTTCAGTAGAGAGCACAAACAAGTTGCCATGGGAGCAAGTACCGCATGGATTAGGGAATATGCCATCCGCTACCGTCACAGCAAACAAGTAGAAATCAATTTATCAGAACATCATAAAGGCATTATCACGAATGGAGAGCAACAAACCAAAGAAATGCAAGCGTTGTTGCTAGCAGAAATGCGTTCTGAAGCGCGTGGTCCTATTCCAGCGAAATTGAAAAATTTCATTGACCATACTCAAGCTTATTTACAAAATCATGAGAATAAGGATTTTATCCAACGCTTTGAATTAGTTGAAAAAATTAAGCAGCAAGTCCTGGAAATCGTGGCTGCCGTTCCACAAGGAACCCGCCAGACTACCTTACCTCAAGAATTAGTCGATTTTTATACCCGTCCTGTTACAGCAGGCGGACTCGGCGGTTTGGTGCAAGATTTGGAACAAGTGAGAAGCTTGGCACCTATTGTTGCTCCAGAAGAAGCTGTCGATGCACTACATCCTTATTATCAAATGTTGGTTACCGCGCAACGATTTAATTACGCTTTAACCCAGGATCCAAATAGAGGATCCATATTCATTGGTGACGGTGATTATCGTGCAATGCTGGGTTTACGGATTGACAGTCCCAGTGCTCGAATTGAAAACAAAATTAATGCGGGCAACATCCATAGTTATTTAAATCATTCGTTGGATTTTCTCTATTCGCTGAATAAGCCCCTTAAAATCAATGAATCAACCAATTTGGATACGCCTTTTGTCAACACGAAAGAGTTTGTTTTATATCGAACACTGCTCATTAAACAATTGGCTCATTTGGCTGATCCAAGCAATCCTCGCGTTAGTAACGAAGTACGGCGTGAAATTGAACGATTTGCTCGTGATAAGCTACATATTAATCCCAAGATAGTCTTTGATGATGTCTTGCACCAAGGTTTATTTATTCAACAAGATACAACTGAGCCGCATTTAGACTACCTAGGTAGAAAACTTCCTGTTAGTGACTTGGAATATATTGCCGATGCCATTCGCTTGGATTTAGCTTATGCTTCTAAACCCGTTACTCCGCGAATGATGATTGCACAGGAAGCAGTAGACTTTTTATTCGACAAGGGTGAAAAAACCATTTTTTCCTATGGACGATCGGTTGATGAATTACCACCGGAAACAACAGAAGAGTATGTAGAAAAATAAAAGATACCATTGAAACAACAAAAGCATTTATGGCTGCACTCGCGGAAAGAAATACCTTGAAAAAACTGGGGCTTTAGCAAGTTATCTTCATGATTGTATTCGAGAAATTAAAAATTTACGCAAACAAATAACTGCCGTAGATAAAGTAATTCCGGTTAAAACAGCAGAAGGTTCTTTTCAATCAAAAGAACTGGAGCAGGCAGATAAGTTATTGGCAAAATATGAAAAAAATTGGAAGAAATTTTAGCGGTAAAAAATAGAGCAACTAAACCCGTTGGAATCTATAATTCAGTTTGGCGCGTTTAAAGTACCCAGTATTGATTTAAGTTTCAGTGACTGGGAAACGTTGGAAGAAAGAGATTTAATGGGATCTTCTTGGATAAAGATAAATGTTGAGGAATTTCCTCATTTGCTAGAAACAGAAAAATCTGAAGACCATATTGTTGATGACCAAGAAGAAGTGGGAATATTGGATTCTGTCATCATAGTGCCAAATAAGACAGAAATTTCTCGTAAGAATTTGACTGGGTTTATTAACGCTCTGGGGGACTATCTGAGTACTTTAGAAAAAGAACCTGAGATCTGGTTTTTAACTATCGGGATTACACGAAGGGAGCAAGAAAAGAGGCTGCAACGCAGCTGCAAACAGCACTTCAAGCATTAAGAGATGGCAAAGATCCTAATACTGCTTTCTTAAAGAATGGTGCTTATGATGATGCTAAACTGAAAGCAGTCATTAACGCTAATTTAAAAGAAATGGAACTTGCCTGTCTTAGCGATTTGTTTTCTGACAAATGCACGTTAGCCCCTAATTCAATCTAATAGTCCAACACATACCCTCGCCGGCTTTCATGGATTGAATACCGGCTCAGGTTATTTCTCAACTTATTTAATTGGCCTGACTATTGCAGCGTACCCAGTTTATTCTTGCTCAAACAATCACACTGTAATAAAGTGACAGGTATGTTGTGTAGAAACTATTATCAATGAAAACGCTTGGCATCGTCTTTGCGATTATAGCGTTTATTGCTTGCGCTTGGATTTTCCAACAAAATGCGCCACTCATACTCAGTTATATTAAAGACTTGGGTTGGCTTGCTCCTGTTCTATTCGTACTACTCTATTGCCTGGCCACTATCCTTTTATTACCGACAATGGTTTTGACATTTGCGGGAGGGGCTCTCTTTGGTCCTTTACTGGGAGTTCTATTTAATTTGATTGGAGCTACAGCTGGAGCAGCATGCGCTTTTTTATTAGTCGCCATTTGGCAACTGATTGGTTCGCTTCTCGCAGGGGGCCAAAGATTAACAAACTCATCTCAGGTGTTGAACGCAGTGGCTGGCAATTTGTAGCGCTAATCCGTTTGATCCCTATTATTCCATTTAATCTGGTCAACTATGGTTTAGGTCTAACGCAAATCAAATTCAGACATTATGTCATTACAACGTTTATTTTTTGACTCCCGGCGAAATTATCTACACTTATTGTGGTCATGCGGGTATGGATGCATTAACTCATCCAGCTCCTTTTTATAAAAGCTCCAGTGTTATTACCTTGGTTATTCTGAGCTTACTATTCCTTACTTTAAAAGTGCTAAAATCTTATCAGCGCCGTCAACAGGCAAAAATATCAGAGACGTGAGTTTCGTTGATCAGCAGCTAGAATAGCTTGCAACTGAGCAACCAAGGAATGATCAGTCTGAAAAATCGTATCATCAATGACTGACACCGGCCGTATTCCTTGTAAAGCATTGCATATAAAAACTGCATCCGCTTCTCTCAAGCTGGTTTTGTCTAAATCACATTCAAAGCAGGCAATATTATTTTCCTGGCAGAGTAATAACAACTGCTGCCTTATAATCCCGGGCAACAGACCATTCTGCAAACTCGGTGTAAAAAGTTGGTTGTTTTTGATGATAAACAAATTAGCAATCGTGGTGTCAGTAGCGCATTGCTCTGTATTAAAAACAAGACATCATCTGCTCCGCTAAGTTGAACTTGGCGGCGGGCAATAATAGCCTCCAAATAATTGATTGATTTAAGCTGATAAATTGGATTCTTACTGTCGCGCAACCAAGAAGCACTGTTAAGCTTTACCGTGTTGCTATCCATGAGATAAGTAAAGGCAGTAAAAACCAAATGAGAAGCATCGCTTCTTGCAGTTAATCCTCTTGGCGCATTTCCGGCACCCAAAATGACTTTAATGCCGCCCTCTTGTAACCGGTTTAAATGAATACACTGCGTTAGGTTTTCGCACCACACAGGAAAAGAAAGCTCGAAGGGGAGTTGTAAGAAGAATGCGGCATTTTGTAATCGCTGCCAATGAAACTCAGAATAGCAAGGTTTGCCACCAAGTACACGTAAAGTCTCAAAAAGACCTTCACCTAAAAATATACGCTCATCGCTATAAAATGGCACATTATACCCATTGCCCTGAATCTCAATGAGCATAGGCATTATAATTTAATAATCAACAAAATCATCAAGTTCATCACGGAGACGTTTTTCCTCCAGCATATTTTCAAGTCGTCTTCGAGCATCCAAAGTCGAGCTTTCCCGGACATCATCGACATCAATTTCTTCTTCAGAATTAACGAATACTTCTTCTTCGATCAAATCATCTTCGCTATCATCAAACAGGTCACTCATGCCATTCTCTCGCGGTCTAACTGTGTCATACGCTTTACAATTGCAAAGCACCAGTAAATTGACAGCTATATACCCTTTTATTATTTATTTGTCTAGTCTTTAAAAAAATCTCCTAAATTTCTATACTTGAACTTATACGCTTATCTCGCAATAATCAGACAAGAAAAACG
>NZ_CALJ01000096.1 GCF_000308315.1 Legionella tunisiensis | reverse complement strand
AGGCTGAGCGTAAAGCTGTATTGAAGCTGGCCGTATCACGCTGAACCTGACGTTGATTAATCAGGCATTTTTTACTCTGGTGGATGAATTCAATCGGATCTTCAATCGTAAGAATATGGTGAGAACGGACTGCATTAATGTGATCAAGCAATGCAGCAGCCGTAGTACTCTTCCCTGAACCGGTAGGCCCAGTAATTAATACCAGTCCATGAGAATAAAATGCAATTTCAGTAAAAACCCGTGGCAATTCGAGCTCCGCCATGCTGGGAATTTTTGATGGAATAACACGAAATACCGCTCCCAAACCTCGTGCTTGATGAAAAATATTCACTCGGAAACGCGCCAGCGCGGCAATTTCAAAAGCAAAATCAGTTTCCTTATACTGTCGATAATCGCTTCTTTGCTCTGTAGTCATATTATTAGAAAGGAGCTGACTAAGCTCTTGCTGCTGCAAAGCCGGAAGAGCTACCTGATGCAAAATTCCATCTACACGAATCATGGGCGGCAAACCAGCTGATAAGTGTAAATCCGAGGCCTTGTTTGCTACTGCAAATGCTAATAATTCCTTGATATCCATATCAATCCCTGTTTTTTCAATCACTCATTGGACTATCCTGCAGAGTAGCCAAAACCGTGTCTAGAGTAAACATTGTTAGACAGGTTAATAATTTGCTATCTTTAGGCTTTTTAAGCTGCATTAACTTATGACCATTGGCGAACGCGTATATCAAATTCAAAAGCTCATCACCACAACGGCCGAACGTTATGGACGAGGAGCAGATACAGTAAAATTATTGGCTGTCAGCAAAGGTCAATCAAGCGATGCAATTAAACAAGCATTTGAAGCAGGAATCAGTGATTTTGGCGAAAATTATTTGCAGGAGGCACAAACCAAAATTCATACCTTATCCAATTTAGCAATTCACTGGCATTTTATCGGCCCAATTCAAAGTAATAAAACGCGGCATATAGCCCAAAATTTTCATTGGGTACATAGTGTCGACCGTGAAGAAATCGCGGTGATGCTGGCTAAATATCGTCATGAACAACAGCCTTCACTTAATATTTGCCTGCAAATTAACCTGGACGAAGAAACGAGTAAATCGGGTATGAGCCCGGCTCAAGCTGAACAATTTGCTCTTTTTGTCAGTCAATTGCCCTCATTGAAATTGAGAGGATTAATGACCATTCCCCGTCCTCAAGGCAATGCGCAACGACAATACGAGAGTTTTCTGCGTCTTACTCGTTTATTATCTGAGTTGAATAAAAAATTAAATCTATCCATGGATACGTTATCTATGGGAATGAGTGATGATTTTGAAGCAGCGATTCGTGCTGGCAGTACTATAGTACGCATTGGCCGCGCTATCTTTGGTGAAAGAAAGGGTTAACAGCGATGAAGATTAGTTTTATTGGTTTCGGCAACATGGCAAAGGCAATTGCGCATACCTTACGCAATAACCGTGATTACCAAATTTTTGCTGCCTCTCCCTCCCTTGCAAAAGGAATTAGTGAAGATGGCTTTCACACCGACCATGATAATCTGGCCGTTATTAATGACGCCGACGTCATTTTTTTAGCCGTTAAACCAGCAAACCTAAAGACTGTTTTAACTCAAATTAGTCCCCACCTGCCTTCAAATTGCTTACTGGTTTCGATTGCAGCCGGCATAAGTCTATCCTGGTTAGCTCAATATTGCCCAACTAAACAAGCAATCGTCCGTAGTATGCCTAATATACCAATCGCTGTAGAAGAAGGAGCCACGCCCTTAATAGCGAATGACTATGTAACCAACGAACAGAAGCACCTAATCGCACAACTTTTTCAAGCGTCTAGCCTCACCACCTGGGTTACGAAAGAAAGCGATATTGATTCATTTACTGCTTTATCCGGTAGTGGGCCTGCTTATGTCTTTCTTTTCATGGAAGCGATGATTAATGCTGCCAAAAAACTTGGACTTGACGAAGAAATTGCCCACACTTTCACCTTGCAAACAGTCCTTGGAGCCGCTCATTTGGCCAAGAATAATACTCTGGAATTGTCCGCTTTACGAAAAAAGGTGACCTCTCCCTCTGGTACAACTGCCGCTGCACTCGATATACTGCAACAACAAGGATTCGAAGAGCTGATATTTCAGGCAATGAAAGCAGCTTGTGAACGCGCACAACAACTGGGATCCTAGTAATATATTAGTGGTATTTCGCAGATAATCTGCACAGCAATATGCTATAACACGCTAGGATAAATTTCTAAATTAACATTTTTGCGAGGATACGATGGGGGGACTAATAACGGTTGCCTATTTTCTAGTCAGCCTATTTTTCAATTTGTTTTTGTTTGTTTTATGGTTACGCCTTTTTTTGCGTTATTTCCATGTGAGCAGCTTACATCCCGTTCATCAGGCTATAAACAAATTAACGAATCCATTGCTCATTCCAATTGAGCAACTGATAGGAGCAAAACCACCTGCAAAACAGCGCTATGATTGGGTCTGTTTTGGCCTGCTTATTGTTGTTGAATTCATTAAATTTACAGTACTTGGTTTGCTTCTTTATAAGACGCTTATGCCAATATCCTATATTCTGTTATTCTCTGTGGCTGATCTTATTGTGCAACCCTGTAATCTGCTTTTCTATATGATTTTAATCCGCGTCGTTATGAGCTGGGTCAATCCAATGTGGCAACACCCTGTTGCTGATATTATCAAGATGGTGACCGATCCTTTGTTGGTATTAGGACGCCGTTTAGTACCTGATATTTCTGGCTTTGATTTTTCTCCTTTTATTATTCTAATTATTTTAAAAGTTATTACTCTGTTCATGAGTGCATCAATGCCTTTACGACTTATTTAGCCGATTTTTAAACTGCAAAAATGCATTGGGAGAGCTATAATTGAATCAGGTTGCAACCATTTTGGACAAGCTTATGACTAGCCGATTCATAACAGCCTTAGGGATAGCCTCTTTTTCTCTATCTTTCAATGTACTTGCTGCTCAATCTGTCTATTGTCCGCAAAATGCAGGCTACATTAATATTGGGATGACTACAGACCAGGTAATGGCTGCTTGTGGACAACCTTTGAGCAAACAGCAATTAAATCGTCCGGTTACTCAAAAAGTACCTATGCAACAACTCATGTTTAACAACCAGGGTAGCCAGACAGCCTTTTATGGTGTGTGGTCTGTTCCTGTGGGAACAAATAGCGGCGCTCAATTGGAAGTTGATGTTATTGATAATAAAGTGAGTGCCATTCGTATCAATGGTAACAGCAGCAATGCCTTTTCTATCTGTGGAGGCAGGAGTATTCAGGTGGGGGATCCAGTAACCTCGGTTTACAACGCTTGTGGTAACCCCTCCGTAGTCAATAATACCTATATTAATCAACCCATAGTGAGCAATCAAAAACCAGAGTTGTGGATTTATCAGCCTGGACAATACCAATCACCAATTAGCTTGACATTTGTTAACGGCAAATTACAATCCATCGATTAATTTACAGCGTGGAAAATAACCATGAGTGAAACGATTGATGATTTAACAATTGCTTACAGTGAAGATGGAACCGAAACGACTCGCGAACTGGGAAAAGAGGTATTATCCAAGGGCGCTTGGACGACGATTATGTTCCGTTACCAAGATTGGGATAATAGTAAAAAGATTTTGGTCCCGTCAAATACTCCATTAGACGTTATCAAAAACGTAATAACCAATATTGGATGAAATCAAAGTTCAATATTTCCAGTGAAGAACAGGCACGTAAAATTATTGAGGTTTTGACAACTTGGTTAGCAAAGGATGAACAATAATCATCTTAAGACCCGAGATTTTTAACTTGCTGCCTCGAAAGAGGCTGCCCCCCGATAAATCCGTCTTATTTTTGAATAAAATGGTTTTAGTTTTGATTTAAAATTCATGTCTTTCCCGAACGCAAGCGGGAAACCAGCGCCGATCAAGTCTAGCTTCTTTTCAAATAAGCTGTAAAATTACTTTCAACTATTATTATCAATTTGTTAAATTAATTGACGAAAAATTAAATAAATGTATAATTGATAACCATAAATTCAATTTAGTTAACATATGGGAGTGGAAATGGGCCTAGTTAGTTTTTTCCAAAACGTAAAAGTTTGTACAGGTCAAAAAACGCCTGACGCAAATAAGAATTTTTTCCAAAACTATTCCGATCACTTGGATTTTCTGGAAGAAAAATTTAAGAAAAAAGGTGCAAAACTCATGCAAATGAATATGGATGAGGGGCTTGCTTTTTTATCTGAACAAGCGTTAGAGCGTTTAAAGCTTTTTGAAAGTTTACGTGATGGCCATGATTATTTTGATGAAGTCGTTGGTGCCACTACCATACCTCTGATGAGTTTAGCCGTCGCAGCCGTAGCAACTGCTGCTGTCATTTGGGAAGGTGTTCAAGATTTGGCAATTCACACTGGTTTCATGAAAGCTAAAGACAAAGTCTCTATCGACAAAGATTTGCAAACATCACATTACCTGATAGTTGCTGGCGCTGCCTTTTTATTCGCTGTAGCAAGTTTCCTTAAATCGGCTATTAGCCTAATTAGTCGACCTGTTGTTACTGCTATTCAAGGATTTGATAAACAAGATGAAGTGCGCTTCTGTAACCAGAATGCTATGCTGGGCAATAAGTAAAACCATACTACTTGCCATGCAGTAACACTTTACTGCTGGCAAGATATTAGTCCTCTCCAATTCAACTATTTCTCAATTTCTATTCATTTGGCAACTTACGAAAAGATACAGCAAGACGATTCCAGCTATTTATAGTAATAATTGCCATTGTCAACTCTACCGTTTCCAATTCATTAAAACATTGACGAACTTGCTGATAAGTCACATCGTCAGCATGCGTTTTTGCCAAGAGTGTTACAGACTCTGCCCACGCTAAAGCCGCTCTCTCGCGCTCGCTAAAAAGGGAGATTCGCGCCAAACAGCGACAGCGTGTAAGCGTCGCTCTGTTTCACCTAATTTACGTGCTTCCATAGTGTGCATATCAACACAATAGGCACAGCCATTGATTTGCGATACTCTTAATTTAACCAATTCTAATAAAATCTTTTCCAAACCACACTTGCTAACATGGCTTTCAAGATTATATAAAGCTTTGACAGCGTCGGGCGAGATTTTATAATAATCAAGTCTAGTATCCATTTTTTACCTCCATTTAAATAGTTAATGTTATTGTAAGAATAACTCACCTCATTAATTTGGTTAATTTTTTATCTAATTAGTTACTATTTTGATAACCTATTTACTATAAAATAGTGATCCATTTGTACTATCGACAATTAGCATCAGACCTCACGATTAAATACGCAAGTATACTGAATTCCAGAGCTACTTTTTTTCCCATGGTTACCACAGTAAATACCCTACAATTATCAGAGAATCTTATATATAATTCCTAAGAAAATTAGTAAGGCAATCTTCATCTTCTGCCGTAAAAATAATGAACTATGGCATAAATTTTACGGTAAATGCATGGTAAAGCAGCACTTAATTAATTGGATTTTATACTTCAAATACACCAGCAAGATTGCGGAGTTCCTAAGCCAATTTTTGAATCTTCGTCCAAAGTGCTTTATAATCTTCCGATCTTTGGCTACAGGGTGCCTTCTGCATGAAATCTCGCTCCACGCTCTTGCTCTTGACACTCTTGGGCATCGCTTTAACTTCCACCTTTATTTTTCGACACAAGAAAGCGATTAATAATCCAATCGCAATGAATGCTATTACCGTTGAAACGGCACCAGTCACAGAAAAAGTCTTAGCGGAGCAATTTGAAACCCTGGGCAGTCTTGCCAGCACAGATAATATCGATATTAGTTCTGAGCTAGCCGGTCAAATTGCAGCGATTTATTTCAAACCAGGAGCGAGTGTAAAAAAAGGCACTCTTTTAATCCAACTTGATAACACTGTTTTAAAAAGCGAATTAGCCAGCGCAGAAGCCAACCTCACCTTAAGCGAAACAAGCTATCAACGGATGAGTGAATTAGCCAAGCGTAAACTTGCCTCAGCGCAAGCCTTGGATCAAGCTTCGGCTGATCTGCAGGAAAAACAGAATACGGTAAAAGCCAAAAAGGCCCAATTAGAAAAATTAAGCCTACGGGCACCTTTTTCCGGAACACTAGGCTCAAGGCAAGTCAGTGTAGGACAATATGTAAAAATTGGTCAACCACTGGTACATTTGGTTGCTAACCAAAAATTGCGAGTGGAATATAATCTGCCAGAGCGTTATTTACCTCGTTTACAAGAAGGACAAAAAGTGAGTGTTGTTTCTGATGCTTTTCCTAAAAAATTTTTCAAGGAGTCGTTAATTATATTGATCCCGCAGTTGACCGCGAAACCCGAACCATTGCTGTTGAAGCCTTGATTGATAATCCGCAACGCATACTATCTGCAGGATTGTTTGTGCGAGTCAGTCACCAATTTGGTGAAAAGAAAAAGCGTCTGCTGGTTCCCGAAGAAAGCCTGATTCCCACTATCCATGGTCAAAAAATCTTTGTATTACGGGATGATATAGCAGTCGCTGTCCCTGTCGAAACCGGTGCACATCACGCCTCAATGACCGAGATTTGTAGCGGCTTGCAAGCTGATGATATTGTTATTGTGCGAGGTCAACACAAGCTCAAGGAAGGAAGCCACGTCATCGATATTCATGAAGGGTAGGGGAATAGAGTGAATTTTTCCAAACGCTGTATTCAACGACCTGTTTTTACAATTGTTTTCACTTTACTGATGGTTATTGCCGGTTTGATTCATTTCAACAAATTGCCGGTTAGACATTTACCCAACATTGATAAACCGATTGTTCATATTTCTACTGAATATGATGGGGCAAGCCCTGAATTAGTGGAAAAAGAAATTACTATTCCCATTGAAAATGCCTTGTCGGGTATATCAGGCATTGACTCGCTACGCTCCACCAGTATGTTAGGTAAAAGCCGCGTGAATATTGATTTTCAACTGGGTGTTGATATTAATGAGGTCGTTAGCGATATTCGTAACAAAATGTCGGCGATCCAGGCCAAACTTCCCAAAGATAGCCATGCACCGGTCGTCAGTAAAAATGACGCTGATGCAAATCCTGTTGCCGTCATTGGCTTTCATGATAAAACAAAAGACTCCCTTGAAATTACTGATTATGTCTCCCGTCATATCAAACCCATGCTACAAGAAATTAAAGGTGTCGGAGAGGTAACCTACCATGGTGGACGAGATTACGCCGTTAAAATTGCGCTAGATCCGGTAAAAATGGCAGCCCACAGAGTCACTGTTGCCGAAGTTAAAAATGCACTTACCCAGCAAAATCTTGATATTCCAAGCGGTCAAATTAAGAGCACTAATCGTTATTATACGGTAGTCACTCATGCGCGTTTACAAGATGCTAAACATTTTGCTGATCTCGTCATTGCCCATCGTAATAATCAACTCATCCGCCTGTCTGAGGTGGCTACTGTTTCTGTAGGCAGTGAAAATGAAGATAATTTGCTCCGCATCAATGGTAAATCCGCCGTTGGACTCGCTATCCTGGCCCAATCAACTGCAAATCCTGTTGAAGTAGCAGCAGCGGTTAAAAAACATTGGCTACCTTACAACAAACCTTGCCGCCGGGTTTTAGTATTCAGCTTGTTTTTGACTCAACCAATTTTATTAAACGTTCTATTCATGAAGTCTATAAAACGTTTATTGAAGCTATTTTATTCGTTGGACTGGTAGTTTTTCTTTTTCTAGGGAATTTGCGGGCAGCAATGATTCCTATCATTACTATTCCTATTTGTCTGGTAAGTGCGTTTTGGCCTATGTACTGGCTGGGTTTTGAATTAAATACGATTACCTTATTAGCAATGGTATTGGCAATTGGCTTGGTGGTTGATGATGCCATCGTTGTACTCGAAAATTGCCATCGTCATATGCAGACAGGATTATCTGCCATGCAAGCAGCAATAAAGGGAAGTACGGAAATCGTTTTTGTTGTCTTAGCAATGACAATCACCTTGGCAGCAGTCTATGCTCCGATGGGCTTTGTTGCCGGCTTTACTGGCAAATTGTTCCTGCAATTCGGAACTACCCTGGCTTTAACTGTGATTATCTCTGGTATTGTTGCTTTAAGTTTATCCCCTATGATGTGTTCAAGACTGTTACGACATCAAGAAGGTCGTTACAGCCTGTGGTTAGACAAACAGTTTGAAAAACTAAGTGCTCGTTATTATCAAAGTCTGTTTGCTGTACTTAAACAACCTTTACGCCTTGGTATTCTAATCTTCTGTTCTTGCCTGATTGGTTTATTTTGCTATCTGCGCTTAGGTGCGGAACTTGCTCCAACTGAAGATCAATCTTATATCATCGCCCCTATCTCTTCACCGACTAATGCCAGCACTGCTTATACTGATCAATATAGTCGAGAACTAGAGGCTGTTTATGAAACAATTCCTGAAAAAGTAGTCTATCTTACCTCAGTAAAACCTTCATCAGCTTTTACTCTCTTAAAATTAGCACCCTGGAATGAACGGCACCGTAGTCAAAGAGAAATAAGCAATGAGCTTAGCGAGAAAATGCAAAAAATTACTGGTATCAATGTTTTTCCTGCAAGTCCTAACCCCTTAGGTCATCGTGGTGGCGGAGGAATTAATAGTCAGTTTAGTATGGCCCTTTTAGGAAATACGTCATACCTGCGATTAAACCAAATTGCTAACGAAATTACCAAATTCCTGAGTGAGGACTCCCGCTTCAAACATGTGAAAAATAATCTGGCTTTGGATAGCGAACAGATTGATGTTGAAATTGATCGACAGTTAGCAGCTGATCTAAATGTGAATCTAGCTGATGTAGCGGAATTACTTTCTACGATGCTGGGAGGTAGTAACCCGGTGAATTTTAATTATGATGGCCAAGCTTATAAAGTAATTCTACAACTACAACAGACCGAACGCCGTAATATTTCTGTATTAAATAAGCTCTATGTTCAAAGTGGGCGCGGACGTATGATCCCTTTATCAACCCTGATTCAAGTAAAAAATACCATTGGCCCAGACAGTCTGCCTCACCTAAATCGTTTACGTACCGCTAACATCACTGCAGAATTGGCTCCAGGAACTCATTTGAATGAAGTAATCACCAAGGTAAAAAATTGTTGAAGGAAAAATTACCAGAAGATATTCAATATCATTTCACCGGCGCTGTGAAAGACTATCTTGAATCATCAGGCAGTAGTTTATACGCTTTTTTACTTGCCCTTTTATTTATTTATCTTGTGTTAGCCGCACAATTTGAAAGTTTTATTGACCCTCTAATTGTACTTTTCAGCGTACCTTTATGTCTGGTCGGAGCTGTTATTGCACTTTATCTGTTTGGTGGTTCCTTATCAATTTACAGTAATATCGGGATGGTGACTCTTATAGGTTTGATTACCAAACACGGCATCATGATCACAGAATTTGCCAATCAACAGCTCAAGCTTGGCCATGACCGGTTGAATGCAGTCATGCAAAGTGCTCGGATCCGGCTGCGCCCCATATTGATGACTACTCTAGCAATGGTCTTAGGAGCGCTGCCCTTGGCATTGGCTTCTGGTGCTGGTAGTGAAAGCCGGGAACAGTTAGGTTTGGTTATTCTTGGCGGCATGGTAGTCGGTACTTTGTTTTCTTTATATGTTGTACCTTTAGCTTATTTATTGATCAGCAAATACAAGGTAGAAATCCACAGCTATGAACAAGAAGTAAATAGTAGTGAGACTACCCTTTTGCTCCCCAAATAAATTTTAGAAAGCGTTAGCTGGTTCTTTTGTGACGTTATCCCGCGCTATCTCTGCAGAGCTGTTATGGCTTGGTTAAATTCGAGGATAACAACGACATGAGACGCTTTCAAATTAGTGCTTTGGCAAGATCTTCACATTAGGATCTTTCGCGTAGGCATTAAGAATATCGACAACTAATTGCTCTACAACACTAGATTTTGCATCTTCCTCAATAAGACCCGTTTGCTCTCTCATTGAAGCCAACCTGGCTTCAATTTCTTTAGCAACCGAGCCATTAGGGAACATTGCAGCTAATAATCTTCTTGCTTCTGCGGGTCCTAAATGGCGATACAATTGATTACGCACCGTCGCGTCTTCTGCTGTGGTACTAAACGCCCACAACTCTACCGGTCCCAGAGTGAGAGTCAATAATTGCACGTTAACACCGTTCTTGGTTGCATATTGTACCAGAAAAGTTGCTCCCCCCTGGCGAGGGCCATGTACTCGAGTACGCAATGCCACTTTGGCTGTATTGGATAAACCAAAGATCTGACTGGTCTTTTCTACTGCTTGTGATGGACCAGCATCCATTACATAAATGGCCGTACTAAAATCAATCATGATATCATCAAAGTCATCAACAGATTGTGATAACAAAGCAATTTGTACCTTCCATTTACGACCCTCACGCATGTCAATAATGACTTGATCTCGAACTGCAGAGGATTTCGCAGTACGGTGGAATTCGTCATAAACAATTCGTTTTGGATCTTCCCTAATTTCTAAAACTCGCTCTTTGTGATATTCCTTATATTGCTCTGGGACATTATTCAAACTTTCCTCAGTCAAATAATAATGGCGGGCAAGTACATAACGTGCCAACATGTACATGACCGAAGTCTGACGATCGGCGGCGTCTCCACCACTCTTAGCAACCTCATCTAAATCGAGAGACACAACACGCGCATCACCAATATCAAAGCTTGTTACCCTTGATAGAATTGAATATTCACGAACTGCACCAGAAATCATGCGAGAAAAAGCATTAATCAATGATTCGCCGGTTGGAGCAGTTACTTTTTCATATAAATCTTCAATGGAGGGTGTACGGCAGATTGATGCAGCATCTGCAAGCAAGGGCATCGCATAACGTTGCGCCAACATCGCCTCATGCACAAAACCTGCTGAATAAAGAGAATCGGTTACTTCCCACCAAGTTGATTTTGAATCTCGAACAAAACCAATTTCCTCTAAAATACTATCAATAAATTCTTCAACCCCTGGTGCATAAGGGGTGGGATTAAATTCATCAGCCAAACTTTTATATAATTCATCGACGACCATACCTGCTAAATCAGGCATCCCGTCATACGGTTTTGCTGCGCCTAGCGGAGTGGTTAGCAGAGTTAAGAAGTTAACTAAAAATGAACGCTCAATCGCTGTTGGGTAACGGCAACCCAGCTGCGTATCGAAAGGATTAATTGAATAATCAGGCGTCATACGTAGTCGATGATAAGCTACCAAATGGCGTTTAGATGCAGGTAACGCCTCTTTAAGAAGTGAGATTAGCCCACTACTTGAAGGACCAATGTCAATAATGGCTATCCGAGGTAAGCGGGTTAGCCCCCCTGATAAGCAAAGTGCCAAGTTCAGCGCATTAGATAATACTGACTTACCAGAACCGGGGCGTGCATACACCAAGTCAATCCAGGTCGTTTGTTGAGTCGAGCCAGGCTGAAATGGCCAAGGCTTTCCATCGGGTGTACGAAATAGTAAAGCACCATGCTCCCAGGGAGAAGCAGGTCGTGTAATCGGTAACATACTTATTACATCTGATAAAGGCGCAACAGAAGGCACGGCAGCACTATTTAGTGTTGTGGCTAGCATACTGGAGACAAAGCCCGCAAAAGGATCACCACAGATTTCAGACACCTCAGTAGAACCCCCATCCCTCGATCGCTTTAACTAATTCCGAACTACGTCGTCGTAATAGAGCAAGCTCGCCTTCTGGGGCCCAAGTAGTCGCAACCACTCGTAAACGTATGATGGCGTCATCTGTATTAAGTTGTAAATATTTTAGTAAGTTTACCGAATCACTGATTAACCTATTTTGAGCAGAAGAAAAGCTGAGAATCGCAGACAATAAACCTTTAAGCTTGATAGTACCTAATCCCTCACTCTCTATTAAAAATGATATTCTCCAAGGAATATGAGAAGGTAAAATACGGGCAAACAAATTAATAAAAGGCCTAACATCTTTGGGAAATAAATCAATAAAAACGGAAGAATAAATTTTATTACCAACCCGAACTGTACGTAGATCGAGACTTTCCGCATCGCGTGGAATCACTTGTTTGGCTAGAGAAGGCCACAATAGATCGGAAGGATCACCATCAAAATTATTCACTTCACGCGGCATAATCTTATCACCAGGAAGTGTAGCCAGCCAATCATCAGCAGTAAAATCAGGATCCGCAGTCATGCGGATAGCATGCACTGCATCGTGAACTTCAACCAATTTTGCATAGATATTAAGCGCATCAAGATCGTTGAGTATAGAACGCACATAAGCATCGTGTGTATCACGTAACTCTGGAATAGCTGCATAAAGAGTCTGGGCATTTTTAAAAGGCGGTGCTTTTGTGTCTTTCAACATTTTCATTTTAGCTTTATTTGCCGCCTTTAATTGTTCTTGAGATAGGTTATAAGGACGAGTATAAAGAACAAAATATAACCTCTCTTCAGCACAATATTGGGCCAGAAAACTAACACGTTCATTGAATAAATCGTCAAGACTCAGTTCAAGGCGTTTTGCAGTTGCATCAGCAGGCGCATAAATATCTTGGATAAGTTTTCTGATATTTTGCTTGTCGTGACTAAAGTAAACTTGCAGGGCATGACCGGGTCTGCCCATAGCAGCCTGAAACGCATTACTCAAACCCTCAACCAAGCGATCAAATTCTTCGGCACCAGCAAGCGCGGTAACGCCTTCAATTTTCAGAACAGACAGTAGAGCGCCGTCATGGTTCACTAGGACAGTTGGACTATCAGCAGTTTCCAAATCACAATAAGACTCTGTTGTTTGCTTCAATGAAGTACTTAACCAGGCAAAAAGGTATCAACACCTTCAAAAATGATTCTGACCAGTTCCCCATGCCATTTCCCTACCATTAAACGAATATTTCAATGAACTCTACTAATTTTGACTCTTATGCAGTCATGCTTACCACTTCAATTATTTATTTTCTGTAATTTCTTCTAAAGCACTTGCCGCCCATCGCTCGATTTGTTTGCGGAATTTGGCTCTAGAAGGTAATAAACGAATGTTTTTAAAAAGACTTTCAGAGACATCTTTTGATGTAATATTAGAATCAATAATTAATTGACCAAATATTGCTGGATCACTGGTCCCTTCACCATATTTCTCTTCCACAATTTGAGAGCGGAATTTAAAACTACGATAAATATTTTGAGCACTGGATTTGTACCCTGTATCATTAGTAATTGCACAAAAAAGAACATGACAAAGGCTGTTTAATTCTGGCTGGCTTAGTTCTGGGAGATAAATTAGTGTACCCCCCACCATAGCCACCGACGCCAACTGACTCAATAAAAAAACACTGAGCACAAAAGCAGCAAGCCGTTACGAGATTAGACAATCGATTATTAGTAAAATCATAATCAAGGTTCACAACCTCCTGGAATAATCTTGCCTGAAAACCGCAAAACTGACAGGTATAACGATCGCGTTGAAAAACCTTTAGCTCATAAGCTTTAAAACGCTGATCAGCCTTTCTGGCCGAATACAGACGCCATGAGCTAGGACTCGCTACAAGCTTTAAAGTCGTATTACGCCCCTGCTCAGCCATATGACTACGCTCTCAATAATTAGCAAATTAATTAATAACAAAATCAGGAAGCAAAACCTGCCTTCCTGATTTTCAAAAATAAGTTTAGTTTAACCACCACTACCACTGAAAATTGTACCAGTAGGACCAGCAGTTGAACCACCACCACTACCAAACATGGTAGCACCGGCCACACCTAGAATGGAGGGCAGGAATAATAACGCAGCAGCGATAAACACTAATGCGATAGGCGTACCAATTGGAATCTGGGTCGGGTTATCTTTATGCTGCTTAAATTTCATAATGGCGCCGATAGAGAAACCTAGGCCTGCCAAATACGAACCTGCAGTAATTAATTTAGCCAAGTTTGTAAATGATGCAGTAATTTGTGATGCCATGCTCCCGATAGTACTACTGGAAGCGGCCACCTCTCCAGCAATAATCAATAAACCAATACAAGCTGTGTACATCAATAAGCGTTTCTTCTTATCACGCTTTGTATTTAATGTTACTGGTTTCTTCACTTTAATATCTCCTATTATTAGCCACCTGTACCATATAATGTATTATTGATGATTTGTAGCGTTGCTACAACATTCATCGCCAAAATACCACCAAAAACATGCATCAACCCTTTACCTGTCCCCCCCGGAGGCTGACCTTGTGAGGCAGAACGCGCTATAAGTACCCAGCCCCTCACAAACGCAATAACTCCTATTACCTGGATTATAACAGATAACGCCCAACCTGCTTCGTTGCCCGGACCAAACAAACTACCTATCAAAGGATTATTACTGTTTACAGGTGCATACTGTAAAATATTTGAAGAACCAAAAGTGGTATTTAACATAATAGC
This sequence comes from Legionella tunisiensis, assembly GCF_000308315.1. Taxonomy (GTDB): domain Bacteria; phylum Pseudomonadota; class Gammaproteobacteria; order Legionellales; family Legionellaceae; genus Tatlockia; species Tatlockia tunisiensis. Next base: position 7,847 of record NZ_CALJ01000096.1, on the reverse strand, counting down.
AAGTCCCGTGGGAAAATAAATTAACATCCCCGCTACTATGAAATAAATTACTGGCTCCTTCATGCTAGTATTACTCGACATCATTGTTCGAGCTTCACCATACATCTTCAAACTATAAATGGCTTTAAAAGCGAATGCCAAACCAATTACATAAGCGGCTCCTGTAATCATGCGCTCAACAGGGAGCAAATTATTTGCAAGATTGGTTAAAACATCGACTTGACTTGCTATCCAAGAATTATTAGTTCCAGACATATTTTATTTGCCTCAACTATCTTGCTGACTGAACCTTATTACTTGACCCGAACTGGTTATTACACGTCCCTGACGCGCATCAATCAGCTTCACTACACCATAACCAGCTATTTGTGTTCCTTCTCTAACAGTAAGTGTAGACCCATTTGTTGCAATTAACCATGCCCTGCCAGGTATTACTGCTTGAATATAGTAAACAGGCCGCGGAGGCCCCCTATGAACTACACGAGGCGGAGGTTTAGGAGCAGTTCTGGCTGTCAATATGGCAATTTGGCTGGATTGCTGATCCACTTTAGCTGCCAGGGTAGTTAACATTTGATTCAGATCAGTTATTTTAGTAGTCAACTCATTCACATTGCTACTAATACCACTTAACTGATCGTTCAGCGCATTAACTTCAGAACGCAGATTTTGTTGACTTACTTCCAAAGCAGATAATTTTTGAGTAATTTGTGCATTATCAAGCCCTGACTGCACTGGAGTTGTTGGAGGCGGTGCAACAGGTTGCACTGGCACAGTGACAGGTGGCTGTGTTGGAGTAGGTTGAGGTGTCGCTGTTGTTATTGGCGGAACGGTTGTTGCCTCTGTATCGGTTGTCTTTTTGGAGAAAAATGCACCCCACAACTCATAAATAAGCATGATAACAATCACAATACCAACAACAATTAGTGCATTTCGTCTAATATCTTTTCTGCCGCCGCCATCAGACTGTTTTTTGCCTGGCTAGCTGCTTCGGAAGAACCTTCCTCTTCATCCGATGAATCCGGACTTATTACATCCAGATCAGCAAACTGATATTCATCGCCATATTCATCTTTGTCGTCTGCCATTTTTACCTGCTCATCAAGTTAAAGTGAGGTTAAGTCCTGAGTAAATAATATACCCAAACCAGTACCTGAATAGACTTCGACGGTTGTAGGTCGGCTAAATTGCTGCTGTGCAACCTGCCCCCAACTTTTACCCACCGTCGCCAAACCAATCACCGCATTTTCTAGTGCAGAGCGCCCAATACCGTTTTGGACAGTAATATTATCACCGCCGCCCGTACCACCAATTGTCACTGTCGTGTTGGCTGATTGGAAGGCGTTACCAAACCCCTCCAGGAAAGAAGAAGCAAATAAAGAACCGTAACGGAGAAGATAATGGTGATCCGTACTACTTGATAATGCTGTGCGAGCGGTATTGGGATCAATTGCATAAGCACTAATAGTCACAGTTTTAGCAGCCCCCGGGACTGATAATGTATTAAAACTAATCACCATTTTATCGGCATTCGCAGGCAAATTGAAACTGCCTATTAATTTAGAGCCCTTTAATTTACCAGAAACAATCGTCGCAAGAATAGGACCTGGCTCATCACTATTAACGGATGTATCTAAAACTGCGAATAAGATATCGCCGGTTTTAACAATCGCTTTTTGTGAAGGAGTGCTGCCACCTGCACCACCTGGACCGGTCGCTTGGCCTCCGGCCATTCCTGACTGAGACATACCAACACCAGAACCTTCTGCACCTGGAGCTGCTTTTTCCTCAGATCCACCGGTATAAGCTTGCGTAGCTACTTTTTTCCACTCTTGTAGTGACTGATTCGCAACACCTAACATTTGTGCTGTACGTTGTTGAATTTTTTGCTGATATTTTTGGTCAGCCAACTGTTGGTTCTGTTTCTTCAAAATCTCCTGTAATTGCCGTGCTTGTGCTGCCTGTGCTGAGGCAGCAGAAGAAGCTTGTCCCGGTACAGTTGGTATCCCTGCTAAGTTAGATGGTGCAGCGGTTGGTTGATTTGCTGCTTGCAAACCTGCCAACTGAGAAGTATCCGGAGGAAAACCCGCACCCTGTATATCTGCGTTACTGAAACCAGCATTTTTCAAGTCTGCAGCGGTATAGCCAGCATCTTTTAAATCTTTTGCTGAATAACCCGCCTGACGTAAAGCAGCTGCACTAAAACCAGCATCTTTTAGATCTTTGGCACTAAACCCAGCTGCTTTCAGTTGACTAGCAGTAAAACCCGCATTTTTAAGATCGGCAGCACTGAACCCTGCTTCTTTTAATTGACTGGCAGTAAAGCCCGCATTTTTAAGATCGGCAGCACTGAAACCTGCATCTCGCAATTCCTTAGCACTAAAACCTGCATTTTTAAGTTCAGCAGCTGTAAAACCCGCATCCTTAAGTTCAGCGGCTGTAAAACCCGCATCTTTTAATTCTGCAGCAGTATAACCTGCAGCTTTCATTGCTGCCGCACTACAACCAAGTGTTTGCCTGATTGTAGTCGCAGAGACACCAGCCGCACGAGCCGCTTTTAATGAAGCAACACTGCAATCTGCCGTTCTGCCAGCTGCAATTACCGCTGCTGTTTTAATTCCGGCCTGACCTAATTGTTGGGGGGTAAAACCTGCATCCAATAATTGCTGGGGAGTAAAACCCGCATCAGACAAGGCTTTAGCACCATAACCAGCCGCTTTCAAAGCTTCTGCACTACAGCCATTTAATTCACGTATACGTTTCGCTGAAACCCCTTGACTAAACAAATATTTTAATTTGACTGGATCGCAACCGGCAGCCCGTATAGCGTCATCGGATACATCTGTTGCTGCCCGAATTTGCGCCGGTGTAAAACCAGCTGCTAACAAATCTTGTGGCGTAAAGCCGGCTGCAGCTAATTGTTTTGCATCATAACCAGCCGCCTTTAAAGCTTGTGCGCTACAACCATTTAAAGTACGTATTCTAGTAGCTGATACACCTCTGGCAAAAAGAGCTTTTAATTTTTCAGGATCACAGCCAGCTGCACGAATGGTATTATCATCAACCGGCCCCGCTGCACTGATTTGTGCAGGCGTAAAACCAGCATTAGCCAAATCGCTATCCGTAAACCCGGCTTCTTTCAATGCTTTGGCACTACAGCCAGCATATTGCCTAATCAGCTTAGCGCTCACCCCAGCCAAACGCTCCATCTTTAAAGTTGCAACATCACAACCAGCACTTTTTAACATCTGCAGGTGTTATTCCAGGTGGTAATTCGGATTCACCAGCTGCAATTTCCCCTGGCGTAAATCCGGCATTAGCCAAGTCCTCAGGTGTAAAACCGGCGTTAAGAAGATCTCTTGCACTAAAACCAGCTTGTTTTAGCTGCGCTGCGGTAAAACCTGCGTTCTTTAGATCAGCTGCACTGAAACCTGCATTTCTTAAGTCAGCTGCACTATAACCCGCGGCTTTTAATTGAGCAGCACTACAACCACTGATACGCCGAATTGCTGCAGCAGTCACACCCGCAGCCCGTAGGCGCTTTAATGCATCGACTTGGCATCCGGCTTTGCGAACATCAGCTTCGGTTATTCCATTCGGCAAACCACTCGCTTTTGTAATTTCCTCTGGTGAGAAACCTGCTCCTTTCAATTCACCGTCAGAAAAACCACCATCCTTCATCTGCTGAGCAGTAAAACCCGCATTTCGCAATTCACAGGCATCAAATCCACATAATCTAAGCCTTCCTGCACTAAAACCCGCATCTTTTTAATTGGCGAGCGTTAAACCCGGCTGCCCTTAACTCTTTACAAGAGCAAATCCGTTCCAAATCCGAAAGCTGATAGCCGCTATCTTTAAGTTGAATACAAGTACAGGCCGATTTCAAATCAGTAAGAACAGCTCCTTCATTAACAACCTTAGTTACTGTAGCTTTACTACAATTGCTGTTCTTTAACGCTTGCAGCCATAAACTTCTCTGCGCTCCTCCCTGGTCTTCCATGGCTAAAGTCGTAAACCCCACACCGCCTTCACCGGCTTGCGCACCTATCGGCTGTACGCCCGCCCCTAATGCTTGGGTACGAATAATAGTTGGTATAGAACTTCCGCCAGTTTTTAACGCTGATTGAGCCTGCTCAACATTTTGAGCTTCCTGTAGTTTTGCGTATTGTACCGTTGGATCAAGTGCGCCAGGAATTGATTGAATCCCACTGGGAACCATACTCACATTGGCAGAAGCACCTGGTCCTAAATCACTTGAGAATTTAAACTTTGTTATGCCAATTACAATCGCTGTTATCAGTAAAATACCTGTAAACAGAATAATTACCCGTGTACGGGTATTGGTAAATAATGCCTTAAGATTCTCTTTTTTACCTGCCATTTGATTATAACCCTTCTACCTTGAGCTGCATGACTTTTCCATGCCAGGAAACCAGTAATACAGGCGATTTTTGCATCTCATAAGCATGCATACCATCAGCACTGGTCATACTTCCTATCCAACCTGGAGACAGAATAGTAAGATTGGTTCGGACATACATTTTGTCATTGATTATCCAAGCTCTCGCATCACCACCACTTACTGTTAAACGCCGACTACCGGGTGGAGGAACACCATCAAGAACATGCAATAAAAGATCATTAGCGCTGGGTGGGATACCATTCTCCATCGGCGTACTCTTAGCATTCGGGCCGTAACCTTGTATACGAAGATCTACACGATAGTCCACTGCCTTCTGACCAGGAATTAGAGTCAACATAACAGGGGTATTTAAACCACGAAGCCTAACCGCAAGATTACCGTAGTTGTACAGCTTTAAAGCCTGAATCATTAACGTATTACTTGTTTTATCCCATTGAATATTAAAAGACGAAGGGTCACCTAAATCATAAGCACTGATGGGCCATGGAGCACCCGTTGAATCAAGAAAAACGAGGGAAGAAACAAATCCTTGTGATAAACGAATAACCGGTGGTGTGGAACCAGGCGACAAATTAACGAATTGAGACGTTGCTGTTGGTTTTGGCGGAACCCCTGCTGTCGCTGCTTTAGCATACTCATTGGTTTGATAAAGTTGTTTAAGGCGCAGGAGTTGCTCCGGTGTGAGTGGAAACATTTGCTTCGTAACACCCTCAAAGGCCTTAATATCAATAAGGTCATTATCGGCATCACTCACGACCTGACCATCTGGCGCTGCTGGAGTTGCTGCCGTAGGCGGCGGAGTTGTATTTTTGGGAGGAGGCGTACCTGGCCTACCTTGTTGTGGCTGTCCTGGCTGCCCCTGATTTTGCGATAAACGCTGTTGCAAAATCCTAAGTTGTTGCAATGCCTGTTGTGCTGAATCTGATTGGTCAGCAGAATAAGCAGTAAAAGGAATTACATTGCCTAACAAAATAGTAAGCACACCAAGCCGAAGAACGACTTTTTTCTTCTTATTCATCAACTTATACCACCACTAGCTGGCCCAACAACAAACTGTGATATACCAATACCACGAGGGGAATTAAGTGTTGATACTCTCGTGATTAACATAGTCACTACGTTATTTTGCTGTGAAAATTCGCTAGCACTCTGATAGGTTACCAAAATCGGCATTTGTACACGCCAAGAGTACCGCTCATTCAAGATCCCTTTTTGTAAGATAATGGGAGCCCGAGTCGCTACTGCAGAAACAATAAGTTTCTTAGCTTTTACTGCATCCAAATTATTTGACTGTTGCAAAGCAGTTAAAAACTGGGTCCAACCATCAGCAGTAAAGAATCCTGATGAGGCTTGTAGCTCATCGCGGTAATTCACAAAATTATAGGTAAAGGCAGCAATAGCCGCTTGGTTTGCCCATTGCAGTACTGCTGAATCAGACTGGTTAGGTTCGTTAAGAGGATATAAAGGAGTAATTCTGCCATTGATGCTTGTAGCAAAATATTTAGGCGCCGGTGGATGAGTAATCATATAAACTAAAAGTGAAGCCAGAACGAAATTGACTAATATTGAAATGATAAGCGTGATCATAGTTTTGCGTTGACCATCACGGTAAAAATCATTCCTCATAGCAACAATTGTCAAAGCATCTTCAGCCATAATTTCCTCGGTTATTGCGGTATAACTTTCACTTCATCATCATTCGTTGGATCAGGCGGAAGTAATGCGTTGCCTGTATAATTTGGCTCATTTAGGGGATTCAACCTTATAGGAGGAGTAATCCCACTAGTAGCATAAAAACTACGCTCCGGCTGATGTAGGTGAAGATAATATATAATCAAGCACAAGAGTAAATTTATACATCCCGATACAATAAGGTATTTACTCCCCCTACGATAGGTTTGAATATAAAAATTTTTAGAATTTTTGATTAAATTCCAAGTCTCTCGACTCATTGCACCCTCATTTAAACAATCGTGTCTCTGAAAGTAATTTCAATACGCGAATTCGGTGATTTATCACCACCCTGAGTGTAGGCCATTATAGGTTTATCACTCCCCAATCCTTCTGTAAAGATAAAACGGCTATCGATACCTTGCGACCATAAATAATCAGCTACAGCTCTTGCTCTTGCCAGTGTCAAAGCATGCTCACGTTTTGCTGAAACATATTTACTACTATACGCGGTTACATTCACGCCAACCTTACGAAACTCTTTTAAATAACAAGCCACTTTATTTAACAAACCATAGGAAGCCCAAGTTAACCGAGGTGATTGATCTGGGAACAACGCAGAGGAAGGGATACTGACTAAATAATCTTCTCCTATAGTGACAACCTTTACACCATGACTGGCAAGTTTCTTTTGCAAACGTATCATAGCCTTATCTGATGTCTGCGCAACCTTAAAGGGTAATCTTAGTGCAGGATCTTCTTCGGGTGTGTATTTAGGTTTACTTTTACAACCAAATAGCAATAAGGACGCAAGCAAAATGGCATGCCCTATTAAAAAACCTGGTAAGCCAATACGAAATCGTCTCAACACAAACCCTCTATCGATAAATAGTTTCCCCAGTATGATGAAATAAAAACATACTAATCATTGCGTTACAAGCAGTTATTAAAAATTCCGCTGTTTAGATGCAATTATGCGCAAAAAATGGACTAATAATAAATTTAAAGAAACACTCATTAATCGTAACGAAGCACAGAAATCAAGAGATATATCCGCGATTGAAGAAAGATCAATAGTCTTTGGATTATTCCAGTCAATCTTCTTGAGCTTTGGCCTTAGCTTTCTCACGTTCACTGACAATTTTGTCAGAAAGAGCCACCACCATTTCAGCTAAATCCTCAACACTCACTATATCCCGTTCATGAGGAGGATAACTGGTTGCCATTTGGAAATCCTTGATTAATTCATTCGCTACTGTACCTGCATATTTATCTTTTGCTCCACTCGCACGTTCAATGACTGCTAAATAATTGCGTGTTTCATTAATTGCCAGCAAGGGTTGTGAAAATTGCTCTACTTCTTTAACAAGTAGAGGTACAGTATTGGCAGGTTGGGTAAGTTTCCTAAATATCGTTAAGGTACCTTCTTCCTCTTCTTCGATTAATTCCTCAACAGGAGCAGGTTCATTTTGGCCATGGAAAGCAAGTAAAGCAGCAACACCACGTTCGATTGGCTCACTAATTTGAGATTCGTGCAAGACCTTAGTAATTAAAGTGATTTCCTCATTTTCAACGTCTTTATTGATACTTAAATCACCACTTTCCAGTATACGTTGAAATCCAGAAAGTTGTTTCTGCAATTTCATCAGATAGTCATCCGGCGGTGGCTCTACTTTCAAGAACTGATTTAATTTTAAACGCTTAACTGGCTTTGGATTAGCATAAAACATACGTGCGCGTACAATTTTGGATTTAA
>NZ_CALJ01000097.1 GCF_000308315.1 Legionella tunisiensis | reverse complement strand
TCCCTTAGGCAACTCCATGATATGGCCTTTGGGTGTAAATACATAAACCTCATCCGGGAATAAATCAATTTTAACGTTTTCAATAAATTCCAAAGAATTTCCCGTACTGCGTTGCATTTCCAACAAGCGTTGTACCCATTCACGTGCACGCAGCTGAGCCTCATTTACCTCCAGACCTGAGGATTTATAAATCCAGTGGGCAGCCACTCCATTTTCAGCGACCTTATCCATATCACGGGTACGTATTTGAACTTCCAGAGGCACACCAAAAGGACCAAATAAAGTCGTGTGTAAAGATTGATAACCGTTGGCTTTAGGTATGCCAATATAATCTTTGAAGCGTTGAGGCACTGGTTTATAGGTTTGGTGTAAGGCCCCCATAACCCGATAGCAGGAATCAATATCCTCAGTAATTACTCGAAAAGCAAACACATCGGTTATTTCCGTAAAAGAAGCTTTTTTTGCCTCATTTTGCGATAGATACTGTATAAATGTTTTTGCCGACCAAAAACATGTTCATAAGGAATATTGAGCTTCTCTAAGGCCTGCTGCAAATCCTGTTCAATTTTTTGAGTTAGTTCACGGCGATTACCACGTGATTTTTCGACTGCTGACTTAATGGCTCTATAACGCATGGGATAAAGTGCCTGGAAACCCAAATCCTCAAGACCAATGTAGATAGCATGCATCCCTAAACGATTGGCAATGGGCGCATAAATTTCCAGGGTTTCGATCGCAATTCGTCTTCGTTTTACCGCGGGCATTGCACCCAAGGTACGCATGTTATGGTAACGATCAGCGAGTTTTACAATAATGACGCGGATATCTTTCACCATCGCCAAAACCATCTTGCGGAAATTTTCCGCCTGGGCTTCGGCGCGCGATTCAAATTTGATTTTGGTAAGTTTGGTTACGCCATCGACTAGAGCAGTAACATCTTCACCGAATTGCTGGGTTAAATCATCTTTACTAATGGACGTATCTTCAACCACATCATGAAGTAGAGTGGCCATTATGGTCTGATAATCCAGACGCATACGGGCTAAAACCAAAGCAGCGGCAACCGGATGGGTAATATAAGGTTCACCTGAGCGACGCATTTGACCGCGATGTGCTTTTTCAGCAACCAGATAGGCTTGATAACATTTTTCAATAAGCGGTTGCTCAAGGTAGCATTTAAGCTCTTCATCTAACTCCTTAAAGTAGCTCACACAACACTCCCTTCAACTACCGCTGAATTTATTCGGGCTAATGCCCCCGGATACAACATTGAGTTCTCTCGTCAATTTTCTAATGGCTTGGATTAGTTTGTTTTAAGTATGGTAAAACAGCCTAGAAACATCAGTATAAAAAACACTCTTGTTTCAACATTATAGTAAAATTGACCATCAAAACTAGAGACCGGTGACATTTCTACTCTCTTGACCATTTATAAATTTGATTTCAGAGCTGCGATGCTTGAAATCCAGGCATAAAGCACTCAAGCTAGCAAATATCAACCGTCCCCAATAATACTAATCTTTGTCCAGGATATCCGGCTTGATTAACCCTTCAGCAATTTCCCGCAAAGCAACTACGGTAGGTTTATCATTTTCCCATTCCACCATGGGTTGTTCGCCACGAACAGCTATCTCGCGAGCGCGTTTGGTAGCAACCATTACTAATTCAAAACGGTTTGCAACATGTTCCAAACAATCTTCTACGGTTACACGTGCCATACACCTCTCCTCCAGAACTTAAAAAAGGTACCAACTTGGAACCAAAATAGTCTATTTTACTGCGATGCCATCAAGAATGAAAGTAATTTCCCTTGTTGACTTGCTTGTCGAGCCATTCGGAGACGGCTTGCAATGACAATCGCTTGTAATTCAGCAGCTGCTTTATTGAAATCATCATTGACTATCAGGTAGTCAAACTCAGAGAAATGGCTTAGTTCATCCTGCGCTCGCCGCATACGACTGGAAATAACCTCTTCATTATCCTGACGTCTGTCTAAAAGGCGCTGTTTAAGGGTATCCAGCGCGGGCGGTACAACAAACACAGAAACGGCATCCGGGAAAACCGTCCTAATTTGTTGAGCGCCTTGCCAATCAATGTCAAGAACCACATCAATTCCTGCCTGGAGACGAGTATTTATCTGCGCTACAGAAGTCCCATAATGATGATTAAATACCAAGGCATGCTCTACAAAAGCATTCGCTTCTACCATGGCTAAAAATTGTTGTTCATCAACAAAAAAGTAATCCACTCCATCTTTTTCACCCGGCCGTTTTTTACGGGTAGTATGTGAGATGGCGACTTCTATATCAGTGAGCGTCGTCACTAACTTTCTTACTAAACTGGTTTTCCCTCCCCCAGAGGGAGCAGCAACGATTATTAAATTACCTACATAAGCATCAGCCATGGTCTTACTCTATATTTTGAATTTGTTCACGCATTTGCTCAATTAACACTTTCATTTCAACAGCACTCTGAGTCAAAGCAACCGACTCTGATTTTGAACTCAGTGTGTTTGCCTCACGATTCAATTCCTGCATCAAAAAGTCCAGACGGCGTCCAACCGCTTCCTCACGTTGTAAACCCTTTTCTACTTCAATCACGTGTGTTTGCAACCTGTCTAGCTCTTCAGTCACATCCAAACGAGCCAATTGCAGAGCAAGCTCTTGCTCGACACGTGTCTTATCAACCTCCAATTGCAAAACATGCAACCGGGTCAATAATTTATCTTTTATCTGTTCAGTCAGCGGCGCAACCAATTGCCAAGCCACCTTAATTTCATCTTGTAACTTATCTAAACGACTTTGTATATGCACACGCAATGCCTGTCCTTCGGATTTTCTTACTGCCAGTAATTGGGCTAATGTTTCCTGAAATAATAACTCCACCTGCTGACTTAATGCCTCCTGATCTGGTTGGGAAGTTTGTATCACACCAGGCCAAGATAAAATGGTATTTAACGTTAAATCATTAGGTAATTGCTTCGCCATCGCCAATTCATTTCCCGCAGCAATTAGGCTGTTGACCAGACAGTTATCAATAAGTATGGATTGGCTATCCATTGTACTGCTCTGGAATTTAAATTGACACTCCAATTTACCACGACTTATTTTTCCGCGCATCATTGTACGTAAAGAAGCTTCTAAAAAACGGAACGCTTCCGGTAAACGAAAAGATACATCGAGGTAGCGGTGATTCACTGACTTAATTTCCCAGCACAGAATACCTGCATCAAGCTGTTTCTGCAGTCTGGTAAAAGCGGTCATACTATGGGTCATAAAAAGTACTGACTAAATTTAACGTTGGGCGACTATAAACTAAATTTGTACAAATGCAAGCCCAGGTGCATAGTACGAATGAAAGGTTTATAATCGCACATTTTAGTGAGGATTAAGCATGCGCCCTAGCAATCGTGAACCCAATCAATTACGTGCGATCAAAATCACGCGTCATTTTACTAATCATGCCGAAGGTTCAGTCTTAGTTGAGTTTGGTGAGACTCGCGTTTTATGTAACGCCTCGATTATTGATGGCGTACCCCGCTTTCTTAAAGGCAAAAACCAAGGCTGGATTACTGCTGAATACGGCATGTTGCCTCGCGCTACCCACAGCCGAACCGAAAGAGAAGCCAGCAAAGGGAAACAAGGTGGTAGGACACTTGAAATTCAACGGCTCATCGGCCGCTCTTTACGCGCTTGCATCGATTTGAAAGTCTTGGGCGAAAACACCATTACCCTTGATTGCGATGTTATTCAGGCAGATGGTGGTACCCGTACTGCAGCAATTACTGGTGCCTGTGTAGCAATGAAAGACGCGCTTTCGTGGATGGTCGCACGGGAAAAATTACGCAAGATGCCTGCATTTAATTACGTTGCTGCTGTTTCAGTTGGTATTTACCGTGGCCAACCTGTCCTTGATTTAGATTATGCTGAAGATGTCCTGGCAGAAACCGACATGAATATTGTGATGAATGAAGAAAGACAATTCATAGAAGTACAAGGTACAGCTGAAGATAAGAGTTTTAATCGCGATCAACTCAATAATATGTTGACCTTGGCAGAAAATGGGATTGTCCAGTTGATTGAGATACAGAAAAACGCTTAATCATCCGTCTTGCAAAGGAGCAAGTTTCTCACTTGCTCCTTGACACCTCGAACATACTTTCCCGTCATTTCGAACGCGGTGAGAGATCGCCAGAAATGAGTACTGCGCCAAAAATCTAAAAATAACTTCAACGAATCTGATGCCCCATCCATTAACATCGATAAGCAGCACCTTCCCGTACATGATGCTCAGCAATCAAGTTAGCTCGCCATAATTGCATTAAATGTTGTTCTAGCGTTTGCATCCCTTTAGCCTGCCCAGTTTGCATAGAAGAATACATTTGAGCGAGTTTATCTTCACGGATTAAGTTTCTAATAGCTGTATTGCAAAGCATAATTTCAAAAGCAGCAATGCGACCTCCATTTATTTTTGGCAATAAATTTTGCGCAATAACAGCTTGCAAAGATTCCGCTAACATTGAGCGTGCCATTGATTTTTCCGCGCCAGGAAACACATCAATGATCCGGTGAATCGCCTTGACTGCCGAATTAGTGTGTAACGTCGCAAACACCAAGTGACCTGTTTCAGCCGCAGTCATAGCAAGACGAATAGTTTCCAAATCACGTAGTTCACCGATCAAAATAACATCTGGATCTTCCCTTAAG
>NZ_CALJ01000098.1 GCF_000308315.1 Legionella tunisiensis | reverse complement strand
TGTGTGCCTTGGGCAGTCTCAGGCTGTATTTGATAATCGTTAGGGCAAAAAAAGGGTTATTATTGATTTCACTTTCAGCAATAAAATCTATAGTACTAGTTCCCATCTGCTGCAGATAACCGATTATTTCAATACCCAATATACGTTGCAAATAAAGGCGGGCAATTGCACCGGCTGCAACTCTGGCCGCTGTTTCACGGGCGGATGAGCGGCCGCCGCCGCGATAGTCACGGTGTCCATATTTGTAGTGATAGGTAAAATCAGCATGTCCTGGCCGAAATAAATCCTTAATCTCGTTATAATCACTGGAACGCTGATCACTATTTGGAATTAATAAAGCAATCGGGGTACCGGTTGTTAATCCCTCAAAGACACCAGAAAGGATTTCCACTTTATCCTCTTCTCGCCGTTGAGTCGTGTATTTGGACTGCCCTGGTTTGCGTTTATCGAGAAAGGGCTGAATATCCTCAGCACAAAGCGCCATGCCTGGAGGGCAGCCATCGACCACACAACCTAACGCTTTGCCGTGGCTTTCACCAAAGGTTGTTACTGTAAACAATGTACCGAATGTGTTTCCACTCATTATTTATTACCAAAATGGGCTTTTAATTGCTGACAGGTCAATAGAAATACGCCTTGCCCACCATATTCAAAATCAAGCCAGGTAAATGGCAGTTGGGGAAAGGCGTCCACTAAAGCATACTCACTATTCCCTACCTCAACGACTAAAATGCCTTCCTCTGTTAAATAATCATGGGCGTTTGCCAAGATTTTTTCAACAATAGCCAAGCCATTATCCTCACACTCCAAAGCTAATCGTGGTTCATGAGTATATTCAGCCGGCAAGGTTTGCATTTCCTCATAGCCAACATAAGGAGGGTTAGAAACAATCAAATCATAGCGAACTCTAGGTACATTGGCCCAACAGTCTGATTCAATTAGATTAAGAACATCGTCTAAGCCGTGACGTGCACGATTAATCGCCGCCACTTCCAAAGCATCTGCTGAAATATCAACTGCATCAACTATTGCTTCTGGAAATGCGTAACTGCAGGCAATTGCTATACAACCACTTCCCGTACAAAGATCAAGTACACGTTCGACACTATCGGCAGCAAGCCAGGGAGAAAATTGTTCTTTAATGAGTTCCGCAATGGGTGAGCGTGGAATTAACACACGCTCATCAACATAAAAAGGCAGTTCGCAGAAATAGGCTTCTTTGGTTAAGTAAGGCACAGGAACTTTATCGATAATTCGTCTTGCCAAACGTTCATTGAGCATTTGTTTTTCCGCGGGCGTCAATCGAGCTTGCAAAAGTAAGGGATCCACATCCGGAGGCAAAGATAAACTGCCAAGCACTAAGGCCATCATCTCATCCCAAGCGTTATCTGTACCATGTCCATAATATAAATCAGTCGCTCGTGCTTGAGTTAAACCAAAACGCAAAAAATCCACGAGGGTTGCAAAATCAGCCGTCAGTGCCGCATAAGAATCAGTCATAACTTTACCTTAATCATTAGACTTTTCGCTGACTCTAAGAGGCTGTTGATATTGCGCTAGATAGTAGAAATATCAGTAGCCTCTAGTAGGGCGGAAAACCATCGATGTATACAATTATCACAAATTGTACGCTAATTCAGATTCTTTGTCCTTAAGGTCTTTATATACGTTATAATTTTAAGAGTACTTCAAATGTCTAAATTAACGAGTTCTATGCCTGATGATTTTCTGTCTGATGAAGACAAAGCCTTATTTCGCCAAGTGGTGGAGAAAGTTAAGCCCTTGCCCAAAAGTAAAAAATTGCTTCCGTAGAGGCTAAAAGCCCGCCTCAGGCTACAGCTAAACCTCGTAACTACAAGCCGCAGCAACCCTCTCTTCCCAAGGACAATGACTTCTATTTGTCAGATTATTATACCGAGGTAGTACAAGCAAATACGCTACTCAGCTACTGTAGTCATAGTATCCCTGCTAAACGCTTACGTGAATTAAAAAATGGGCAAATTTCCTGGCAAGCCAGACTCGATTTGCATGGTTTAAGATCGGATGATGCTAAAAATGCCCTGATTAAATGTATTGCGCAACAACATGCCCTGGGTCATCGCTGCTTATTAATCATTCATGGCAAAGGCAGCCATCAAGGCGAACCACCTATTTTAAAAAATTTAGTTAATCATTGGCTGCAGCAATTTCCTCAGGTATTAGCTTTTCACAGTGCCTTAGCTCGTGACGGCGGTTCGGGTGCTTTATACGTACTATTGAAAAAACAGAGAGATAAAAAAGCGTAACATTCCATTCACCTTAAAAAATGCAGTCCTTTTTAGGCAATGCCTCGAGGTTTTTTAAAAACGCCTTGCGTTAATTAGGCATTATACGCAGATTTTTAAAGTTACTTCGAATGACATTCAGATTGAATTTATCCTCATAAACCCTTACTATTTGTACAAAATTTTTAACGACCTTATCATGAGTAAACAAGCGATTATTATCGGAATATCCGGCCCTTCTGCTTCTGGTAAAAGTCTTCTGGCTAATACTATTGTCACCGAACTTGGTTCAGAGCAAGTTGTTGTGATTTCGGAAGATGCTTACTATAAAGACAACAGCCACCTCCCTTTCGCTGAAAGAGAAACAATTAACTATGATCATCCAGAAGCGTTTGATCATGCCCTACTTTGTGAGCATCTGCGTCAATTGCAACAAGGGGAGTCCGTTAATATCCCTATTTATTCTCATTCCAAGCACATCCGTTTGCCAGAAACACGTTATGTTGGCCGTCATACGATTATTGTCCTGGAGGGTATTTTATTATTTACCGACAAAGCGCTGCGCGAAGTCATGGACATTCGTATTTTCATGTCCACTCCGTTGGATGTATGCTTGACCCGTCGTTTAAAACGAGACGTGGTTGAACGCCACCGTTCGTTTGAATCAGTCGTTCATCAGTATGAAACAACAGTAAGACCAATGTATTTACAGTTCATCGAACCCTCAAGTCGATACGCTGATATTATTGTTCCCCGAGGAGGAGAAAATCGTATCGCTATTGACATGATCCAAGCAAAAATGCGCGAGTTACTCGCAACGCACTCAAAAGATTAAAAGGAGAGTAAAGTGGGATTTTTAAGCGGAAAAAAGCATTAATTGTTGGCTTGGCTTCTAACCGATCCATTGCCTATGGTATTGCCCAAGCCTTTCACGAGCAAGGTGCAGAACTAGCCTTTACATACCAGAATGAAAAATTGCAAAGCCGAGTGGAAACCATGGCAGCAGAATTTAATTCCAGCCTTACCTTTCCTTGCGATGTTGCCAGCGATTTGGACATTAAATCGGTCTTTGAGCAACTGGGAAGCCACTGGAATAAATTAGATATTTTAACCCACTCAGTCGCTTTTGCGCCAGCAGACCAAATCAGTGGCGATTTCATTGAGCAAGCTAATCGCGAAGGTTTTCGTATTGCACATGATATCAGTGCCTACAGCCTGGTTGGCTTGACACAAGCCGCTTTACCGATGATGGAAGGGACGCAAGGCTCTGTACTCACCTTAAGTTATTATGGCGCCGAGAAAGCTGTACCTAACTACAATGTGATGGGTATCGCCAAGGCAAGTCTGGAAGCAGCAGTTCGTTATCTGGCTGCCAGTTTAGGCCCTAGAGGTCTGCGGGTAAATGCCATTTCTGCAGGCCCCATTAAAACTCTAGCAGCGGCAGGCATTAAAGATTTCCGCAAGATGCAAACCGCCTATGCCAATACGACACCCTTGAAACGTAATGTCACTGCCGAAGAAGTAGGCAATACAGCTGCGTTTCTGTGTTCTGATTTAGCATCTGGGATTACTGCTGAAGTTGTTCACGTTGATGCAGGTTACCATGCGGTATCCATGTCAGATCTGACTTAATGCTTTAACTCTTCTAATTCCATTAATTAAGTGCCTCATACAAGGCACTTAATTATATAAATTGGCTATTCGAATAATGGTGCAGATGGTTCTGTATTGTAATATGGAGGAGGATACATCGCATAAACTGGAGCCTGGTAATAAGGCAAAGGTCGCAAGTCAAATTGGATTGTTGCTTCACCTTGGCGTAAAGGAACTGTTACGGGCCCATCAAGAAGAGACTCACTACCCATATCGCCTGCGCGTATTTTTCTTATAATTTCAAGATTTTCCTGCACTTTTTTTCCATTCGTACCAAAAGTTCTTCGATGGAGCAAAGTAGGAACACCCTCTTCACCCAATTCAGAGCGCAGAGTAAAAATGGCATATTTTACCCTCATGAGATCAAATCCTTTTTGGAGTAAATTTAGCTCTTCTTCCGCAGTCAAGGTAAAACGATTTGGATCGTTAGGATCAAGAGCATCAGGATGTGTTTTACGTAAAATATAGTTCTGAAGTTTATCTGTGATAAAGCAACCTGCACCAGCACCAATAATCGTTAAACAAGTCAGAGACAAAGCAACTACACCAACTGGACTGCTTATACCCGCTAACAGAGCAAGGTTCATTAATGGTGACGTAGCAAAGGCCATACTTAAGAAGCAAGACACATAGCCAGCAGCAAGCGTACCCGCCACGGTTACCATTCCTTGTAGCCAGCCCTCATTATATTGAATGCGAGAGATGCTATTTAAAGCTTGTCCTAGCATGTAATAAAGTGCAGCAATAGCTAGAACCAAAAGCAAAGCAGCCAAGGCCGCCAGAAAGAGAAAGGCAATTATATCGCCATTATTCTTTTTATCATCTTTACTTGAATGGCCATGGTTACGGCTAGAGGAATTATCAATAACAATAACTTGTGGTCTCAATAAGGAGCGATACAAAAACCAGTTAAACAGAAAATCGTCACTGGCGCAATAACAGTGATAATGGCGGTGTCGATAAGGTTCATAGTCTTGATCCACACTAATATCAATTTGCACAAACTTATGATTAGCAAAAAACACTTGTGGTTCTTCTATATGTACAAAGGCTGGGCGAGTGCTCAGAAACGTATTTAATGCATGCATTACTTTGTCTGCCTCGCTTTGGCAGTCGTCAGGGGTGCTAGCCAAGGTAAACCAATATAACTTGCTAGCAGGGCTATTTAAAGCAAACAGGACCCTTCTTCTTAATTCATCTCTAATTTGCTCCATCGAGAGCTGAGGAGCTCGTCTGCTTGCTAATTCATTATAATCGTTAGTGAGCTGTAAAAAAACTTCGCTAATTGGTTATCGGTAAATTTTGCCATTACATCCCCTCTTAACTTAGGTTAATGCCTATCTATCTTAGCCTTATGAACCAAATTATTGACGTACAAATCGTAATCCATTAAGCCATAACTGGCTTCAATCTGTTGGGCTAAGCTTGCCTGTTGTTCTTTATCAAGCAACGGCAATCGGCCATCGTTGATTTTTTCAATCGCACGATGACATAATCACCATTACTTAAGCTGCGTCCATCGCGACTATTGGTACGCGGCAAGCTAAAGGCTAAATCATTAACCGTAGCATCTGCTTTGTCTGTATCGCGTGTTGCTTTATCTACCTCTTGCCACCGCAGCTGATTGGTTTGCATCAGTTTTTCTTGCGCACCAACTCCTTCCTTGTTCGATAGCAATTCTATACCTAATTGCTTTGCCCGCTTTTCAGCCTCTTGTAAAGCTAATTTTTTAGTGATGAACTCGCTAACTTGCTTCAAGGATTTCTCGACTGCGGGGATATGTTTGTTAACCCGTAAGACCACAACACTATCATTGTCTAATTGCACGGGTTCACTGTTATTTCCCAGCTCCAGGACATCATGACTGAACGCCGTGTTGACTACTTGCTTGTTTTTACTCAATGCACTCTTACCGCCCTGCCGTGAAAAAGGCTCTGTCTGTTCAATTTGTAATTTTAATGCATCAGCTACGGGAGTTAGAGAATCTGGTGTTTGATAGCTTAAATCTGCGAGTTGCTCCAACGCTTGAGCATATTGCGCTTGTGACAATTCGATCAGTAATTGTTCTTTAATCGTTGCTTGAACCTCAGACAATGGCTTTAATGCCGCAGGCTTATAAGCGACTAGTTTAAAAATTTCATAACCATGCGCAGCTTTTACTGGTGGCGAAATTTGTCCTGGTTCAGTTAAATTTGCCAAGGTTTTATCAAAACCGGATTGACCTGCAACCAGCCAGGGCAGAACACCCTTGTTAGCAACAGATAATTTATCATCCGACATGGTTTTTACCCATTCATTAAATTGAAGCGGGTTATTTTGCAGGGCTTGATAAGCTTCTTCAGCTTTCTGTTTTATCTGCTCTTGCGTCTCTGCAGTCGCAGTTTCTGGAACAGCAAATAGAATGTGTGCAACCTGCCATTGTGCCGGTGTCAGAAAATTACTTTGATTGTCTTCATAATAACGCTTTATCTCTTCATCATTTACCTTCGTTGCATCTTTAATTTTTTGCATGGATAAGCGGACATAATCAAGAGAGACTTTTTCTGGCTCAAGAAATTCCTTTGGATGATTTTGATAGTAAGCAGTTACCATTTCAGGGGAAACATTACTTTCTTTGATAAATAAAGACGTCGGTATTTGTAAGTATTCGTAATCTCGAGTTTGCATATAGAGCTTAACAAAACGCTTAATCTCCCCAGGCAGAGCAAAGGCACTACCTATGAATGCAAAACGCTGTTGATTAAGTAACATACCTTGCCTGACTTCTTTTTGGAAAGATTCAGGAGTAAACATGGCACCACTGAGTGCCTGTTGATAACGTTCTGCCGAGAAATGACCATCTTGCTGGAATTGAGGAATACTAACGATAGCTGCATTTGCTTGTTCGGTGCTCACTTCAAAGCCACTGGCTTTTGCTGCCTGCATAGTGACTTCGTTAACAATCATATTTTGCAGAACCTGGTTCTTCAAGGCTATTTCGCTAGCCGCCGTCATTTGCGACGGATCACGCTGCTGCCGGGCTCGCCTATAATTTACTTCATAAGCCTGTTTACTAATCGGCTGGCCATTGACATCAACCTCCGCGGTCGAGGTCTGACGTGATTGCATATAATAATCCACGCCGAATAAAGTAAAGGTAATAACAATCAAACCAATGACTATCCAGGCTATGACACCTTGTATGCGTTCGTTCAACTTCTGCAACATGTTCGAAATTCCATATTGGTGTTTCGCAAGAAATACTGACTTAACGTGGTTGGTAAAAAACGCGCCCTTCGGCGCGTTAATCTTGGCGGAGTGGACGGGGCTCGAACCCGCGACCCCCGGCGTGACAGGCCGGTATTCTAACCAACTGAACTACCACTCCAATTCTTGGTGGGTGCTGCAGGGATCGAACCTGCGACCCTCGCCTTGTAAGGGCGATGCTCTCCCAGCTGAGCTAAGCACCCAAAAACTCTACTGCACAGCTTCCTTCAAGTTCTTACCAGCTTTGAACTTGGCAACGCGTGAAGCCTTAATACGAATGGTCGCTCCAGTCTGTGGATTTCTACCGGTACGTTCAGAACGGTTACCAGTGGAAAAAGAACCGAAACCAGGCAACACAACTTGATCGCCACTTCTTAAAGCATCGGTCACGGTAGTCATAAAAGTATCGAGAACTCGACTAGCGTCTGCTTTAGTTACGCCAGAACCACTTGCAATTGCTTCAATCAATTCACTCTTATTCATCTTTTCCCCTATCAGTTATTCTTCCTTTACCCGAAGCGATTAAAACAGATTCATCAACCTCAGTCAAGCAGTCACATCCCTGCATCGCCCGCCAGTAGCGGGCAACGGTGTGAAATATACTCGGTATTAATGGGCATGTAAATCCTTATTTTTATTTTTTTAGAACTTTTTCCTTTTGCAGCTTCATGAATGGTCGGAACAGGTGTATCAACGATTGGACTGCGCTGTAAAGCAAGATCTAATACCTGCTCAATCGTCTTCACCGGATGGATGGTAAGTTTTTTCAATACATTATCAGGTATTTCTTCCAAATCCTTACTATTTTCCTCAGGAATAATAACATGCTTAATCCCTCCGCGGTGGGCAGCAAGCAGTTTTTCCTTCAAACCACCGATAGGAAGTACTTGTCCACGCAAGGTTATTTCTCCAGTCATAGCCACATCAGCACGCACCGGAATATGCGTTACAACCGAAACCAAGGCTGTACACATACCGATACCCGCACTGGGACCATCCTTAGGTGTTGCACCTTCTGGAACATGAACATGGAAATCATTTTTATCGTAAAAATCATCCGCTACGCCAAACGCCTTCGCTCGACTTCTTACCACGGTCATTGCAGCGTGAATTGATTCCTGCATCACTTCACCTAATTGACCAGTATGCGTTGTTTACCTTTGCCTGGCATCATAGAAGCTTCAATAGTCAGTAATTCACCGCCTACGCTGGTCCAGGCTAGTCCTGTCACCTGACCTACCTGATCAAATTCCTCGGCAAGTCCATAACGGTATTTTTTAACACCCAAATATTTTTCAATATTGGTGCGCGAGACAGCTACTTTTTTCACCCGCTTACCAGTCAGTATTTCCTTAACCACCTTACGGCAAATACTTGCTATATCACGCTCTAAATTACGCACACCTGCCTCACGGGTATAATGACGTACAATTTCACGGATAGCACTTTCGCCAATGTTGATTTCCTCTGGCTTTAGGCCGTTCAAAATCAATTGTTTGGGCACCAAGTAACTTTCAGCAATATGGATCTTCTCATCTTCGGTATAACCCGCCAGACGAATAACCTCCATACGATCCAGGAGAGGCGCAGGAATTTCCAGTGAATTGGCCGTCGCTATAAACATCACATCACTCAAATCATAGTCGACTTCGAGATAATGATCGTTAAAGGTATGGTTTTGCTCAGGATCAAGTACCTCAAGCAATGCAGAAGCTGGGTCACCACGGAAATCCATGGCCATTTTATCCACTTCATCCAGCATGATCAGGGGATTTTTAACACCAGCTTTACATAATTTTTGAATTATTTTTCCTGGCATCGAACCAATGTACGTTCGTCGATGGCCACGAATTTCTGCTTCATCTCTTACACCGCCTAAAGCAATGCGAATAAACGTTCTACCTGTCGCATTGGCGATTGATTGGCCTAATGAGGTTTTTCCAACCCCAGGTGGTCCTACTAAGCATAGAATAGGGCCTTTTAAGCGTTTTACGCGCTGTTGTACCGCAAGATACTCGATAATCCGTTCCTTCACCTTTTCGAGACCGTAATGCTCTTTATCGAGCAATTTTTCCGCCTTACGCAAATCAAATTGTATTTTATTTTTCTTTTCCAGGGCACACTAAGCATCCAGTCAAGATAGTTACGAATGACTGTTGCTTCAGCGGACATGGGCGACATTAATTTTAATTTTTGCAGTTCAGCAAGTGATTTCTCTTTGGCTTCTTTGGGCATACCGGCTTTATTAATCGAGCTTTCCAATTGCTCAATTTCATTGCCTTCTTCACCCATTTCACCGAGTTCTTTTTGAATCGCTTTAATCTGTTCATTCAGATAATATTCACGTTGACTTTTTTCCATTTGGCGCTTAACGCGACCACGTACTCGTTTTTCAACATGAAGCAAGTCAATCTCGCTCTCTATCGCCGCCATTAATCGCTCAAGGCGCGTTCCTACGTCAGTCGTTTCGAGTAGTTCTTGTTTATCATCTACTTTGAGGGATAAATGAGCAGCAATGGTATCCGCCAGACGACCGGGCTCTTCAATACTCGCCAGGGAACTTAATACTTCAGGTGGGATCTTCTTATTAAGCTTGATATATTGCTCAAATTGAGACATCAAAGAACGCATTAAGATTTCAATTTCCTGTTCTTTCATGTCAGAGCTAACTTCCTCTATAACCTCTAAAGAAGCCTCCAGATAGCCTTTTTCCTGAGAGTAGGCTGTTACTCTCGCCCTCTGTTCACCTTCAACTAATACTTTGACGGTGCCATCCGGTAATTTCAATAATTGGAGAACGCTGGAAATCGTACCGACTGTAAACACATCCTGTGCGGCTGGGTCGTCATTAGAGGACTTGCGTTGAGCAACCAGAAAAATCTGTTTACTGTCAATCATCGACGCTTCTAGGGCCTTTATTGATTTCTCACGCCCAACAAACAAGGGAATAACCATGTGCGGATAAACAACAACATCGCGCAGAGGTAATACAGGTAACGGTGATGTCACATCATTTTCTTCTTCAGTCGCTGTGAATTCATTTTCGCTTTCGCTAGACATAATAAGCCCTTATTCAAACGATAATTCTAAGAGAAATAGTATGGCCTTTCAGTTGAATCACCTGCTATTTAAGCAAGTACCCTGGACGGGCCCTGCTGGATTTAGTTCCGATAAATTCCAGCAGCGCAGATTGCTACTGCTACTACACGCTTTCTTATTCCCTTCCACCTGCAGCAGATTGTTTACCTTCTTCCCCTTCATAGACCAGGATAGGCTTTCCGACGCCATTGATTACATTTTCATCAATCACCACTTTATTAACGCCTTCGATGGAAGGTAATTCGTACATGGTGTCTAAAAGAATATTTTCAAGGATGGCACGCAAACCACGAGCACCAATTTTTCTTTCCAATGCTTTTTTAGCAATAAGGCGCAGTGCATCATCACGAAACTCCAATTCTACACCCTCCATTTTAAACAAAGCATGAAATTGCTTGGTGAGTGCATTCTTTGGTGTAGTAAGAATATCCACTAACGCGTTTTCATCCAGCTCGTGCAAGGTTGTCACTACCGGTAAGCGGCCAACAAATTCTGGAATTAAACCATATTTAACCAAATCCTCCGATTCAAGTGAGTTTAATACCTTTTCCATTTCCTGACCGCTTTTCGGGTTTTTAATCTGTGCAGAAAAACCTATTCCGGATTTATCGCTGCGCTCACGAATAACCTTCTCTAGTCCGGCAAACGCTCCTCCACAAATAAATAGGATATTGGAGGTATCTACTTGAAGAAACTCTTGCTGTGGATGTTTACGTCCACCCTGTGGAGGGACAGAAGCAATAGTACCTTCTATCAATTTCAACAACGCTTGTTGCACACCCTCACCTGATACATCGCGAGTAATAGAAGGATTATCCGATTTACGCGAAATCTTATCGATTTCGTCGATATAAACAATGCCTTGCTGCGCCTTATCAACATCATAGTCGCATTTTTGCAATAATTTCTGGATGATATTCTCAACATCCTCACCTACATAACCTGCCTCTGTTAGCGTGGTAGCATCAGCCATGGTGAAAGGTACATTGAGTAAACGCGCCAACGTTTGCGCAAGCAAGGTTTTACCACTACCCGTGGGTCCTATCAGCAATATGTTACTTTTACCCAATTCAATACCATCTTCCGTTTTATGGTGTAATCGCTTGTAATGGTTATACACTGCTACAGATAAAACCTTTTTGGCATGAGGTTGTCCGATCACGTATTCATCGAGAAAATTGGAAATTTCCTTAGGCGTCGGTAAATGGGTTTCAGCTTCCTCCGGAACGTCTTGGGTTTCTTCACGAATAATATCATTACACAACTCAACACATTCATCACAAACAAAAACTGAAGGGCCTGCAATTAATTTTTTACCTCATGCTGGCTCTTTCCACAAAAAGAACAATACAAGACTTTGTCATTATCGCCGTTACCGGTTTTACTCATCTACGAACCCCTCTTTCTACTGTTACTACACCAATGTAGTAATCTAGAATCTATTGCGCATAAGTCCCTAAAATAGCCTCGCCCACTGATTTGTTACCTCCCTTAGAAGCACTTAAACCAATGTTTGGCATTTATATTGCGAATTAATAATAGACATCCTAGTAAAATTTTAGACAATCGGAAAAATAACGCCAGTTTGCTGTTCTCCAAAAACAAACTGGCTGCTTAAAATTACTCAGTTGTAGCCAACGCATTGCGGTCGTAGAGAACCTTATCAATCAAACCATATTCCATCGCTTGGGTAGCGCTCATAAAATTATCACGCTCCGTATCACGCATAATTTGATCAGGTGTTTTCTTGGTATGATTTGCCATGATGCTATTCAAGCGCTCACGCACCGCTAATGTTTCACGCGCATGGATTTCAATATCCGTTGCCTGCCCTCGATACCCACCTAACGGTTGGTGAATCATTACTCTTGAGTTGGGCAAACAGAAGCGCTTACCGTCAGCACCAGCGCATAACAATAAAGCCGCTGCGCTGGCTGCCTGACCGATACATAAAGTACTGACATCAGGCTTAATAAACTGCATGGTATCATAAATCGCCAAGCCAGCAGTCACGACTCCGCCCGGTGAATTAATATACAAGGCAATGTCTTTCTCCGGATTCTCGGACTCCAAAAAATAATAATTGAGCCACTACCAGGTTAGCCATATGATCTTCAACTTCACCCAAAAAGAAAGATAAATTCGTTACTTTCAAAAAGTCGTGAGTAGATATCATAAGAGCGCTCGCCTCTGGACGTTTGCTCAATAACCATCGGTACTAACCCGCTGGCATTTCTTATCAAGTTGTCTGCATACCCTGGCATACTTACTCTCCTTTGCTCTCAGCGTCCTTTTTAGGGTTCATGATATCTTCATAACTCATTTTTTTACGCTTAAGTTTAGCATCGTCACTAATTTTTTCAGCAACAATTTCTTCCATAACCAAGGCCTCTACTTCAGCCAGACGCTCTTTACTACCTTGATACCAAGCACGCAATTCATCAGGACTTTCATAAGCACTAGCAAATTTCTCAATCATCGCATCTACACGAGCCTTATCAGCAATCAGTTCATGTTTTTTACGTATTCAGAGAACAGTAAACCAAGATGAACACGCTTTTTGGCTTGCTCTTCGAACAACGCCCGTGGGAAATCAGGTATCTTCTCATCATCAGAATGCTCATGGCCAAAGAGACGATGATACATATCATGCTTTAAATGCTCGATTTCTTTATCAATCAGAGCCATCGGCAGATCAAATTTATTTACTTCCATCAATTTATCAAAAAGTTTCTCACGATTCATCGAACTCACACGGCGTTCTAATTCACGAACCATGTTCTCTTTAATATCTTTTTTGAGTGCATCGATACCGCCTTCCTTGATATTAAATTTTTCAGCGAAGGCTTGATCTAACTCTGGTAATTTACCTTCCATGACTTTCTGAACAGTAATTTTGAAAGTTGCCTCTTTGCCTGCTAATTCCTTGTGGCCATAATCTTTTGGGAAAGTCACTTTAATATCAAAAGGCTCGCCTTTTTTACCACCGATTATACCTTCCTCAAAACCAGGAATCATAGCGCCAGAACCAATAATAAGTTCATGTCCTTTAGCACTACCGCCCTCAAAGGCTTTATCATCAAGGAAACCTTCAAAATCAACAACTGCTTTATCACCTTTGGCCACTGCACGTGAAACCTCATGCCATTCTTTGTTTTGCTCACGCAATTTTTCAAGCATATCGGCTACATCGCTATCTTTGACTTCCGCATGAATAGCCTCGACTTCAGCCTGGTTCAATTCCGTAATAGTAATAACTGGGAATACTTCGAAGACGGCGGTATATTTGAAATCTTTACCGGCTTCAAGCTTCTCAGGCTCAACAAAGGGTGAACCAGCTGGAACCAGCTCGTTTTTTTGCAACGCTTCAAATAACGTTGATTGTACCATTTCTCTAGCTACTTCTTCACGGACGCTATTTGAAAAACGGCTCTTTACCAAACTGAATGGAACTTTACCGGGGCGAAAACCATCAACTTTTACTTTACGAGCAAGATTGTGGAGACGCAGGCTCACTTCTTCCTCTACTTTTTCGGTTGGCACCGAAACTGTTACTTTACGCTCCAAACCTTTCAAGGTCTCAACAGAAACTTGCATCTAGTCACCTCACGGAAATTATCATGTAATGGTGCGAAAGGAGAGACTCGAACTCTCACGGGTTACCCCACTGGAACCTAAATCCAGCGCGTCTACCAGTTCCGCCACTTTCGCAAACAGGGTGGAATTATCAAACAGTATAACTGTCTTGTAAAGACTCAGGATGAATCTTAAGGATAAGATGGCTAATCGACTCTGAAGTCTGGGGTGAACGATGGGACTCGAACCCACGACAACCGGGATCACAACCCGGGGCTCTACCAACTGAGCTACGCTCACCATATTATTCTTGCCAACTTTGTTTTAATCAGGAATTCTGCTCTAAGGCTGGCACGCCCGGCAGGATTCGAACCTGCTACCCTCGGCTTAGAAGGCCGATGCTCTATCCAGATGAGCTACGGGCGCAAACTGAAACTGGTCGGGGTGGAGAGATTCGAACTCCCGACATCCTGCTCCCAAAGCAGGCGCGCTACCAGGCTGCGCTACACCCCGTCGTTAACCCGTCCCCGAGGACAGAGCGCAAATAATACCCGCAGCGACTCTGGAGGTCAATAGGACTTTTGACATTTCTGCTATCTTAACGTTTATATCCTGATTTTCTGTGTTGCAGGCTATTGATGGATTGGCTTTTGAGTTAGGATTAACCTATTCTTTTTGACTGTATTTAGCTAGTTATGAAAATGCGATTCTTGCCTTTATTTGATAATTTGGACAATCTCCACAAAAACCAAGACAATGCCATCCTTCCTGCACCGGACTATCACCAGGATTTCTATCATAGCCTGAATTTTCTCAAAAGTTATGCGGGCAGCCAGGGTACCTTCAATAGCTATCGTCGCGAAGCTGAACGCCTGTTGCAGTGGTGTTGGCACATTAAAAAACCACTTTGGCCACATTAAAACGCGACGATATCGAACAATTTGTTCGCTTTTGCCAAAATCCGCCTCAAGCCTGGATCGGTTTAAAAAAAGTCCCTCGATTTATTGAAAAAGAAGGCAAACGAGTACCTAACGAGGAGTGGCGTCCTTTTGTAGTCACGCAATCCAAGGCTGCAAGAAAACAAGGTAGTCCTTTATCGATAGAGCAATTTAATTTATCGCAAGGGGCTGTACAGGAAGTATTTGCGATTTTAAGTACCTTTTTTAATTTCCTGATTGCCGAAGAATACCTTGTCTCAAACCCCGTCGCCTTGATTCGGCAAAAAAGTAAATTTATTCGCAAACGCCAACAAAATGCGCCTGTTAGACGCCTGAGTTTGACGCAATGGGATGCCGTGTTAGAAGCCGCCGATACCCTTGCGGAAGAAAACCCAGAAAAACACGAGCGGACCCGTTTTATCTTAAGCATGCTCTTTGGGATGTATTTACGTATTTCAGAACTCGCAGCCAGCGAGCGCTGGATTCCCTGTATGAATGATTTTGCTAAAGACAGTAATGGTCATTGGTGGTTTACTACCGTCGGAAAAGGCAACAAGGAGAGACAGGTTGCGGTTAGTGAAGCCATGCTCGCCAGTTTAATGCGTTGGCGAGGTTTTTTAGGTTTATCTCCCTTACCCTCTCCTGCTGATAATTCGCCGCTTATTCCGAAAATTCGCGGCGTAGGTCCCCTGAGCGATACAGCACCGATTCGCCGTCTGGTGCAACTATGCTTTGATTTGGCAGCAGCACAATTACGTCAACACGGTAAAACTGAAGAAGCGGATAATTTAGGCGCAGCAACCGTTCACTGGTTAAGACACACGGGCATCTCGGAAGATGTAAAAATCCGCCCACGCGAGCATGTACGCGATGATGCCGGCCATAGTTCAAGTGCCACAACTGATCGTTACATTGACGTTGAAATGCAGGCACGTTATGAATCAGCACGCAAGAAACAGATTGAAATCAGTGAAAATGAATGAAAAAATCTAACAGGATCTATTCAGCATGTCCACGTCATCTCGAGCATAGCGAGAGATCTCCAGAAATAAGCAACGTACCAATCGGAGATTTCTCACTGTAAATCAAGACGGACTACGGGCATCAATCAATTCAATATTATCGATTGCTAATGATTCAGCGAGAAAAATTTCCCCTACCGCCTGAAAACGTTTGATGGAATCCGTCACCAAATAATTTATTTTTGCTTCTGCGGGCTGATTGGGAGTAAGCAAAGCCGCCTGCGCCAGCAGCAGCTGCAACGCTTTTGCCGTTGCGTCAGCTGAATCAACTACCGTCACACCATCAGGCAACAACGAGGTCAACAGGGATTTAAACACCGGAAAATGGGTACAGCCTAAGAGTAAGGTATCTTCCCCCGTTAAAATCGGACAAATAGTGTTTCAACGCTTCTCGAGCAATGGCATTATTAACCATGCCCTCTTCAGCCAAGGCGACCAATACACTGCAGGCACGGGCTGAAATAGCAGCCTGGGGCAATTGCTCACAAATTAACTGCTGATAAGCATTGGAAGCAATCGTCGTTTCGGTAGCTAAAACAGCAATACGATGATTTTGGTCGCCGCAACAACAGCCGCAGCCCCCGGGTTTTACTACACCTAATACAGGCATATCGGGAAGCATGGCTTGTAAATGGGGTAAAGCCGCGGTAGTAGCCGTATTACAAGCAATCACCAAGGCTTTAATCTGCCGTTCCACCAGAACCCGAGTCATTTGCAGAGCATATTGCTGCACCGTGTCCGGGCTTTTAGTACCATAAGGCAATCGTGCTGTATCACCCAGATAAACAAAAGATTCACAAGGTAAAGCGGCCTTCAGCGCACGTAACACCGTTAGCCCCCCCATTCCCGAATCAAAGACCCCAATAGGTAGTTTATTCTTATTCATGTTATCCTTAACTAATACTAGGTTCCACCAAGTTTGGGTGGCGTACTCGAAGTAACTGCAGGTGCAGTATTGGCAGTACTTACCTCAGCTACAACAGTCTGGAAATCTTCTTTAAACAATTTGGAAAGCTTACTAAGATCTTTCGCTGTTTGTGCCTGGGGTTTTTTATGACCACTAGACTCTTGAAAAAACGATTCCGCTTGAGTAACTCCAGGATTTCCTTTAAAGACTGTTTCGTAAAGTGAATTCTTAGCCAAACCATAGAAAGTACCTATTTCTTGAGTAGGCTGCCATGCTGGTGATACCACTTTAATTGCCTCCGGACCAAACTTCATCTCTGGATTCAATTTACCCATTGCGTACGCTGCTGTCCATAAATAGCGCAATTCTTCCGGATTTGATCCATCTATGATAAGTGGTTTGTCTTTCGTAGGCGGTTCATGTAAACCAGCTAAAGCCTGGCAGATCATTGCCATGGAAAAATTTACCCGTGCGGCATTCAATGCAGCATCAGTGGTTTCTGGTATAACTGTCCCATGGGGCCCAGGTCGCGCCGGTAATTTTTGCGGGAATGCATTGACCGTTAATTTAAGGCTTGGCAAATATTCCATCGATCCATCTTTAGCAGGCGTACCTCTGTCTGAACCCCGCTGCTCCAAAAATCCTCCTGTAAGCCTCTCATTGGGATGTGCATCATCTCCACCAAAAGAGATGCGGTGGGGACGAACCATACCCGGAACGACTATAGGAACCGCGTGATAATAAGTTGGATTATTTCCACCCTGCCTGACCACAGTCGTTACCCCGGGAGGGATAGTCTTTTTATCTCGCCACTCCTTTCCAAAAAATTTCGCCATCTCTGAAACAGGACAATCTGGTTCACACTCGCTATCGAAGTGGAATCTGATGTCTTGTTTACCCGCTTTTGCTTCTTCCACAACTTTCACAAGCCCTTTTTTCAGCAGCTGATTGTCATGACTAGGATCTCCTCGGAGTACTTTTTGTATTTTTTATAATGCTCTAGCTCTTTTCCAACGAGATTCCCTTTATCTATTAACTCGTTACGATAGGCCTCAAGAGCGAGCTTTTGAGCATTATCATCTAAATTAGCTACATCAGTTTGAGAGGGTAAACTGGCTAATTGTTCATCAATAACCGCTTTCTGATGAGCCAATTGCTTAACGAACTCATCACAGCCGTTAGCAAATTCTAAAAATTCCGGTCCTAATTTCTCGGCATTTTGTTTGGCAGCAGCATGAAACGCTGGATTAAACCAGTCAATCGACTTCGTATTACTAAAGCGTTCTAATTCTTTCCGGATCTTGTCATCTGCTTTCTTCATTTTTTCAAACAGATCAGTGACCGTTTTGAGCTCAACGGCTTTGGCATCAAGGCCACTGTTTGCATCAGTCTTATAGGTACCGGTCAATAGAATCTGGCGACTCTGTTCACGCTTCAATTGTTTAAACACTTCTGGCGTCAGCTGTTGCCGCAAAGAAACAGGATCAAGTACGCCGTAATAAGAGCCCCCCTCGTGTGGCCGCTACTCTCATAAATTCATCAATAGACGACGCTTCCTGGATATCGGCTTTTAGTTGATCATAGTGGTTATTCGATACGGGAGGAGCAGCAGGTGCTAGCGTGAATACGCCTGTTTTTGAAGTGAAGCACAAAAAGTAACAAAACGATAGTCGGGAGAATCCGTGTTCAATACATTCGCTCGCGCTGCCAGACTGACATTCCGGAGACGTTGATTCTCCATCGTTGTCCTAATAGCCGGATCACCCCCCGAAAAATCGTTAGGAGCACCAGCGTCCAAGCCAAAAGCGGTATAAAAACTGCCGGGAACCACCCCAATAATGCCTTGTATCTCCTGTATTTTTTCACATAATTACTATTAGCTCCCCCGTTATTGTCAAATATTGTATTAACACCATCGTTACCCAAAGGCTGGTGGAGGGCAGCGTTAATTTGCTCAATTTTTCCTTTATCAATATCTAAAGGGGGCGATTGCTGAGCAATAATCCTGGCGATATTGGGATCAGCGATTTGGTTAATAAGATGTAATCTGTAGTTTTCTTCTACAAAAGGCTCTACATCAATATTCTCACCAAGTATCTCTTTTACTACTTGTACAGCCTCTCGCTTAGCAAGATCGTCGTGTGCATCCTGAACATTCAGCAAGGCTTTCATCACCTCTGGTGTATTTAATAACTCCTGCTGTTTGTTCAAAGGCAATTGTTTTACCAACGCCAATAATGCTGGATGTGCTTCTGCACCGAATTGGGCAGTAGCGTTAATTTGACTAGTCAACGCCTTTTCACTGGCGGCAGCTTGCAGACGTACTCTGGCGTCTTTATTCACCCAACTGTGTTCGGTTATACCCATAGCTCGCAGGGCATTAGCGAACTCCGGGTCAGTTTTTGCTGTGGCCAGAGCAGTTAGCTGCGATAGGGGGCGATTATTTGGAAATCTATTTACTAAGCTAGTTACCAAACGTTCTTGCAATACTTGTTTATCTTTTGGCGGTAAAACAGCCATCAAAGCTTGTTGATGTCCTTGCGGAGGATGGCCATTTAAATCATTAATAGCCCCTACCATAGTATTGTAACCACCGCCGCTCAAATCAAGGCCTAAACTATCTCTATATACCTGTTCAGCGGCAGCATAAGCACGGACCTGTTGCAACAATCCTCTATCTTGATGTGCACCACCTGTTACTATCAAACCGTCAGCCTCATTGCCTCCCATTAACAAGCGGACACCATCTCTAACGCCATTAACACTGCCGGCTTGAACTAAATTGTCTAAAGCACCATCATCAATTACCGTAGGTTTCACTAATTCGGTTTTAGCATAACTTAATAAGGCTTTCTCACGTATCTCGGTTATTCTTTCGGGAGTTAAATGGGTAGTCACCTTGGATTGCATAGCTACTGAGATATTTTGCCCCATATAGGCTTGAATATCATTGACTGCTGTAGGACTAGTAACAAAGGCTTTCAATTGTGCGGTATTGGCAGCAAGTAGTCGTTTTTGTACATGAGCAGCAGCAACAATATCATTGACTTGAGCAAGGCTAAGATTATCAAGCGCCTCGCGAAATGCTGGGCTGGTACTGAACCCTAAAGCGGGTTTATCAGTCAAAATTTGCTTGATTTGCTCTTTTGTTGTCGCTGCCATTAAGGCATTCAAAGTATCTGGGTCGTCACACTGCGCAATTTTTATTTTGAGCGCTTGCAAAGCAGCAGCTTGGCGTAAAATGGGCAAAGAGGTAGCAGTAACGGCGTGAGGAACAAAGTTATTAGGATTTCCAAAATTTGCACCAGCTAAATCATTATGCAGGCCTACTTTTGTTATAAAACCACCAACATCCCCCTGCGATGCAAGTGCGACCAGATGCTCTACTCTAGGCCCATCCAATTGAGACAGTTTGGCAATTAAAAAGCGTTGACCAAGCTGCTCTTTGGCTTTTTGAATTTCTGGATCGCCCAACAAGACATCAGTATAGGGAGCACCAAAATCGTTTTTAAAATTTGCAGTATCTTTATTTAACGTAAGTAACGTGTTTGGATTTAACAAATCAACCTGAGATTTAAGCCCAATAGCTAATGCTAAACCTTTCTCCAAAGCTGCTTTCTTAACCACATCAGTAAAATTTGCAGCAACCAGATTACCCGCTGTTTGCGCAGTTAAATTCCATGGAGCTGCTTGCAGCGCTACTCGAAATTGCGCAGTTCCTGCTGCTGCCTCAGCGATGAGATGCTCAATCTCATCTTTAGTAGCACGAGTATTCTTGATTTTATTAAGCAATAACTGTTCTTTTGCTTGAGTTTTAATCTCCCCTATCGCCCCTGCGGTAAGGAAATCTTCAGTGTTCACATCCCAGGCGGCTGGATGGGTAAGGGTTGCTAAAGCACCAAAAATGGCTGGTTTAGTAGCAAGCTTGGTACGGGCATTTGCTTCATCACCATTGATAAGGTCTACCAAAAATGGCTCATCTAAGGTGCCACCTGATACCTTTAAGCCGGCCTGGACTCTTCTTTGTACTGCAAGTTTGTGTAGAACCGTAAAATTAGCACCAACACCAACAAAACCACCGGTATCATCCAAAAAAGTTCCATCGTTGGGTTTGGGTGGATCTACATTCATACCGTTAAAACCATGCCAAAAATCCTTTTTCGCGAGAATCACTCCTCTAAAATCATCAGGCACAGTACGATTTACTTTCATTAGTGCATCAAGAGCATCAAGAGCGCCTGCTCCTGCAGCACGGCTAATTATAGTATCATCTTGAAGGGCAGCTAAAAGTTCCGCATTTTGGATAGGCATGAATAACTCCGCAAGTCATATATGATCATTTTAAACATAAAATCTTAAGCAGTCCTTAAACTTTGCATGATTTTTGCGAAAACAACTTGAATTGTCTTTAAACTCATCTATTTTAAGAGTATAGCAAGCAATTGGACAAGGGAATGAAGACATACGTTTGCTTTGTTTTGGTCTTACTGCCTACAACCCTCTTAGCCCAAGGTTGTATTACAGGCAAAGTATCTGAGAAACCTAGTTATGTCTGTGTCGATGGGCGTTCGCTCAGCCAAGCAGGGGGGGGTTAGTTTGGCAAGCCAAACGCGGTTGTTTCATGAGCCGTATTCCCTGTTGTAATTATGATGCAACCCACTACAGTTATTCAGCCAATCCCGGCTATGTCTTTTCTTCCTACAATCGTTGCCGACAAGGATATCCCTTCCATTTGGGAGAAATGCAGACTCATTAAATTCAGAACTTACGAAAAACGTCGAGGTCGAGGTCGAGGTCGAGGCACAGTTTGCCTTTAATGAGGACGTTTAGTCTAACTAAATGACCGAATTAAAAGCAAATTTTAACGAAGAGAGTGGTGTTTTGCGTAAGTCCTGTAACTGCTTTTGCAACTGGTTGTAATAGATATTAGGAAGAAATACTAGGCCCTAAACATAGGCGATGGTTGCTTGATAACTGGCTATTAACAAGATCGCCACTAACAACCAAATAATGGTACTGGTCACGTAAGCGTGTTTAAAAGAATGATAGGTTTTTTCTTCAACCAGAAATTGATGGCTAAAACAGGAAGAATTGAACAAGCGAAGAGAATAAGACTCTTTACCAGGATGTCAGCACCTGTCTGGAAGGGTAGCCAAGCAACAAACAGGGAGGTAAAACATTGCAGAATGGTCTGAAGATGCAGTAATCCCCATAATACCCACTGCTCATAATAAACAATCAAAACCGTCGCTAAAATAAGAGGTAATAAGAGTTTCATGCCGCGAATAGCAAATAATTTTTAAAAAAATTGCCAAATTCCTGCGAGAAAAACACCACGATTGAACAACCCAATACAACCAGTGATAATACGAGCATATCCATTTAGTTGCCTATCCTCTCTCTTCTAGCGCTTCCCAGCGAGCATAAAGTTTGGTTAACTCCGTTTCGTCCGCCGCTAATTGTTGCGCATGGGAAGTAATAAGCTGAGCCTCTTGCTGGTAAAAGTCTGCCTCAGCCATTTTTGCCTGTAAAGCAGCAATTTTTTGCTCCAGGATTTCAATTTTCTGGGGCAATTGGCTTAATTCTCGTTGCTCATTAAAGTTCAGTTTAGTTGAAGCAGTATTACGTTTAACTGCTGTTTTAACTGGTGCTTGTTCACGTCGCTCTTTTTTCTGCCTACGGTAATCATCATAACCACCGACATATTCATTAAAAATTCCTTCTCCTTCATGAACCAATACGGACGTGACGACTTGGTTAATAAATGCTCGATCATGGCTGATTAACAATAAGGTACCAGGATAATCCATTAACATGTTTTCTAATAACTCTAAGGTCTCAATATCCAAATCATTGGTCGGCTCATCCATTACTAATAGATTAACTGGTTTGGCAAATAACTTGGCCAGTAATAAGCGATTTCGTTCACCACCAGAGAGCGTTGCAACCTGCTGATTAAAGCGCTCCGTTGGAAACAGAAATTCCCGCAGATAACTCGCCACATGCTTTTGTTTGCCATTAATGGTTACGTAATCAGCACCTTCTGCTACGTTGGCCATCACAGTCTGCTGCTCATCCAGTTGACGGCGTAATTGATCAAAATAGGCGACTTCCAGAGAAGTTCCGCGCCGGACTGTCCCTGAATCAGGGGTCAATTCGCCTAAAAGCAACCGTATTAACGTGGTTTTACCACAACCATTCGGACCAATAATGCCAATCTTGTCACCGCGAGTCAGTAACAATGAAAAATCACGCACCAAGGTTTGATCTGCCACGGCAAAATTAAGCTTATTGGCCTCGATAACCAAAGAGCCCGAACGCGATACATCAAGAGTTAACGCCTGAACTTTGCCTAATTGCGCGCGGCGTGCTTTGTATTCCTCCCGCATTGCCTTTAACGCGCGTACGCGCCCCTCATTACGAGTACGACGAGCTTTGATGCCAGTACGAATCCATACCTCTTCCTCTGCCAGACGCTTATCAAATAAAGCATCTTGCTTTTGCTCACTGAAACGTAGTGCTTCACGCCGATCCAAATAAGTATCGTAATCACAATCATAACTGTATAGTTTGCCACGATCGATTTCGACAATACGATTCGCTACTTGCCCCAAAAATTCACGATCGTGCGTTACAACCAGTACACTACCTGTGTAGGCTTTTAGATAAGACTCCAACCATTCAATAGCGTTCACATCCAAATGGTTGGTAGGTTCATCAAGTAACAAGAGGTCAGGAGCGGCAATCAGAGCAGCAGCCAACAAAGCGCGTCGTTTCATACCTCCTGATAAACGACTCATGTGTGCCTGCGGTTCAAGACCTAAACGACTTGCCATCATGTCTACTCTGGGTAGCAAATCCCAAGCGTGCAGGTTATCCATTTGCTGTTGGCATACAGCTAGCTTGGCTAAATCATTTGTTGTTGATAGATGATGGAATTGCGCAAGTACTTCGCCAACTTCACCCAAGCTTTTTACCAAAAAATGATAAACGGTCTCTTTATCGCTGATAGGGACCTCCTGCGTTAAACCAGCAACGCGCAGACCGCTAAGTTTATTAAGTTGCCCACTGTCAGGCAGCAATTCACCTTGCAATAAACGCAATAAAGTCGATTTACCCGCACCATTTCGTCCCACTAAAGCAATACGCTCCTGCGGCTGGATCTGCCAATCAACGGCATCAAGCAAGCAATTGCCAGCAAGCTTTAAGGTAACCCCATGAAGAGAAACTATACTCATACAAACTCATCGCTTTTTTAGAGCTGTTGGCACTGTCCAGTGCGCTTATGCATTGATTGCTATCCTTCACTAGCTCAACTACTCTTTATCTAATTATTAGGATAAATCATTTTTTATAATTAACCGTTTATCCTGCTGTAATAAATTAAACCGGGACAATACATTCATACCTAATAAAATAGTGTCATCATCACTACCCGGTACAATCACTGCTTTAACGTTATTTAAGGTAAACTCAGCAAAACTCAATTGTTTTAAGCGAGTCAAAGTCCCTGTTACTTCACCACTGGCCGTTTGGATACTAATTGGATAACGCCCCTGTAATTGCAACTTGGTAGCTAACCATTGGGGTACAGCCACTAACGTAGCACCTGTATCCAAAATAAATTTAACCGGATAATCATTAATGGACCCATCTATGTAATAGTGCCCTTGCTCATCAGCAACAATCGTGACGGCTCCATGAGTGACTTGATAGGAACCTTGTTCCCTCTCACCGTAATAATAAAAAATAAAAGCAATAACCCAAAAATAGCAACCAAGCAATGAGAAACATCCAACGCCCGGTTTGGGTATATTGCTTATCAACCACGTCCTTAACCTTGAACTGGCGCAGGTAAAACCATCACTCCATCGACTTCGACCTGTGCTCCACGCGGCAGGGCGCTCACTCCAATGGCGGCCCGGGCAGGATAGGGTTCATCAAAATAACGCGTCATTGCTTCATTAACCAAAGGAAAATGGTTTAGATCCACCAGATAAACAGTCACTTTAACCAAATTCGCTAAACTGCCGCCAGCCGCTTTACAAACAGCTTCCAGGTTATCAAAGACCTGATTAATCTGCAGACGAATCTCATCGCTACATAATTGCATGGTTTGCGGATCAAGTGGAATCTGTCCCGACAAATAAACAATGTCTCCGCAACGAACTGCTTGACTATAGGTACCAATCGCTGCTGGCGCTAACGCACTGTGAATAGGTTGCATTCAATTAATCTCCCTGCTTTTTACGATATAGGCGCATCACTACTTTATTAGCACGCAAACGACGCATTACTCGTGCTAAATGAGTTCTGTCACGCACACTGATGGAAAAAGTTACTCCATTATGCCGCCCGTCACGCGGATCGACATTAATATTGCCAATATTTGATTCTGCCTCAGAAATTGCTGTTGCTAATGCAGCTAAAACACCGCGCTGATTAGCTACTTCAACAGTAATATCTACCCAAAACTCGCCTTGAACCTGGTCATCCCATCGTAAAGAAACCAATTGTTCCGGGTGATTTCGCCCTTGATTAATGTTAGGACAATCACTGGCATGTACTATGATACCTCGACCTTGCTGAAAACGCCCAACAATATTGTCGCCTGGTATAGGTTGGCAACAATCGGCGAAATTGACCACCATCCCTTCGGTGCCTTTAATAGCCAAAGGACCGCTCTTCGCTGTTTTATCGAGCTCGCTGCTTTCCTGACTAACCACCAAGCGTTTGGCTATAATCATTGGCATCTGATTTCCGATACCAATGCCATAGAGCAACTCATCGGCTGATTTATAATTTAAATCATGCAGCAAGGCCTGCAAAGACTCCGGTGGTACTTTGGCATAATCACTACCCAACTCAACAAGAGATTGTTCCAGCAAACGTTTACCCAAGACAATCGACTCTGTATGTTGCTGGCTTTTTAAGAAATGACGAATATTGCTGCGCGCTTTGCCAGTTACCACAAAATTAAGCCAGGCAGGGTTAGGGCGGGCACCAGGTGCAGTAATAATTTCGACTGTTTGACCATTCGTTAACGGAATACTCAAAGGAACCAGTCGACGATTTACCTTGGCAGCAACACAACTATTTCCCACGCCAGCGTAATAACTTCGTATAGCATACATTATACGAAGTTATACGAATTCCCGCAGATAACTCG
>NZ_CALJ01000099.1 GCF_000308315.1 Legionella tunisiensis | reverse complement strand
AGCCTTCTATTTATTAGTAATTGCTAAAAATGTAGTCTATATACATATTATTAAAATTCTTTTGTATCGTAAGAAATTTCCCGATCTAAAGAATCGTAAAATTCAATAAACTCACATAATTTATCGGCTCTAATTTTGATTAAACCCGTATACTGTCCCTGAATTTGATGATAACCAACAGGCTTTTGTCCAAGTGATTTTACATAACCATCACCATCTACCATAAACGTCTCTGCATCTTCCAAAGGTTTTTCCATTCTTAAAGACCATAGATCAAACCAATCCCTGTCATTCATAATTGCTATTTCGCCAGAGCAATCAATTAATTTCAACAGGTTATCTTTATCGTAAACTATATCCCCATAGGATATAATCAAATCCTCAGCAGTATTAAAAAATCACGAGCAGTAAACAAACTGTATACCATATTAGTTGTCTCATATTCCCCATTTTTAGAAGTAGGGTAACCGAGAGCTTCGATATTTTCTGAGCAATAGCCAGTAACAATTTGAATACTATCAATGCCACATATTTTTAAAGTATCTATTTGCCTTTGCAAAAGACTTTTTCCACACAATTGCACTAAACATTTAGGCATATTATTGGTCAATGGTCTTAACCTGGTTCCCTGACCAGCAGCTAAAATCAAAGCACGCGTCATAATAAAAGCTTCCTTAATAAATCAAGATCTTTTTGAGTTAAAACCAGCTTCCCGTTCCGGATGCCACATGATTCCTGCTATACGTTCATCGTTATGAGTAAACCCTTCTATATAATCAGCATCATCCCATGCTATTGGCATTAAACAACGCGCCAGTTCCTTTCTCATGATTCCAAAATTATGATAACTATTGACCGTATTATTGATTAAATATTGATACTCAGATAAAACATTTAAATTATGGTAGCAAGCAACATGGTTATTAACTTCGGAAATTTGCCCTCCGAAATATAAATTAATAAACTGCATCCCTCGGCAGACACCTAGAATAGGAATTTTTCTCTTTCTACCTTCAGTGATTAATAACATCTCAGTCTGATCTCTTGGACTCATTTCTGCGTCACAAGAAAAGTGCTCTACTGAGCCTCCCCCGCTTAAAATAATCGCATCAAATGATAAGTTATCTAAATAAGAGACAGAATGCTTATTAAAAAGATTAGGAATGGGGTAAGCTAAGCAATTCAATTCGTGGGCTAATAAAGTCCATCGTTGATCAAGGCAATCCCGGGTTTCATTATAGTTACTAATGAATTCAACCCTCTGTGATATACCTATAACCTTCACAATACTTCTCTTATAATTTGATTGGCACAATCAAGCTCAACCAATTTCATTTTAGAAATTTGCTCATATAATGACTCACCTACACCTATAGCAGCAGGCAAACTCATTTCGGCAGCTCTAATAGCCATATGAGAGTTTGCCCCTCCATATTGAGTAATTAGGCCACCGATTTTATGGCCAAAAAGCCAGTCAAACCCAGGGTCTGCCTGAGGTATTAATACTACTGAACCCTCTAATGATGCTAAATCTAATTTATCAAAGCAGTTTACATAAGATAATGCTTTGTTCATAGTGATAAAGTTTGGGGTATGCATTTGCCTTTCAAAACAAAAAAGTCATCCAGATTAGATATCAAATTGGGTAACTCTATAAGGGAAGACAGTCTATATCGATTTTTATTATCTTTTATTTTAATTTTTAGATCGTTACTATTCATTATATGAAGCTTGAATTGCTCCAAATCATGATACTCTAAGAAAGACATATCTTCTCTTGAAATACCTAAACTTTCCCCCCAAACGATGCATAAATCCAAAGCCTTGCTTAGATTACGAGTAAACTGAAATTTCACTGCTTCGCGTGAAATGATTGCTTTTTCGATATAGCTTATAAGTTGAGTGGGATTTAAATGTGACCCCATTTTACACAAAACTTCGTGCAGTTTAATTTTCTCTTCCAGTGACAGGCTAAAAGGATTTTCTCGCACAGAATCATTGTGTGTTAACAAGCTAATATAGCGAGAGGGATCTTCCCAGTATGCTTGATTAGATAGTTCGTAAGTTCCTGGTCTTAGATGGCCATACCTCTCAACTAATTCATCAATTGTAAGCTCGCCTATTGCATATAAAAATCGGTCTCTTTCAAACTCGCCGGCAATGGTTTGCAAACTACCCATAAACTCGGAGAATCTATTTTCAGTAAAAATACCCTTGGATATAAAGCTTTTAAGAAGCGTGGTTGCAACAAATCCAGCTCTTGCTGCATGAGCAAAAGGCAAGGTTCCAAATGTCTTACAATCATCTATTAATAAAAACAATTTATCAATGGAGGGAATTTGACTGGATAAAATTTTTTCTCTTCTCTCCCCAAGTAAATCGATGTTATTAATATCCCCCTCCAGTCTTTCTAAG
The DNA here is from genome assembly GCF_000308315.1 of Legionella tunisiensis. Lineage (GTDB taxonomy): Bacteria > Pseudomonadota > Gammaproteobacteria > Legionellales > Legionellaceae > Tatlockia > Tatlockia tunisiensis. The sequence continues at coordinate 14,835 of NZ_CALJ01000099.1, read as the reverse complement.
GCAGAACATGTAAGTTTTTTTAATGCTAACTCTAATTCCAGTATCTCCTCGATGGAAATCCCAAATGCTGTAAGCCTATTTATGGCAGATTCAAAAAAGTCTGGCGTCCATATTGTAAAAGCTACATCAAATTCAATTTTGTCATGATAATTTGGATTTCTCTTTAAAATATTTAAATAAGCCTGTACAAGTTTATATTTAAGAGACTCAGATAAATCTGCTGGAATAAAAGAATTTAGGCTGGCACGTGTATCAATATAGGGATGCCCCGAAAAAGAATAAATCAAAGGGCATGGTTGGATATCCTGATATCCAAATTCAAATCGTTGTTTTGCCCATACATCATTTGTAATAAGATGACGATACAAACTAAATGCTAATGGCTTTGGGCTGGTGCCAATAATTTCAGCAGGATTCCAGTCAGGCATATTTGCAAAAATTGTTTCCTCTCCAAACACAAAAGGAGATGGAGCCATTTTTTCTAAAAAGAAATTTTTGACTATCAAAAAGATTATTCTCTATTTCTGATTGCTCTACTTCAAAATTACTGTGATCAACCGTAATCGGTCTAACCTGGAATACATGTACACAACCGTCCCAATCAACTGCAAACTCAATGTCAAGTTTATCGAATTGAAGCAATTCTTCTAACTCTTGTACCGCTCTAAGCACTGGAATTAGCTTAGGTTCTTTAGTGGCTAATAAATCCGTTTTAAATCTACTAAGGATAATTGTCCTTAAGCTTAACGAATTTCCGGAGGTAACAGACTCAGTTGAGCTAGATTTATCATCAAAGTTAAAACGATAATAAGGTGCTCCAGTATCAAGATTACATGTAAAAACCACACCAGATATTGCAACATTAGAGATACATTGTTGTACTAAGACTTGCTCTTCTTCATCAGCATGATTGCCATATGAAATTATTACTTTATCAATTGCTTCAGAAATTGCCTTGCTATCATTTGCATCGACATTAAGAATAGATTGATACTCCCCAGCGTTAGAGCTGGTCCAACTATCCTCATTTTTGGAGCTGCTTCTGACAATAATGCTAGTGCCGCTAAACACGGTAACTATAGAATTTAATACTTTAGATGAATCTGACAGCCAATCGTGTAAAGTGAAACAAACTTGGTTACCGATCTTACAGGTAGAAACTCTGGATTCTAAACGTTTTAAAGTATCTGCTTTTGTACCTAATATGAATTTAGCAATATCTTTGGGTGAATTAAATTCTGCCCAATTTCTTGATAAGTCGAAAGGAAGAATATTAAATCCTTGCTTTTTTAAATAGTGCAATAAATCAATTAAATTATGGCCTATATCCTCTTCTGAGAGCGAACGGATATAACTGATAGTCTTTGCATTAAAATAAACTAATCCAGTAAATTCAACTTCACTGCCCGATTTAATATCCAGAAAATCAATGGTCTCTGCCAACTTAATGTCGAGTAAATCTCTGTTGTATCTGCTTCTCCACTCTTGATCTATGCCAACTACAACATCCGCATCTACTGCCAACATTTTTTCTAATATTTCTTTCCGGAATATGGTATCGGAGTAGGTGATAATTGCTGAATTACTGGTAAAAGGAGCATTTAAAAAAGTATGCAATATGCTTCTTCTTTCCCAATCGGGTATGACTGTAAACTTAAGATTTGGATAATCTTTAACTACGTCCTCAACATGATAACCACCCAGAAAATGAAGATTATTTACTCCATTTAATAGCTCAAAGCAATGAATCAACCAGTCCATTGCTCGAGTAGATTGAGCTATTGTTTTGAGTGATGATGGTTTTTCACCATGAGCAGGCTTTCCGGCACCAAGAATAAATACATCCATTTATAACCCTAATCATGAGCTTCAAGCTTCTTATCGTTTTAAATTTTTACGAAAAATTAGTGATTTTAATTTATACCAATAGGATTTAATCGCAATACCAATCGCAACAAAAAACCAATAATCGCCGACATAATGGCACTGCCAGAACCTGGATCAATATATGCAAAAGCCTCAGGAATCCAAAAGCTAAATAGTAACAAAAATCCCCACATCCTATTTTTTGTCATAACAACCATCCTTCTAAATGATATCCGTTAACTTTAAATTATTAAAACATATTTGAGCCAATACTGCATGACAATTATAAATAAATCACGTTACTCTATTAACCTTGCCTTCACCTTGCGTCAGGTTTAATCCTGATTATAGTTGGGTGGTTACAATGTGAACTACCATCTAATAATCTTTATGTTGTCAATTCAATACTATTTTGTTGCAATAGTTTCAGAAAATCATCGCCTTGATTTTTCTAATTGTAACCTCCACAAGATCATCAAGCATGTAGGTCGAATTTTTGTTGGGAGTAATATAAATGTGTAAGTCACGGGGCGCTGATAGGTTACTTCCCAACAAATTAACTCCTGGATAAGACTGACAGTTCTCTTTACTCTGAGTATTACTACATATGGTTTGAGCCAAATCGTCGAGAATCACTAAATTTTTACTGATTTTGATCTGTTTATTTCTGTTTTTATAGTTTTTAACTAACAGCATAGGTGTATATCGATTATAACCCCATAAGCTATGATGGTTTATTTTAAGGCTATTAGGTGTTGACGTGTAAAAATTTACAGGCTGCCCATGATCACTTTTTATTACAATAAATGAATTATCATATATACCCAGTTTTTTAATTGGTCCAGGAAAGCAGCAGCTTGTTTTAAACCACAAGAGGTCAGCTTATCAATACCTTTTTCATTTTGATTATTTTTAAACCACTCGGCATCATCGCCTTTGTATACACAATTTTCATCAAAATTCACTGGAAAGTGGGTAAACGCGAAATGCATATATCTCGCACTATTTCTATCGGCCCCCGTAGACAGTGATTGAATCAAACCTTCCAAATCAATAATAGAAGACATTGGAGTTATACTCCACGCAGGTCCTTTGTGATTTTGCACGCGAGATAAAAAATCATTCGTACTTTGGGGTTCAGGCAGTCTTGATTTTATAAAACTGGTTGTTTTTTCGAAAAAAGGGTTTGTAACATTATTTGAGATTTTAAATACCTTGCTTGTCCCTATTCGAGCAGCGATGTTTTTATAAAAATTAATTGCGAAATTAATTTTACTTCGCATATCTAGAGCATTTTCGGACAATTCACCAAAATGCAGGGTTTTAGATTTATCTAAATTAAAGAAGTTGTACATCATGTAAGTATAGGTTTCAAAATCGTCCCTATTGATCAGTAGTCTTTTTTATCACTTTGTACAATTGCAGTTTCGGTTCCAAATACTTCTTTTAGATTAATGTTCCCATTTAATTCACCTGCAATTGATGCAAGGGTTGCTGGTGAAGATGAAATTACATTTTTAAAGAGCGTAAAATCTTTGAAGTCGTTTTTAAATAAAGCGTTATCATTAATGACATTGTAAGCAGATTCCCCCGGTAATCCATCTAGACTTAAGACAATAATATTATTTTCAGTGGACAATTTTGCAAATTTATCTCTTTTTTCAGAGCTAATACTTTGGGTATGCTTATTTATAATGTCGGGGATAATGCAAGACAATAAGAATGCTGCAAAAAAGACAATAACGTACTTGGACATTTTTGTTTTAGTTAGTAGGGTTAATGTTGTTGAAAGAATAAAAACGATTAAAACATTGATTTTGTTTATCGGCATATCAATAGGATCGAGCATACCCCCCGGTTTAACTAATGGGAAAAGATAGCCTGCTAAAGAAACCCAGAAAAAGGTAAAAATCACGCAGAAATTAGCTATGTAATTGAGCTTGGCAATGTATAAAACCCAGTATATAGCCAGCAATAAAACAGTAAAAATACAGCTATAAGTAAACGCTATTACTAACTGTGCCTGTTGATCTAGTAATGAAAAATCTTGGGGCGAAAGATTTACCATATACATAGGGATAAAAAAGAATATAAGGGCTGAGATGAGAATAAGTAAAAAATGATCAGGTAATACAGTGCTTCTTTTCAGGTGGCTCATATCTTAGACCTTGTATAAATTTATCGTATGAATCTTATCATAACTTAATAAAATGCTTCATGACTTAGTCGTTCAACACTAGACCTTGAGTCTTGCTTTAAAATGTTGGCATGTAAAGAGCTTGTATGCGTTGATTGAAGTAGTAGGCTATCGGTAAACGTTACTTTCCTAATGCTAAATTGCTGCTAACCGCTTTCATGTGATTCATCTTATCAATAAATTAAGCCTGTAAACCCTCCATCAACACACCCCTACCATGAAAAATACCAAAGAGAGACTCGTTTTGGCTCTACCCCAAATGTAGGGGCACTTTAATCGGATTATAGTAATCTAACTCTTTGATCCCCCCAATCAAAAGAGGATTAAAGTGCCGAAAAAAGATATTATCCTAAATTTTCCTGGTTACACAATAACCAAGGTGACAGGAAACAATCCTGTTTATATACAAGTAAATTATAACCGAGTAGTACGATGTATTTACTGTAATGAAAAGCGGTTAAGGAAGAAGGATAGTTTTGAGCGTAAGATACGCCATGAGTCTATAGGATTGCGTTATAGCTATTTAATTATCAAGGCGCATAAATTTCAGTGCTATGGATGTAAGCGCTATTTTAATCAGCGTTTTCCAGGGATAGGTAAATACCAGCGAGCTACAGAAAGCTTACGTAAAGAGGTGTTTCACCATCACACAGAGGGTGTTAGCCAAAAGGATTTAAGCCGTCATTTCCATACAGGCAAATCAACGATAGAACGTTGGTATCATTATGGTTATGAACGACAGGAGAAGCGAATTACCTCACCTTTATGCCCTAGAGTGTTAGGTATCGATGAACATTCATTTACAAAGAAGCAAGGTTATATCACCACGTTGTGTGATTTAGGTAAATATAAGGTATTTGATATTGTTAAAGGCCGTTCAGGGCGTGATTTGGAGAGTTACTTTAAGGCATTGGAAGGTAAAGAGAGAGTACGGGTTGTCTGTATTGATTTGAGCAGTAGTTATCGAGCGATAGTGAACCGGTACTTTCCTAATGCCAAGATTGTGGCCGATCGCTTTCATGTCATCCGATTAATTAACCAACAGAGCATGCAAACCTTTCATCAGATTGATCCGGCAATGAAGTATCAAAGAGGCACACTCATGGCTGTGAAGACAAAGCCAGAGAATCTAACGTCATTACGTTTAAGCAAACGCGACCGATACCTGGAACAACAACCCGCGATTGCTGCGATTTATGATTTTAAACAACAGTTGCATGAACTATTAACTAAGAAGCATTGTACAGCAAAAGAGTGTAAACGCTTATTACCGCAATTCTTGGAAATGGTTAAAGAGTTAAGGCAAAGTGCTTTTCAATCGCTTAGAACTTTAGGAAATACACTATTTAAATGGAGAGAGGACGTCGTTAGAATGCTTCGTTTTACGAAGAATAATGGAATAACGGAAGGGTTTCATCGAAAGATGAAATTGATTCAACGCAGAGCTTATGGATTTAGAAATTTTGAAAATTATAGATTAAGAGTTAGAGTGCTTTGTGGATGAGTGAAGAGCCCCCGGATTTGGGGAAGAGCCCTGATTTGAGCCTTTACAAACAATCACAATCTGTAATTGGTGCCCAGGGCCGGAGTCGAACCGGCACGGAGTTTAACCTCCGAGGGATTTTAAGTCCCTTGCGTCTACCTGTTTCGCCACCTGGGCATATTGTTGTTGTGGAGGCTGAGGCCGGAATCGAACCGGCGTACACGGCTTTGCAGGCCGCTGCATAACCACTCTGCCACACAGCCACGCTCAAACAGTAAAAAAAGCGACTATGGCGTCGCTTTAATTTGGAGCGGGAAACGAGACTCGAACTCGCGACCCCAACCTTGGCAAGGTTGTGCTCTACCAACTGAGCTATTCCCGCGTCTCTACGGGGTGCCATTCTACCGTAAATTAGGATGCTGTCAACATAAAAACCCTAATTTTTTAGGCTATGCTGTGACTTTTTTTCATAAGTTGCGGCCAAGCAATCATCAAGTAAATAACCATCGACCAAATAGTTAAAATGGCTGCCAAATAAAGCATAATGAAACCCAAAACACCCCACCAAGACTGTGATGGTGTAAAGGCAATTAAAAGAAAAAGGGCAACCATTTGCATCATGGTTTTGATTTTGCCGATATAACTCACTGTTACACTAGCGCGGCTACCTATTTCAGCCATCCACTCTCGAAGTGCAGAAATAACTATTTCACGCCCCACAATCACAATAGCAGGAATAGTAATGTAATCCATACTTTTGGTACCAACCAACAATAATAGACTACAAGCGACTAATAATTTATCTGCCACAGGATCCAGAAAAGCACCAAAAGGTGAAATTTGCTTGAGTTTACGCGCTAAATAACCATCCAACCAATCAGTAAAACTAGCCAAAGCAAAAATAGCTGCAGCCACACCATGCCCCCAGGAGAAAGGCATATAAAAAGCAATAATGAATATTGGTATCAATACAATACGCATTAACGTTAACAGATTGGGTAAACTGGTCAGGTTACTCACTAAAGTCCCCTTTTTCTTCAGGTAATTGTAGATAAGCAGCAAAGCGTTGGTAGTCATCAAAAACTTCCATAGCACCTGCCGCACGCAGTGCGGCGTCTTGTTGATGGTAAAAGTCGACTCCAACAGCATCAACACCGAGATTTTTCGCCATTTCGATATCCGTTACCGAATCGCCCACCATAAGTGTTTCACGAATTCCCACATCAAACTCAGCTAAAATTTCTTCTAACATTTGTGGACAAGGTTTAGGCGGCGTTTGTCCCGCAGAACGGGTTACTTTAAAAAATTCATCCAAACCAGAAGAATGTAAAACCCTTTGTAACGATTGATGGCCTTTATTGGTTGCAATCGCCAGATTAATACCTGCTTGATGTAGCTGCCGAGCAATCTCTTTTGCACCTGGGATTAAATAAACATGGGTAGTACGTGAAACCAATGATTGGTGTACAGCCAATAGCAATTGTTCTTGCTGTTGCAAACTCAGGCGCGGGAATACCTTTCTTACTGCCTTCACCAAACCAAGTTCAACCGATTGACGGGCTAGTTCTTCATCAATTTCACCAAAATTCAAACGCCTGGCCTCTATAGCCACTGTATCCAAAATTTGTCCCAGCGTATCCCCTAAGGTTCCTTCCCAGTCAAACACTACTAAGCGATATGGCCTACCCATGAGTCAACAAGCTCCCCGCGCGTAATTTCTTTAGTGTTTCTGCAAACCGTTCATCTAAATTTGCTTCAAACAAATAATTTTTTCCGTTCAGGTTAAATTGAATTGCTCTGGCATGCAAATAAAGTCGTGATTTAACCAACTCCAAACCTGCTATCAATTCTTCTTTACCATACTTTTCATCACCCACAATTGGATGTCCTAAATAGGCACTATGCACCCTAATTTGGTGAGTACGTCCTGTTTTAGGAGAAGCCTCGACCCAACAAGCCTGCTGATAATTTTCCAGCAGCTTAAAGTAAGTTTGTGATGCTTTGCCCTCTTCTTTCACAGCGACAATTCGCTCTCCTGATTTTAAAGTATTTTTTCCAATGGGGCATCTACTAGTTTTGTTTTTTGCCCTGCCAGGAATTACTAAGAAGCGCCCAATAAGTTTTCTGTACCTCACGTGCCTCTAATAACGCTTGGATCGCTCGCAACATGCTTCGCTTTTTTGCTAGCAACAAACATCCTGACGTTTCTTTATCCAAACGATGCACAAGTTCAAGATAAGACAAATCGTCACGCATTTTTCGTAAAGCCTCGATAACGCCTAAACTCAAACCACTACCACCATGTACCGCAATACCGGCAGGTTTATTAATCACTAACAAGCTATTGTCTTCAAACAAAATACTCTCTTGTAAGCGTTGCTCAAGCTTTTCGCCGACAAAAACATCTTTACCCTGACTGATACGTACTGGAGGAATACGCACGGAATCACCTTGCATCAAACGCGAAGACGCCTGCGCTCTTTTCTTATTAATGCGCACTTCGCCGGCACGAATAATGCGATAGATATGACTTTTAGGTACCCCTTTCAAAATACGCATCAAATAATTATCCAAGCGCTGTCCTTCTTCTTCAGCACTAATTTCTGTGTAACGTACATCACTCATTTATGCATAAACCTATTTGCTGTAATTGTTTTTTTGGTACTATTGGAAGTGCGTGGCATTGTTCGCGCAACCGAATTATAACGCATAAACAAAGAAAAAGTTTATCGGCCGACTAAAAACCCGGCCATATATAGGATGAGTTGCCAATTAGCCAGTATGAATCCTGCAATACAGATTTTGGTGGTGCAATAGTACCAGAAACTTGCAAGCAAATAGCATAAAAAATCAATATGCTGGGTTCGTAGTAACAGAATTGAAAGCAAATCCTAGGAGTTTGAAAACGCGCTTCCCTTGAGTGAATGATAGAAGGAAGTAACCCAGTACCAGAGCCAAATTGAAAACGAACTCATCAGATACCCACGCATGTCAGACATGCTTTACATCAGTTACAGCTCATTTTGCGGATTTTAGGCAAAGGATGTTTTCTTATGCATGAAATTTCATCCATTCAGCCCGTCCCCCACATCGCTCTGTCACTACAGATGTACATATCCAGTATGCGCCGCAATATTTGCCGGTACCATGCGTGTGGTCTGTCCCTATGGTCTTGGGTCCTGCTTAAAGAGAATATTTTTTGTCATTTGCAAGCTATAGTTAATAACCTGAAATTATTTTCAGGTTATTTGCAAAAACGACGATGCACAACACTCGTTCTGAATAAATTAGAAGCGAGCTTTGTGGTATCGCATAGCTTCCAAAAAGACAAGAATGAATAGCCTTACTGTCTTTACTTGAGGTAGCGCCCTTTTATGAGGGTGAATAATGGAAAGAATGTTGATAAATGCAACTCAAGCCGAAGAGGTACGTGTTGCACTGGTTAAAAATAATTATCTGTATGATTTGGACATCGAATGTCCTGCAGAAGTTAAGAAAAAAGGTAATATCTACAAAGCGGTTGTTACTCGTCGCGAACCAAGTCTGGACGCCGTGTTTGTCGAGTATGGCGCAAAACGTCAGGGATTTCTGCCTCTTAAAGAAATCTCACCTGAGTATTTAAGCAAACATCCTGATGATTTTGGTGATGAAAAACCGCCAATCACTGCCCTTCTTCGCGAAGGCCAGGAATTGCTTATCCAAGTGGACAAAGAAGAGCGTGGTAATAAAGGCGCAGCTCTAACAACCTACATTACTTTGGCAGGTTGTTACCTGGTGTTAATGCCTAATAATCCGAATTCTGGAGGTATCTCTCGTCGTATCGAAGGCGATGATCGAGATGAGCTGAAAGAAACTTTAAATGCCTTGCAATTGCCAGAAGATATGGGGCTGATTATCCGTACGGCGGGTGTTGGTAAAAGCCAGGATGAATTACAAGGCGATCTTGATATGCTCTGTAATCAATGGCAAGCCATTCGCCAAGCTTATAATTCGCAACTTGCTCCTTGCCTGATTCATCAGGAAGGTGATGTAATTATTCGTTCCATACGCGATAATCTACGTAAGTCTATCGGTGAAATCATCATTGATGATCAAATTTCTTACGTAAAGGCAAAACAATACATTGAGCAGGTTAAACCTGATTTTCTGCCTAACCTTAAGCTCTACAATAACACGATCCCCTTGTTTAATTTCTACCAAGTTGAAAGCCAGATCGAGACCGCCTATCAGCGCGAAGTTCCTCTTCCTTCTGGTGGTGCGCTGGTCATCGATCGTACTGAAGCTCTGGTTTCTATTGATATTAACTCGGCAAAAGCAACCAGCGGCTCAGATATTGAAGCGACTGCGCTCAATACCAATCTTGAAGCTGCTGATGAAATCGCTCGTCAATTGCGCTTACGTGATTTGGGTGGTTTAGTGGTCATTGATTTTATTGATATGGCTTCCAGTAAAAACCAACGTGATGTAGAAAATCGTTTGAAAGAAGCGCTTAAGGCAGATAGAGCACGTATTCAAGTTGGTCGTATCTCCCGTTTTGGTTTACTTGAAATGTCACGCCAGCGTTTACGTCTTTCTTTAGGTGAGTCAGCACAGGAAGTATGTCCGCGTTGTGAAGGACGAGGTACAGTAAGAAATATTCAATCACATGGTTTATCGATTATTCGTTTAATCGAAGAAGAAGCCTTGAAAGAAAAGACCGCTGAAATACAGGTACAATTGCCAGTGGAAATGGCTACTTTCATCATCAATGAAAAACGTGAATTTATTCTAAATATTGAAAAACGCCATAATGTGCAAGTACTCGTTATTGCTAATCCTTATTTGCAAACACCACAATACAACATTACTCGTCTTAAAGAAGATAATGTAGGTAAGAATAAAAAACCCAGCTATTCACTGATTCAGCAACCAGAATTGGACATTGTACGTAGTGAACAAGAAGTTGTTAAACATGATGAACCCGCTGTAAAAGGATTTTCTACTCACCATGCACCCAAGGTTCACCATGGCAGCTTCATCAAACGTCTATGGAGTAGTCTCTTTGGCAGCACATCCGAATCACCTAGCAGCGTTAGTAGTACCAGCCGTCATGAAAAAATGACACGCAGTAGTTCTCATCACCAACACAAACAATCAGCACAACCCAGTAGTGGTGAAAGACGTCAGCAAAATCAGGGTAATCGTCGTCGGCGTCCTGGGGGTGGAGGCCATCCGCAGCAACGTAGCGGTAATGTAGCAAATCATCCTCAGCGCAAAAAAGGTTCTGGCCAGCAAACCGGAGGACGTGTGATACCCCTTAAAACCGATTCTGCTAAAAAGAAAGGACCTCAGCAACGATCAGAAAAACCGGTGACTAATAACTCGACTGATGATTAATCTTAATCTGGGATTCCCGTGTTCCACTCTGTGCTAATGCAGGAATCCTACTTCTTATTGGATCCAACTAACACCGGAAATGTAGGTTGAGCGCCTCACCCAACAGCGTGCATGTTCATACCATGTCGAGTCAAGGGCGCCGACCTGCAGGGCTGTTGTTCTTCGTCCTTCCAAACAAAATGAAGAATCTCTAAGTATGACGTGGAGAATGCCATTTCAATGGCCTGATAGCCTTACAATAAAAATTTTTAGAATTTTTATGTGAAGCACGACAAAAATGTTGAATAATTACAACCAGGATCCCCCTCTCCCTCCCTAGGAATTTGAATAGCATGCGCTAATCGTCTCGCAAACCAGTAGCGACGGGAGTCACACCAATATTGGGATTTACTCCACAATCATCCAGTAATTTGAGCAAATTATTGCCTCTCCTGGTTAAGCGTTTAACGCAATAAGCCTGTAAATAACTTTGCAAAATATAATAATACTCAGGCAAGGTTAGAATGGTCAGAATTTTTTCCGCACGCTCTATATGATGACGGTTAGCATAATCACAAGCTTGAAATAGCACAGCAGCAAGCATAGAGGCAAAGCTTGCTTTTCTTACTGGGTCAGCTAGATAAAAACGATGCACACATTCATCCAATGCCCGATCTTTATCCCATTCAACCCAGGTATCATAAAGATTCATGGCAATATCAGGTTTAAATTCCTCTATGCCCTCTATACTAAGTTGTTGTAAGGCATATGCTACTGGGACTATCGCCTGTACATTAGCCCAGGAACAGTTTCCTGAAATTTGTGAACTAATCGGCATTTGCGTGATTGGCAATAAACCCAATTGCTGATTAATCACATGATGAAAGTAACGTCGATTCTGCTTTTTATATAAAAATTCTTGTAAAAAATGCGCATTGAATGCTTCAGGACGAGTAATGCGATAAATGTTAGCAGAGCCTTCCGTCAAGCTATGTTCACCACGATCAATCTTTGCCCACCATTGCTGATAACGAACAAAACATAAAGCATGACCACGACTCGCGGCTGGCAATATTAACATAGGAGCTGTCTTAATGATCTGAGCGAGCCGTGCTTTATGTCTTTCGTTTAAGTGACGATGATGCTGTAATTGCAAAAGTTCAGCCGCTAAACCAAAGGCATCCATAATGTTATATAAGTAAGGGAACTGTTCACGCAAATGTCGAGTCGAATAACTAGAAGTAAAACGGCGCAAAGAATCCTTCACGATTGCAACTGTAAACTCAAGAATAAAGCCTTCATAATCTAATTCAATGAATTCTCCCTGCGCATTAACAATATCCACGTCACCTTTTAATTCGTAGCGATGACCTAGTAACTTGCCATGAATAAAATCCAGCGCAAAATCAAGTTTTGCTCCATACTGATACAGTAAATGTTTGAGTGGATCTTGCGCTCTTAGGACAGGATAGACTAATACTGACAAACCGGCGCGCGTGTAAGCATTTGCATCAGCTCCATGAGCAAGTAACAACCGGGCAAGATTAATATCATTATTATCGACCGCCCAGTGTAAAGGAGTGCGGCCCGTAACATCGGGTTTATTAACGTTCACGCCACGAGCGAGCAATTGCTCTGCGATATTAATTTGTTGCGTAATCGCACACTCGATCAAAGGGGTAAAGCCATACTCATCCGTATCATCTAACGAGTCCCCTAAACGTAAATAATGCTCAAAATCAGGCATACGACAACTGATGATATCATTGGCGATAGTCATAAGAGGTCCTATGGTTTATATTCAGGGGTTGAAGAAAATTTGGGCATATTCCCCAAACGTAATTGCTTTTCCAACTGCTCTTCCCGTTCCCGATTCTGCATCTCAGTATAGGCTTCTGAATTTAATGGAGGATCCGGATTCAATGGTCCCGTATCAATACCATCAAAGATCTGCCTGTCTAACCAGGGATGTTGATGAATATTATTTTGTAACTCACCCTCAGGCGCGTTTTTTTGTTGCTCTTCGTGATGTTCACGGGCATTAACCTTAGCTAATTGGCGATGCCCCTGTTGTTCAGCTTCGCGCTGCTCTCTATCCATAAGGAAGGTTTCATCGACCAAAAACGACCCCCCTCAAAGCCAGGAGGCTTTCGGGTCGGTAGCCCAGTATCACCGGTACCAAAATCCCCAGTATCAATATCTTCAATATCGGGATCATGTAAAATTTTTTCGTCATAACCACAAGTATAAATTATAAATACTCACGTTGCAGAATTTCAGCAATCTGTACTGCATTTGTTGCTGCACCTTTGCGGATATTATCTGCTACGACCCAGAGATTTAAACCACAAGGATGAGAAATATCTTGCCTAATACGACCAACAAAGACTTCATCGTGACCTACAGCATGAGTAATAGGTGTCGGGTACTGTAATTTAGCCACATCGTCAATTAACCGAATCCCTGGAGCCTTAGCCAATAATTTACGTGCATCAACCGCCGTCAATGGTGCTTTTAATTCAACATGGATTGCCTCAGAATGACCATAAAGAACAGGCACTCTCACTGCCGTTGGGTTAACCAGGATCGTATCATCTTCCATAATTTTCCTTGTTTCCCAGACCATTTTCATTTCTTCACGGGTATAACCATTTTCTTGAAACTCATCAATATGTGGCAAAACGTTAAAAGCGATCTGTTGTGGATAAACTGACGATTTTACTGGGCGACCATTCAATAACTCTCCCACCTGATTAACCAATTCGGTGATTGCTTTCTTACCCGTACCAGAAACTGCCTGATAAGTCGCCACATTGATACGGCTAATTCCCACGGCATCATGTAGCGGCTTTAGAGCGACTACCATTTGAATTGTGGAACAATTAGGGTTGGCTATAATACCTCGGTTGGTATAGTCAGCGATGCGATGTGCATTAACCTCAGGTACCACTAGAGGAATATCACTGTCGTAACGAAAACAGGATGTATTATCCACCACAACGCAACCAGCAGCCACTGCAATAGGAGCAAACTGCTTGGAGACGGAACCACCAGCAGAAAACAAAGCGATGTCAACTTGACTGAAATCAAAGGTAGATAAATCCTCTACATCCAACTGCCTATTATTAAACGTAACCGTCTTACCTGCCGAACGTGCACTGGCAAGTGGATAAAGATTATCAACAGGAAAATCACGTTCTTGCAATACGGTGAGTAATGCCTCTCCCACTGCCCCTGTTGCACCCACAATAGCAATATTTAATCGTCTATTCATTACTACCTCGATTTTTATAAGCTCTGCGTCAATCGTCAACTGTTTCAGCTTGACTCAGATACCTGATTATTAGTTATTCTGTGCTTTATGCCGCAGGTAATGATCCATCAACACTAAAGCCATCATTGCTTCAGCAATAGGAACCGCTCGAATACCCACACAGGGATCATGGCGGCCTTTGGTAACAACCGTTACTTCTTCCCCTTGCGTGTTAATTGTTTTGCCAGGCTTGATAATACTTGAAGTAGGTTTCAAGGCAACACTGACTTGTAGATTTTGCCCGGTTGAAATCCCGCCAAGAATACCGCCAGCATTGTTACTTAAAAAGCCCTGTTTCGTCATTTCATCACGATGCTCGCTGCCTAATTGACTGACAGCAGCAAAACCCGCACCAATTTCTACGCCTTTAACTGCGTTAATCGACATCATAGCATAGGCAAGCGTCGCATCGAGCTTGTCAAAGACCGGATCACCAAGCCCCACAGGAACACCACGAGCCATGACAACAATCCGGGCACCGACTGAATCACCCTGGCGACGTAATTGATCAATATAATCTGCCAACTGCTGTATTTGATAATCGTTGGGGCAAAAAAGGGTTATTATTGATTTCACTTTCAGCAATAAAATCTATAGTAATAGTTCCCATCTGCTGCAGAT
>NZ_CALJ01000100.1 GCF_000308315.1 Legionella tunisiensis | reverse complement strand
AACCATTCTGGAGAATGTATATCAAGAATTTTGTATAGACTATTAATGTTTCTAAAAAACTACTTTTAGAAGTAATACTATATAGAAAAATATATTTAGTTATAACCAGAACAATCAACTCTAAGTAGGGTTTATTAAGCTCGTTATCCGTTGATTTTCGACCGCTTTTATCATAAGTTGAAAATAGCTTTCTTCCCACATTAATTTTTTAAGTATAAATTTAATGTGTTCAAATTCTAACTCCTCCCAATTTTTATGACCGCTAATTGATAGGCAATTAGTTCCATATCAAAAGCATCTTTTTTAAAGTAGGACCATTTAAATTTATAACAATTTGTTCTATTAACGCATCAATAATTTCCGAAACATTCATAATTTTAAACTCTAATTAATTGTTCTTGTATTGTTTGTAGAATATTAGCTACTGTCCAGTACAAAACCATGGCAGCGGGAAATGGATAAAATAAATAAAAAACAGTTCCCATCAAATAGAGATTTCTTTTTGTTTCCTCAACTCTCTTAAATCTAAATGTTTATTCCTAAAAATAGTCGTAGAAAAAATGGTTATTAATGTCATAATGACGGGCAATAAATTAACAGTGTTACCCAAGCCTGGTAAATAAAATGGCAAAATAAAAATAGAATCCGGGTAAGCTAAATTATTAATCCATAAAAATTCTTCCCCATCAAATTGAGACATCACCCCTAATACATTAAATACCGCAATCAATATGGGTATTTGTACCAGCGAGCCAATCATTGGTTTTAAAGAATAAAATGGTGTTATGCCCAAATCTTTATGCGCGCTCATAATTAAATTATGAGCCTGTTCCCCATCATATTTTGATTTAATATCTAAAATTATTGGGTTAAGTTTCGATTGAATTTGGCTGACTTGACGTTGAAAATATAAAGTTAATAAAGAGATAGGCAAAGTAAATAATTTAATTATGATGCATAAAATTATAATAGCCACGCCCCAATTCACACATAAGAAATTATGAATATCAATTAGAAATCGCTCTATGGTTAAACAAAGAGATGCCAAAGGTGACCATAAATGAATATATTTTAGTTTTTGCAACTTTTCAGAAATTAACCCTAGATCTTCATTCTTTACTACTTTATCTGGCTGACCTAACTTATCAAAACGATTTGCGTTGTTCGGCTGAAAAACTTCTTTATATAAAGGTGATTGTAAACCATCAATTTTTATCACATTGACATTAAGTCTATTTGCTTTCAAAAATGATAGAGATTTATTCAAATCTAGCTTCTCATGTTCTTCAACTGGGAATACTTCATTACCATCAAATAAATAATACCTACTATTGTTATAGTATGAAGCAAGGCCATAGAAGGTAGTTTCCCTGATTTTGATATTGCTTTGCTTCTCATTTGTAAATATTTTTGAAAAAAACATTAAAAATATTAGAACTGGTATAAAGCCAAGAACAAAGAGCTTGTGAGATAATTTTTTATACATGACTTAGATTATCAACTGCTTTTTTATTTAATAAATTTTTTATATAATTTGTTCCATGTTGCGCTGATTCAAGTTCGTTATAAACATAATCTGATAGATTAATTTGGGTTCAAAATCAAGTGAGTCTATAAAATTATCATAATCTAGAGTTATTATCCCAATAGTATTTCTCAGGCTCTCTTCTATCGGTTCAATACCAAGAGAGTTATAGTCAGGATTATTAATTTTTTTCGGAACATCCAAAAATACAATTGGTTTATTTAATGCCAGAGCGTAATCCAATGCCGCACCGGACCAATCACTAATCATAAAATCTGATTCAAGCAAGGAAGTCTGAGTAGACATATTGGATTCATAATCGAATAGTGCGCTTGATTTATATTTATCTATTATTTCCATTACTTTTTTCTAGCGAATTTAACAGTTTGCGGATGAGGTCTTAGCGTAACTTTAATATTTTTCATTATTAAACTATCAACAATTTTAAGACCGAGACCAGATTCAATAGTTCCATAACTTCCCCAAGAAGGAGCCAACAGCGCGTGAAGTGTATTTTTATCTCGTTTAAGTTCTTTCAAGCTGTTTTTATATTCAGCTTTAATTGAGTCTAATCTTGGATAACCATATTTAACCAGATTTTTACCAGGTAGATTATATTGGGTTTCCATCGCTCTGATTTCATCATAATGGTGGGGTCCAGCACAGAATATAGTATCAAAATAATCAAATGCACCTTTGCGGTATGCCATATGAAGGCTTACAAGAGAATGCTGTACATATATATAATGGACAGGATATTTTGAGCGCTTCACTTGAAATTGATGCAAATCTGGCATGGTCATAATCAATACATCAGTCTCAATGTTTGCAAACAACCAGTTTCTAAAAAAACCTTCATCGGTAATAAATGCGTTATACCTTGGGTGTTTCAAATTTAAGCCGGGATCATCACTCCCCGAGGAAATATAACATATATTTATTTCGGTAGTGTTCAATAACTCATTTACTAAACTCTCTAAATGAGTCCAGTAATTTCTTCCTTCTGAGTAAAAAACAACTTGCCTATGCGCTTTGGATAGCTGAAATAAACGAATTAAATTATTTAGATATCTAATGAATTTCATTATAATTCCATTTTGTAATACTTTGCTAAGTTGCCTTCCTGCGCCAATGATTCATATACGGATAAATCGCGAATAGAATCAATCTCTAACCATCCATTTTCAACGTCGACTGGTTTCACTTTCCAGCCTTCATTTATTAGTAATTGCAAAAATGTAGTCATATA
>NZ_CALJ01000101.1 GCF_000308315.1 Legionella tunisiensis | reverse complement strand
CTCTCGTTACCCAAGAAGAAGAAGCCCACCCTGTTTCCACATACACAAAGTGAATTTCTGTTAGGTTTTCTCAAGCAAAGCCTGCATTGCAGCCAATGAATGATTTCCGAAATTACCAATGACTATATATCGCATTCTGAGATGATAATAGATGGTGCCCAGGGACGGAGTCGAACCTGATAGCTACCTATTGATTTCAAATAATATAAATAATAAGGATTCGAGTTTTGCCCAAATTCTTATCCAACGTGGAGTATGATAGCTGATTTGAATTAATGTGAAAAGATAAGAATCGTTGTGGCCTTTTGTTAGCTAGAAAACAGCCCAGAGGAAATTTTTTCGCGGTACTTCGGAGTCGCCTTTCTAAATCTAAAGCGGAATCTAACCCACTAAAATCAAGCTCCGTTACGCCGAGCCAAAGAAATGATAACTAACTTATTAAAAATATTACTGTAATTTTCGGGTCTGCCTACTGATTTCAGGTAGCTCCATGTGGTTTTAGGAGTTTTGACTCTATGAGTCATTGATTTATAATGCCTAAGGCTTTGGACCAAAATACCGAGTGTTCAGCCTCTCTGAGTGTCATTTACATGGCCATTATTAGCTCAGTTTTATGTAGTATTTCTAGGAAAGAATGAATGGACTTAATATACAGTAGGAAAAGTTCGATACAATGGTTAAAAGAGATGTTTAAATCTTTTACCATTCCAAGAGCCTTGGACAGGTTATCAGTAAGAAATAAGCTAAAAGACTATCTTAGCGTATTAAGATCACGTGACGAAAAGCTTTGGGAGTTGCATGCCAAGTTAGAACTAATAAGATCTGAAATGAGAATGAATTATGATTCTTATGATTATGGAAATGGCTATTATTACCAATCCATGCGAAGAATTAATTTATCAGGCCACAGAAATACTGAAGATAGAATTGAACAGTTGGGCTTAGCGCAAAGAGTTGCTAATAAAACAGTACTGGATATTGGATCAAACTCAGGATTTTTACTTTTATCTCTATCTCAATATATAAAAAATGGTATTGGCATCGAAATTAATGATTATCTGGTCTCAACGGGACTAGCCGTAAAAAACTATCTGAATATTACGAACGTTGAGTTGATATCAGGAACTTTTGAAGATTATCCAGAAAATAATAGCCAGTTTGATATTATCTTATCTTTGGCAAATCACTGTACCTATGATGGAAATACAAAGCAGAGCGTCGATTCCTATTTTCGAAAAATAGCGCATCTTTTAACTGATGAGGGGCAAGTTATCTTTGAGTCTCATCCCCCCGAAATTGAACCAATAGAAAAGCTCAATCAAACGATTTGTATAATAGAAAAATATTTTATTATAGAAGAAAAACCTAATCTAAATCTGAAAGGATTTTTAGATAAAAATAGGTATTACCTGATAGCTAGAAAAAATAATCGTGTGGAGCAAATTTCATCAATTTTTGTCGCCTCAATCTCTATTTCCCCATTGTTAGTGTGGGGAAATACTATCGGAATAGTTGTCTATTTTTATTGATAGGAAGATATAATAGCGTTTAACAATATAAGCCAACTATCGCAATACTAAAGCATATTAAATACTAACGCTTTCATTTTCTCATGCATAAAATAGTACATGGTTCCATCGTTTTGTTGTTGAACTGCATTTATTGACAAAAAATCAGTATAAGAACTTACAAGTTCTCGTAAAACAAAAGAACGAACCCAAGGATCAACAAATGAATAAATAAATCTATACTGAGTTTTGGTTTCTATCGATTTAAACTCTTCTTTTAAAATCGGCTTAGGCAGCCATTTGGCTAATATGACATCCCCATCGTCAATTCCTGGACTCATATAAAAACAGGAGGCAGAAGTTTGGCCAGTCAAGAATGAAGACCATAAAGTACAATCAGCTCCTCTAAAATCGGGTAAATACCCCGGATGTATATGGATGAATTTATGAGTAGCAATTTCTAATAACTTCGCTGGAACAATACCGCCACCAGTAAATAAAAAGGCACTGGCAGATTCATTAATCAAAAAATCATAGAGCGCTGGATCATTAAGGTCATTAATTAATAGCTCATCA